>NZ_JBHJSJ010000031.1:0-96956 GCF_042268845.1 Kitasatospora sp. NPDC056273 | reverse complement strand
GCGCTCCCCCCGGGGGGAGCGGACCGGGCCTCCGGTCAGGCGTCGGAGCCTCAGTGCGAGTGGCCGTGGCCGTGGCCGTGACCGTTGTCGGCCTCCTCCTCCTTCTTCTCCACCACGAGGGTCTCGGTGGTGAGAAGCAGGGAGGCGATCGAGGCGGCGTTCTCCAGGGCGGAGCGGGTGACCTTGACCGGGTCGATGACGCCGGCCTTCACCAGGTCGCCGTACTCGCCGGTGGCGGCGTTGTAGCCCTGGCCGATCTCCAGCTCGGCGACCTTGGAGGTGATGACGTAGCCCTCCAGGCCGGCGTTCTGGGCGATCCAGCGCAGCGGCTCGTGCAGCGCCTTGCGGACCACGGCGACACCGGTGGCCTCGTCACCCGACAGGCCCAGGCCCTCGTCCAGCACCTTGGCGGCGTGGACCAGGGAGGCGCCACCGCCGGCGACGATGCCCTCCTCGACCGCGGCGCGGGTCGCCGAGATGGCGTCCTCCAGGCGGTGCTTGCGCTCCTTCAGCTCCACCTCGGTGGCGGCGCCGACCTTGATGACGCAGACGCCGCCGGCCAGCTTGGCCAGGCGCTCCTGCAGCTTCTCGCGGTCCCAGTCGGAGTCGGTCGCGGCGATCTCGCCCTTGATCTGGGCGACGCGGCCGGCGACGGCCTCGGAGTCACCGGCACCGTCGACGACCGTGGTCTCGTCCTTGGTGATGGTCACGCGGCGGGCGGTGCCCAGCACGTCCAGGCCGACCTGGTCGAGCTTGAGGCCGACCTCCTCGGAGATGACCTGGCCACCGGTCAGGACGGCCAGGTCGCCGAGGATCGCCTTGCGGCGGTCGCCGAAGCCCGGGGCCTTGACGGCGACGGCGTTGAAGGTGCCACGGATCTTGTTCACGACCAGGGTCGACAGCGCCTCGCCGTCGACGTCCTCGGCGATGATCAGCAGCGGCTTGGAGGCACCGCCCTGGAGGATCTTCTCCAGCAGCGGCAGCAGCTCCTGGATCGAGGAGATCTTGCCCTGGTTGATCAGGATGTACGGGTCCTCGAGGACCGCTTCCTGGCGCTCGGCGTCGGTGACGAAGTACGGCGACAGGTAGCCCTTGTCGAACTGCATGCCCTCGGTGAAGTCCAGCTCCACGCCGAAGGTGTTCGACTCCTCGACGGTGATGACACCGTCCTTGCCGACCTTGTCGATCGCCTCGGCGATCAGCTCGCCGACCTGGGTGTCCTGCGCGGAGAGGGAGGCGACGGCGGCGACGTCGTCCTTGCCCTCGATCTCGCGGGCGACGGACAGCAGGTGCTCGGAGACCGCGGCGACGGCCTTGTCGATGCCCTTCTTCAGGGCGGCCGGGCCGGCACCGGCGGCGACGTTGCGCAGACCCTCGTTGACCAGGGCCTGGGCCAGCACGGTGGCGGTCGTGGTGCCGTCACCCGCGACGTCGTTGGTCTTGGTGGCGACCTCCTTGACGAGCTGCGCGCCAAGGTTCTCGTACGGGTCGTCCAGCTCGACCTCGCGGGCGATGGTGACACCGTCGTTGGTGATGGTCGGGGCGCCGAACTTCTTGTCGATGACGACGTTGCGGCCCTTGGGGCCGATGGTCACCTTGACGGTGTCGGCCAGCTTGTTGACACCGCGCTCCAGCGAGCGGCGGGCGTCCTCGTCGAACTGCAGGATCTTCGCCATGTTCCCTATTCCCTCGGGGCTGCGGCCGGCCCACCGGCCGCCGAACTACGTGAACCAACAACCACGCCCCGGGCCCCTGTCACTGGGACACGGATCCGGGGCGGGTCGGTACGTCTTACTTCTCGATGACCGCGAGAACGTCGCGGGCCGAGAGGACGAGGTACTCCTCGCCCTTGTACTTCACCTCGGTGCCGCCGTACTTCGAGTACAGGACGATGTCGCCGACGGCGAGGTCGAGCGGCAGACGCTGACCGTCCTCGAAGCGGCCCGGGCCGACGGCCAGGACGACGCCCTCCTGGGGCTTCTCCTTGGCGGTGTCCGGGATAACCAGGCCGGAGGCCGTGGTGGTCTCGGCGTCGAGCGGCTGGACCACGATGCGGTCCTCGAGCGGCTTGATGGCAACCTTGCTGCTGGTGGTCACGTCCGAGCTCCCCTTCGGAGATTACGGGGTTTTCTAACGGGTAGGGGCGATCCTGCGGGCCTGCCGTCGCGGGGGTCAGACACACGTCGTCGCGTTAGCACTCCCCTAGTGGTGAGTGCCAAGGATGACCATAGGGCCGTGTTAGCACTCAGTCAACCAGAGTGCCAACGGCGAGTCCCGGAAGTCCCCGGTTCGCGATTGAGTAGCCGTACTCATGTACGACCGGGCCCGGCCCCGCCAGACTCCTGCCATGACCTCGATCCCGGTGCGCATCGGCCCGTCCCGGCCCAAGGACGCCGCCCTCGCCCTGCTGTCGCTGCCCCTGCTGGGGGCCGTGCTGCCGTTCGTCGCCTTCCTCCTCGTCGCCTGCCTCGGCAACATCCCCGGCTACGGGGACGACGGGGACGGGCGCGGGTGGGCCTTCTTGGGCATCGGGATGCTGGCCGCCCCGGTGGTCGCCCTGGCGGCGGGCCTCGTGGTGGCCTTCCGCAGCCGGCGGTCCGGCTACCGGCTCCTCCCGGTCGCCGCCGGGCTCGCCCCGTTCGCGCTGCCAGCGGTCCTCTCCTCGGGCGTGCTGTGGCGGTGAACCGGCTGCCGCCCGCCGACCCGCTGCGCCCGGTCGGCCGTCCGACGGACCTGCTGCTCGCGCTGCTGACGGTCCTGGGGGCCGCCTCGCTGCTGGGGTTCGGCTGGATCGCGGCCTTCCTGGCCGCGCTCGCGCTGGAGGCCCACCCCGCGATCGGCGGCTGGGCGGCCCGGGGCGCCGCGACCGCGCTGCTGCTCGTCCCGGTCGTGGCGGTGGCCCGGTACACCCACCGGCGGGGCTACCGGATCACCCCGGTCGCCGCCGCGGTCAGCCCCGCCCTGCTGACCGCCCTCGCCGGCGCGGGGTGGCTCCGGTGAGCCGGCCCCACGGCGCGCCCGGGCGGCCGCCGGTCCACTGGGCGCCGGACCTGGTGCTCGCCGCGGTGGTGGTCGCCGGGGCCGTCGCGGCGGCGTCCGTCGGGTCGTTCGTGCTCAACTGGCTGAAGCTGCTCGCCCTGTACGGCCCCGGGGTGGAGGCCCTGGACGTCTTCGGCGTCGTGGTGATGCTCGTCCTGCTGGCACTGACCGGCCGGGGCACCCGGCGGCTCGGGTACCGGATCACGCCGTACGCCGCGCTGGCGGCCGCGCCGCTGATGCCGCTGGTGTTCTGGCTGACCTCCGACGTCCCCGTCATCGGCCGGTGAACGCCGCGCGGCCGCTCCGGCCGACCGGCCACCCGGCCGACCCGCGAGAATGGCCCCGTGGACACCGAGAACCTCCAGCCGCTGCTGACCCCCGAGGGCCAGGCCCTGCTCGCCGAGCTGCGCGAGTTCACCCCCGAGGAGGAGCTCGCGCTGGCGACCCGCCTGCGGCGGGAGCACCCGGCGGAGCTGGTGTCGGCCGCGTTCGGGCAGGCGCGGCTGCGGCAGCGGGCGCGGGCGAAGTTCGGGGCGGACGCCGACCTGATGTACTTCACGCCCAACGGGGTCGAGCAGTCCACCCGGCGCAGCGTGGCCGAGTGGCGGGCCCGGCGGTTCGCCGACCTGGGCGTACGGCGGCTGGCGGACCTGTGCTGCGGCATCGGCGGGGACGTGCTGGCGCTGGCCCGGGCCGGCATCGAGGTGCTGGCCGTCGACAGGGACCCGGCGGCCTGCGCCGCCACCGCGGCCAACGCGGCCGCGCTGGGCCTGGCCGACCTGGTCGAGGTGCGCTGCGCGGACGTCGCCGAGGTGGACGTCACCGGCTACGACGCGGTGTTCACCGACCCGGCCCGGCGCACCGCGCGCGGCCGGGTGTTCGACCCGGAGGCGTACGCCCCGCCGCTCTCCTGGGCGATCGAGGCCGGCCGGCGGACCCCGATCGGCGCGCTGAAGGTCGCGCCGGGCATCCCGCACGAGGCCGTGCCGGAGGACGCCGAGGCCGAGTGGGTCTCGGACCACGGCGACGTCAAGGAGGCGGTGCTCTGGTTCGGCACCAGGGCCACCAGCCCGCACCGCGCCACCCTGCTGCCGCACGGCGCCAGCCTGACCGGCGGCGACCTGCCCGACCCGCCGGCCGGCCCGGTCGGGCGCTACCTGTACGAGCCGGACGGCGCGGTGATCCGGGCCCACCTGGTGGCCGAGGTGGCCGGGCAGGTGGGCGGCCGGCTGATCGACCCGAAGATCGCCTACCTGACCTCGGACGAGCTGGTCGCGACGCCGTACGCGCACGCCTTCGAGCTCACCGACGTGCTGCCCTTCAACATCAAGAAGCTGAAGGCGCTGCTGCGCGAGCGGGCGGTCGGCACGGTGGTGATCAAGAAGCGCGGGATGGCGATCACCCCGGAGGAGCTGCGCCGCCAGCTCAAGCCCTCCGGGCCGAACACCGTCACGGTGATCCTCAGCCGCACCGACAACGGGCCGCTGATGATGCTGGGGCAGCCGGTCTGACCCCCGGCGCGGCGGCCCGGCCCACGGCGCCGGGCCCGGGACCGGGACGGGGCTACGAGGCGGGCGCCTGGATGTAGTCCTCCAGCCGGGCCACCGAGAAGCCCTGCTCCTGGATCCGGGCCAGCAGGTCGCCGAACATCTGGGTCATCGTGGCGCCCTTGAGCTCCTTGGGGCCGCGGAAGTGCGCCAGGACGATGTCGCCGGGCTTCAGCTTCTTGTCCGCGGCCTGGTACTGCATGTCGTGGATCTGCATCGACTCGCGCCAGAGCACGATCGCGCGCGGGCCGCACTGCTGCACCGAGGTGTTGAGCACCGGGGTGTTGGCCCCGTCGCCGAACGGCGGGCGGAACAGCAGCGGGGCGGTGCCGTACTGCTGGGTGAGCGCGGCCTGGTCGTCGCAGATCTCGGCCTTCTGCTTGTCGGCCGACAGCTTGCTCATCACCGGGTGGTCCACGGTGTGGTTCTGGATGTGGTTGCCCAGCGCCTGGAGCGGCTTGAAGTAGCCGTAGTCGTTCTTGACGATGTCCTTCGTCAGGAACATCGAGATCGGCACCTTGAGGTCGGTGAGCATCTCGACGAACTTCGGGTCCTTCTCGGCGCCGTCGTCGATGGTGATGAAGACGACCTTGTCGCTGGTCTTCACATCGCTGAACACCGGTACGGGGCCAGTCCGTTCGAGCTTGATCGGCTTGTCGGCGGGCGGCGCCGGGGCGGGGGCGAGCGGGGTGAGGTTCCACTTGGCCCAGGCCGCCGCGTCGGCGCCCGCCGGGGTGCCCGCCGAAGGGGGCGCGGAGGCACTGGTCGGCGCCGCGCCGGTGGGCCGGGGCGTGGCCGCCGCCGTCGTGGCGGCGGGGGCGGCACCGCCACCGCCCCCGTTGTCCCCGCACGCGGTGGCGAAGGCCAGCAGGGCCAGCGCCCCCACCCCGTACGTCCTGGTCCTGCTCCGCCTGATCACCGCTGCGCGCTCCCGGTTCCCGTCCAGCCTTCTCTCAGCTATGCACGGTACCGACCGCCGCGGCGGTTCCCGGCCAGGGGCTACTCGACGTGCTCGCTGGTGAAGGACCAGCGGTGCACCGGACGGCCGAGCAGCCCGGCGGGCGGGTCGGCGACGGGCACCGGCTCGCCGTTCCACCAGGTGATCAGCAGCACCCGCTCGCCCGGGGCGGAGAGCAGTTCGAGGCGCTCCAGACCGGCCGAGCCGCGGACCGCGGGCAGCACCGACTCCCGTACCCAGGCGGCGAGTTCGTCGCCCCGGCCGGTCGCCGCCCGGGCCTCCCACATCGCGGCGACGGTCATGCCGCGCCGCCGCCGAGGGCGTCGTAGGCCTGGCCGTGGAAGTCCGTGTGGGGCACGTGGGTCTCGGTCACCGGCAGCGAGGAGTCCGCCGACAGGTCGAGGGCGGACGGCGTGCGGTCGCGCCACACCATCTCGGCGCCCAGTGCCGCGACCATCGCGCCGTTGTCGGTGCACAGGCCCGGCCGGGGCACCCGCAGCCGGATGCCGGCCCGGTCGCAGCGCTGCTGGGCCATCTCGCGCAGCCGCGAGTTGGCCGCCACGCCGCCGCCGATCATCAGGTGGTCGACGCCGTTGTCCTTGCACGCCTTGACGGCCTTGCGGGTGAGCACGTCGGTGACCGCCTCCTGGAAGGACGCCGCCACGTCGGCGACCGGCACCTCCTCGCCGGCCCGGCGCTTGGCCTCCACCCAGCGGGCGACGGCGGTCTTCAGGCCGGAGAAGGAGAAGTCGTACGCCGGGTCGTTGCGGCCGCTCAGCCCGCGCGGGAAGGCGATCGCCTTCGGGTCGCCCTCGCGGGCCGTGCGGTCGACGATCGGGCCGCCGGGGAAGCCGAGGCCGAGCACCCGGGCGACCTTGTCGAAGGCCTCGCCGGCCGCGTCGTCGATGGTCGCGCCGAGCGGGCGGACGTCGCTGGTGATGTCCTCGCTGAGCAGCAGCGAGGAGTGCCCGCCGGAGACCAGCAGGGCCATCGTCGGCGAGGGCAGCCGGCCGTGCTCCAGCTGGTCGACGCAGATGTGCGAGGCGAGGTGGTTGACCCCGTACAGCGGCTTGTCCAGCGCCCAGGCGTACGCCTTCGCGGCGCTGACGCCGACCAGCAGCGCGCCGGCCAGGCCGGGGCCGGCGGTGACGGCGATGCCGTCCAGGTCGCTCGCCTTGATCCCGGCGGTGTCCAGGGCGCGCTGGATGGTCGGGACCATCGCCTCCAGGTGCGCGCGGCTGGCGATCTCCGGGACGACGCCGCCGAAGCGGGCGTGGTCGTTGACGCTGGAGGCGACCGCGTCGGCCAGCAGCGTGGTGCCGCGCACGATGCCGACGCCGGTCTCGTCGCAGGAGGTCTCGATGCCGAGGACGAGCGGTTCGTCAGCCATGGCGGGTGTCCTCAATGTCCTTCGGGTCAGTGCTGTCAGTGCTCGGGTGGTCGAGGCGCATCACCAGCGCGTCGACGTTGGCGGGCTGGTAGTAGCCGCGCCGGATGCCCACCGGTTCGAAGCCGTGGCGCTCGTACAGCCGCTGGGCGCGCGGGTTGTCCACCCGCACCTCCAGCAGCAGCTCGGCGCACTCGCGCCGGGCGGCCTCCCGGATCAGGTCGGTGAGCAGCGCCGTGCCGAGGCCGGCGCCCTGGTGGCGCTCGTCGACGGCGATGGTCTGGACGTCGCCCTCGCCGGCGATCGCCATCAGTCCGGCGTAGCCGACGATCCTGCCGTCCGGGGCGGCCGCGACGGTGTAGTGGCGGGTGCCGCCGGGGTGGGACTCGGCCAGTTCGGACCAGAACATCCCGGCGGACCAGGCGTCCTCGGGGAAGAGCCGCAGCTCCAGCTCCAGCACCGGCGCGATGTCCCACCAGCGCATCGGGCGCAGGGTGGTGCCGTGGTTCACGCCGGGAGCACCGCCTTGCCTCCCAGAACGTTCTTGTAGGCCGCGGGGACCTGGGCGTCCGGGCGGCGCAGGTACAGCGGGTGGTTGGGCAGCAGCTCGCGCCCGGCGGCCAGCTCGGCGGCGGCGAAGCCGGCCAGGGCGCCGGCCGAGACGTGCTCGGGGCCGTGCGCGCCCGGGAAGGCGTCGGGGTAGAGCAGCGCGCCGGCGCCGACGGAGCGCGGCTGCGGGGTCAGCTCGGCCGGGCGGTCCACGGCGGGGCCCTCGGTGCGGCGGCCCTCGGCGTCGTACGAGGCCCAGTAGACCTCCTTGCGGCGCGCGTCGGTGGCGGCCGTGAACGGCTGCCCGGCCAGGCCCTCGGCGCGGGCCTGGAAGGCGATCGCGTCCAGCGTGCAGACGCCGTGCACCGGCAGCCCGAGGGCGTGGCCGAGCGCGGCGGCGGTCACCAGTCCGACCCGCAGGCCGGTGTACGGGCCGGGGCCGACGCCGACCGCGATGCCGGTCAGCCGGTGCTTGTCCACCCCGGCGGCCCGCAGCACCTGGTCGATCGCGGGCAGCAGCAGTTCACCGTGGCGCCTGGCGTCGACCTGGTGGGTCTCGGCGAGGACGGCCGTGCCGTCGTGGACGGCGGCGGTGACGGCGGGGGTAGCGGTGTCGAACGCGAGCAGCAGCACGGGTCAAGGTTAGACCGACGTTGGGCCGACCGGCCGATCGGCAGGGTGTACCAGGCGGGAACACAGATCCGAGGCACTGCGACCCGCGCGGATGAACCTGGCACGATGGGGCCGTACGTAAAGGGACGGCGGCGGGAGCGGCAACGTGGCGAAGATGGGTCCTGGAGTGGTGGTCACGGGGTTGACCCTGGGGGCCCTGGCGGTGGTGAGCCTGCTGGCCTTCCAGGCCAACGGCGCCCAGGACCGGGCCGGCGGCCCCAAGCCCACCGCCACCACCACGGCGACCGGCACGGCCACCGCCGCGGCGCCCACCGCCGCGGCCACCCCGACCGTCCCCCCGCTGCCGGCCACCTCGGGCACCGGCACCCGGGTGGTGTACTCGGTCGGCAGCCACTACGTCTGGCTGGTCGACCCGAAGAAGAGCCCGCAGGTCGCGGCCGCCTTCCCGGTCACCCCGGGCTCGGTCGAGCCGGCCCCGGGCAGCTACGCGGTGTACAGCCGCACCCCGACCACCACCGGGACGGACGGCAAGCAGATCGAGCACGTGGTGCGCTTCGCGCAGCAGAACGGCGTGGTGTTCGGCTTCAGCGCGGCGGTGGACGGCGCGACGCCGACCACCGACCCGAGCGCCAAGACCGGCGGCATCCGCAGCGGCCGCGCCGAGGGGCAGCTGCTCTGGGACTTCGCGCCGAAGGACACCAAGGTGGTCGTGATCGCCTGAGCCCGGACGGGACCGGGCGGCCCGGATTCGGGTTCGGGTTCGGGTTCGGGTTCGGGTTCGGGTTCGGGTTCGGGAGGAGCGGCCTCAGGCGGCCCGGGGCGTCCGCGCCTCGGGCCGTTCGTCGTGTCCGGGCCGCGGTCCGTCCTGCCGGGGGCGCGGTCCGGGCGGTGTGGACACCGCCTCGGCGGCCGCGCAGGCGGCCAGCAGCGCCCGCATCGGCTCTCCCGGAACGCGACGGGCGGACTCTCCGGCCCCGGCGGCGGTGACCGCGCGCTGCGGGGCGGGGGTGGTGCTCGACATGGCGCCTCCCTAGTTAGGCAGACCTAACCGCAGCACCCATCCCACCACGCCCGGCACCCCGGCCGCAACATCTTGCCGACAGTCTGTCGGCAAGATGTCGGCGAGTCGTCGGAGCCCCGTCGGCGGGTCGTCGGCGCCCTCCCGGCTATCCGAGTTCCGCCAGCGCCGCGTCCGCCCAGCGCGGGCCGATGCCGGTCAGCACCACCCGGCGCGGGTCCTGGTCGTCCCCGCCCTCGGTGCCGCCGATGGCGCGCTCGATCCGGACCTCCAGCCGGTCCTCGGACAGCCGCTCGACCTTGCCCTCGCCCCACTCGACCACGACCACCGACTCGGGCAGCGAGACGTCCAGGTCGAGGTCCTCCATCTCGTCCAGGTCCCCGCCCAGCCGGTACGCGTCCACGTGCACCAGCGCCGGGCCGCCGACCAGCGAGGGGTGCACCCGGGCGATCACGAAGGTCGGCGAGGTCACCGCCCCGCGGACCTGCAGCCCCTCCCCCAGGCCCCGGGTCAGCGTGGTCTTCCCCGCCCCCAGCTCGCCGGAGAGCAGCACCAGGTCACCCGGCCGCAGCAGCGCGGCCAGCTCCCGGCCGAGCCGGCCCATCCGCTCCGGGGTGGGGACGGTGAGAGTGGCGTGCGAGCCCATGCGCGTGTCTTGCCCTTCGGTCCGTACGGCGCGCCGACCACCGGCCGCCACCGCTACCGTGCCACATCGGCGGGCACCCGCGCGGCGGGTGGGCCCTCCGGGCGGGCACCCGGGCCTCAGGCGGGGTCGACGGCGGTCTCCGCGGTCCGTTCCCCGGCCAGGTCGAGGACGGCCGCGGGCAGCGGCGCGGCCCCGGCGAAGCCGGCGGCCCGGCGCAGCAGCCGGGCCAGCTCGTGGTCGACCAGCTCCGGGCACTCCAGCATCACCAGGTGCCCGGCGCCCTCGGCCAGCACCAGCTCCGCGCCGGGCAGCCGCTCGGCCATCGCCTCGCTGTGCGTCGAGGGCGTCAGCAGGTCCTTCGTCCCGGCCAGCACCAGTGCGGGCAGGCCGCGCAGGGCGTCCAGCGCCCCGTACTTCTCGTGCGCGCCGAACACCGGGTAGAACTCGGCGACCACGTCGATCGGGGTGGCGTCCAGCAGCTGCTCGGCGAAGCGCACCACACCGGGGTCGACGTCCCGGCCGCCGAAGGAGAACCTCCGGTAGAACACGGCGGCCACATCCGAGCCCAGCCGCCTGGTCGCCTCGACCAGGTCGACCTGGCGGCCCAGCAGCTTCACCACCCCGGGCGCGACCTTCTTGAACAGCTTCGCGCCGGCCTTCGGCAGGCCGAGGCTGACCTCGTTCCAGTCCCCGGCGAGGGTGCCGATCAGCGCCACCCCGGCGACGCGCTCGCGGAACAGCTCCGGGTGCTGGTCGGCCAGCGCCATCACCGTCATGCCGCCCATCGAGTGGCCCACCAGCACCAGCGGCCCGGTCGGCGCGACGGCGTCGACCACCGCCTTGAGGTCGCCGCCCAGCTGGTCGATGCCGGCCGGCTCGCCCGCCAGGTACGAGCGGGAGCGCTCGGAGCGGCCGTGGCTGCGCTGGTCCCAGAAGACCAGCCGCAGGCCCTCGCGCAGCGCGGCCCGCTGGAAGTGCCAGCTGTCCTGGTTGAGGCAGTAGCCGTGGCAGAACACCACGGTCAGCGGCTCGGCACCGGTCCCGCCGTCCGGCCCGCTCCAGCCGGTGCCGTCCAGCTCGACGTACAGCTCGGTGCCGTCCGGCGCGGCCACCGTCCTCGGGCGCCCGCGCAGCGAGCCGTACGGGGCGTTCGCGTCCAGCTCGGCCCGGGCCCGGCGGCGCATCGCCCGGCCGACGGTCAGCCGCTCGATCGCGACGCCCGCGGCCGCCCCGGCTGCCAGCACGCCGACCGAGATCCCGATCACACCCGCCCGGCTCACCCCGGAGGCGGCACCGGCCGCCCTGGCGACCGCCGCGACCGGACTGCCCTCGGCCGGCCCCCCGGTCATGCCGACCGGACCTCGGCGTGGCTGCCGCCCAGGTAGCGGCGGGGCACCCGGGCACCGATCCGGGTGATGATCTCGTACGAGACGGTGCCGCAGGCGCGGGCCCAGTCCTCGGCGGTGGGCTCGCCGCGCTCGCCGTTGCCGAACAGCAGCACCTCGTCACCGATCGCTGGGGCGTCGCCGCCGAGGTCCACCACGAACTGGTCCATCGCGACCCGGCCGGCCACCGTGCGCCACTTGCCGTCGATCTGCACCGGGCCGGTGCCGCTGGCGTGCCGGGGGATGCCGTCGCCGTAGCCGACCGGGACCAGGCCCAGCGTCGTCTCGCCCGGCGTCGTGTAGTGGTGGCCGTAGCTGACCCCGTGCCCGCCGGGGACGTGCTTGACCAGCGCCAGCCGCGCGGTCAGCGCCATCACCGGGCGCAGCCCGAAGTCCGCCGGCGAGCCCACCTCGGGCACCGGCGACAGCCCGTACGCGGCCAGGCCGGTGCGGACCAGGTCGAAGTGCGACTCCGGCAGCAGCAGGGTGGCCGGGGAGTTCGCCAGGTGCCGGACCTCGGGGCGCAGCCCGGCGGCCTCGGCCGTGGCCAGCGCGACGCGGTAGGAGTCCAGCTGGGCCTGGATCGACGGGTGGCCGGGCTCGTCCGCCGCGGCGAAGTGCGACCAGACGCCGACGACCGTCAGCAGCCCCTCCGCCTCGGCCCGGCGGGCGGCCGCCACCAGCCGCGGCCAGTCGTGCGGCTGGCAGCCGTTGCGGCCGAGGCCGGTGTCGGCCTTCAGGTGCACCCGGGCCGGGATGCCGGTCTCGCGCACGGCGGGCAGCAGCTCGTCCAGCGCCCACTGGCCGCTGACCGAGATGTCCAGGCCCGCGCGCAGCGCCTCGCACCACGGCCCGCCCGGCGTCCACAGCCAGCACAGGATGCGGGCCTGCTCGGGGCGGATGCCCGCGGCCCGCAGGGCCAGCGCCTCGTCCGGCGTCGCGCAGCCGAGCCAGCCGACCCCGTTCGCGACCGCCTCCCGGGCGCACTCGACCGCGCCGTGGCCGTAGGCGTTCGCCTTGACCGCGAGCATCACCGCCGTGCTGCCGACGCGCTCGCGCAACGCGGCGAGGTTGCCGCGCAGGGCGGCGAGATCGATGGTCGCCTCGGCCCGTACGCCGTCGGTGAGGGTGGCTGTGCCGATCGTGTTCGCAGTTGTCATCAGGGTCAGTCTCCCAGACGTCCCGGAGTCCTCGCCGAACGGCCCGTCGGCGCGGCGGCCGACGACCGGGCCGCGCGCACCGCGCCGACCTGCGGCGAACCGCTCGTCCGTCCCTTGCACGGACGCGTTCGACGGACCGTCCGGTTCCGGTTGCCGGACCTCCGGGCGCCTTCCCGGCCTTCCCGGTCAGGGCGTCCGGACCGCCCGCCACACCGCCGGCAGCGCGTCGGCCACCGCGAGCGCCGTCGTCGGGGCGCCCGGCTCGCCCGCCGCCTCACGGCCGGCCAGGCCGTGCAGGTAGGCGGCCGCCGACGCGGCGTCCAGCGGCGCGAGGCCGGCCGCCAGCAGGGAGCCGGCCAGCCCGGCCAGCACGTCGCCGCTGCCGGCCGTGGCCAGCCAGGAGGTGCCGGTCGGGTTCACCCGGACGGCCCCGCCCGGGTCGGCGACCACCGTGGTGGAGCCCTTCAGCAGCACCGTCGCGCGGTAGTCGGCCGCCAGCCGGCGGGCGGTGGCCAGCCGGGCCGCGGCCAGGTCGTCGGCGGCCGGCGGCGTGCCGCCCCCGGCGCCCGCGAGCAGCCGGGCGGCCTCGCCGGTGTGCGGGGTGAGCAGGGTGGGCGCGGTGCGGCCGGCCAGCGCGTCCGGGCCGAGCCGGCCCAGCTCGGTCAGCCCGTCCGCGTCCACCAGCACCGGAACGTCGCTCGCCAGCGCCTCGGCCAGCGCCTGCCGCGCCCCCTCGCCGCCGCCCGGCCCGACCACCCAGGCCTGCACCCGCCCGGCCCCGGCCGGACCGCCCTCGGTGACCAGCACCTCCGGGAAGCGCCGCACCACCTCCTCGGCCGCCGTGCCCACGTACCGGACGGCGCCCGCGCCCCCGTGCAGCGCCCCGGCCACCGCGAGCAGCGCCGCCCCCGGGTACGTCGCCGAGCCGGCCGCCACCCCGACCACGCCGCGCCGGTACTTGTCGCTCTCCGCGCCCGGCACCGGCAGCAGCGCCGCCACGTCCGCGTGCTGGAGCGCCGTCACCTCCGCGGCGGGCGGCTCCAGCCCGATGCCGACCAGCTGCACGGCGCCCGCGTACGAGGCCCCCGGGTCGATCAGCAGACCGGGCTTGTACGTGCCGAAGCAGACCGTGACGTCCGCGCGCAGCGCCACGCCCGGCACCTCGCCGGTGTCGGCGTCCACCCCGCTCGGCAGGTCCACCGCGACCACCACCCCGCGTCGCGCCGCCCGCGCGTACGGCTCCGCCGCGGGGCGCAGCCCGCCCCGGCCGCCGATGCCGACGATGCCGTCCAGCACCAGGTCCGCGCGCGAGAAGTCGGCCAGGCCGACTTCCTGCTCCACCGTCACCCGCCCACGGGCGGCCCGCAGCGCGGCCAGCCCGCCCGGGTGCGCCTTCTCCGGTACCAGCAGCACCGCCGTCACCCGCGCCCCGCGCCGGGCCAGCGCGGCCCCCGCGTACAGGGCGTCACCCCCGTTGTCCCCGCTGCCCGCGAGCACCGTCACCCGACTGCCGTACACCCGCCCCCGACGCCCGGTCAGCAGCCGCGCACACGTCGCGGCCAGCCCCGCGGCCGCCCGCTGCATCAGCGTGCCCTCCGGCAGCCGCGCCATCAGCTCGGCCTCCGCGGCCCGGACGGTTTCCACAGGGTGTGCATGACGCATTCGGGGACTCCTTCAGAAGTCGGCCGGTATCAGACCTGGGCGCACTTTCGAGTGACCCCTACAACGATCCCCCGCGCACACCCGGCTGTACGCCTACGTTGTCGCCTGTGGACATCCTTCAGTCGTTCCTGAGGCTGCACGTGCCCCAGGGGTGCAAGATCGAACTCTTCCAGGCCTGGGAAGAGATCATCGTGACTCCTCATCAGGGCGGTGCGCACGAGGACGTCGTCGCCCGGTTCGCCCGTACCGTGGCACGGGAAGCAGCCGGAGACCTGTACGTCAGCACGCACAAAGGCCTGATCACCCCGACCGGCCGATTCATCCCGGATGCGACCGTAGCCCCCGTCGGCCGCTTCCGGGGCCAGGAACCGTGGTCACCACCGACGGGCGTCGCGCTGGTCCTGGAAATCACGTCGACCAATCCGCTCAAGGAGCGCGAGCCGAAGCGGCTTGGCTACGCCGCCGCAGGCATCCCCTGCTATCTATTGGCCGACCGCGACGAAGAGAGGGTCACACTGTTCACCGAGCCCGAGAACGGGGACTACACCGCCCTCGTCGAGACCGGTTTCGGCAAGGCGATCGACCTCCCCGCCCCGTTCTCGTTCGCACTCGACACGGCGCCCCTGCGGTAGGACGCAGCCACCGCAGGGGCGCCGTACGGCCGAGCGGCTACTCGACGGTGACCGACTTCGCCAGGTTGCGCGGCTGGTCGACCTCGTGGCCCTTGGCCGTGGCCAGCTCGCAGGCGAAGACCTGCAGCGGGACGGTGGAGACCAGCGGCTGGAGCAGGGTCGGGGTCGCCGGGATGCGGATCAGGTGGTCCGCGTACGGGACGACGGCCTCGTCGCCCTCCTCGGCGATCACGATCGTGCGGGCGCCGCGGGCCCGGATCTCCTGGATGTTGGAGACGATCTTGTCGTGCAGGATCGACCGCCCGCGCGGCGAGGGCACGACCACCACGACCGGCAGCCCCTCCTCGATCAGCGCGATCGGGCCGTGCTTGAGCTCGCCCGCCGCGAAGCCCTCGGCGTGCATGTACGCCAGCTCCTTGAGCTTGAGCGCGCCCTCCAGGGCCACCGGGAAGCCGACGTGGCGGCCGAGGAACAGCACCGAGCGGGCGTCGGCCAGCGAGCGGGCCAGCTCGCGCACCGGCTCCATGGTCTCCAGGACCTGCTCGACCTGCTTCGGCGCGTCGCCGAGCTCCTTGATGACGGCGAAGATCTCGTCGCCCCACTTGGTGCCGCGCACCTGGCCCAGGTACAGGGCGACCAGGTAGCAGGCGACCAGCTGGGTCAGGAACGCCTTGGTCGAGGCGACCGCGACCTCCGGACCGGCGTGGGTGTACAGCACCGCGTCCGACTCGCGCGGGATGGTGGAGCCGTTGGTGTTGCAGATCGCCAGCACCTTGGCGCCCTGCTCGCGGGCGTGCCGCAGGGCCATCAGGGTGTCCATGGTCTCGCCGGACTGCGAGATGGCGATGACCAGCGTGCCCGGGCCCATGATCGGGTCGCGGTAGCGGAACTCGGAGGCGACCTCGACCTCGCAGGGGATGCGGGTCCAGTGCTCGATCGCGTACTTGGCGATCATGCCGGCGTGGAAGGCCGTGCCGCAGGCCACGATGACGACCTTGTCGACCGAGCGCAGGTCGGCGTCGGAGATCCGCAGCTCGTCGAGGGTCAGCCGGCCGTCGGTGCCGATCCGGCCGAGCAGGGTGTCGGCGACCGCCTTCGGCTGCTCGGCGATCTCCTTGAGCATGAAGTAGTCGTAACCGCCCTTCTCGGCGGCGGAGGCGTCCCAGTCCACGTGGTACTCGCGCACGTCGGCCGGGGTGCCGTCGAAGTTGGTGACGGTCACGCCCTCCCGGCGCAGCTCGACCACCTGGTCCTGGCCCAGCTCGATCGCCTCACGGGTGTGGGCGATGAAGGCGGCGACGTCCGAGGCGAGGAAGTTCTCGCCCTCGCCACGGCCGACCACCAGCGGCGAGTTGCGGCGGGCGCCGACGACCACGTCCGGCGCGTCCGCGTGCACGGCGACCAGGGTGAAGGCGCCCTCCAGCTGACGGCAGACCGCCCGCATGGCCTCGGCGAGGTCGCCCGCGTAGGCCTCGCCCAGCAGGTGGGCGACGACCTCGGTGTCGGTCTCGGACCGGAGGGTGTGGCCGCGCTCGGCGATCTCGGCGCGCAGCTGGGCGAAGTTCTCGATGATGCCGTTGTGCACCACCGCGACCCGCTCGCGGTCGTCCAGGTGGGGGTGGGCGTTGGCGTCCGTCGGGCCGCCGTGGGTGGCCCAGCGGGTGTGGCCGATGCCGGTGGTGCCGCCGGGCAGAGGGGTCTCGGCGAGCGACTTCTCCAGGTTGGCGAGCTTGCCCGCCCGCTTGTCGGTGGCCAGGCTCCACTGCCCTTCGGAGTCCTGGACCTGCACCGCGACACCGGCCGAGTCGTAGCCCCGGTACTCCAGTCGCTGCAAGCCTGCGATTACTACGTCGAGGGCGGTCTGAGCGCCCACGTATCCAACAATTCCGCACATGCGTGCCAGCATAAGGGCGGTTCTGTGGCCGTTTTCCCGCCGCGCGGGAACACTGCGTGACCGACACCACAGCCACCGTGAACGCCGCGACGGCTCACAATGGAGCATGTGCTGACCGAACTCTGTACGCCGGGCGCCGCCACGCCCGGCCCGTCCCCGTCCCCCTACGTGGACCTCAGCCGGGCCGAGTGGAGCGCGCTGCGCGAGCGTACGCCGCTGCCGCTGACCGCCGAGGAGGTGGAACGGCTGCGCGGCCTCGGGACCGCCCTCGACCTGGACGAGGTCCGCGACGTCTACCTGCCGCTGTCGCGCCTGCTGAACCTGTACATCCACGCCACGCACGAGCTGCGCGGGACGCTGGGCACGTTCCTGGACACCCCGGACACCGAGCGCACCCGCACCCCGTTCATCATCGGCGTGGCCGGCTCCGTCGCGGTCGGCAAGTCCACCACCGCCCGTCTGCTGCAGGCGCTGCTGGCCCGCTGGCCCGAGCACCCCCGGGTCGAACTGGTCACCACCGACGGCTTCCTGCTCCCCAACGCCGAGCTGCGCCGCCGCGGCCTGATGGCCCGCAAGGGCTTCCCGGAGTCGTACGACCGCCGGGCGCTGATGCGCTTCGTCGCGGACGTGAAGGCGGGCAAGGAGCGGGTCAGCGCGCCGGTCTACTCGCACCTGGTGTACGACATCGTGCAGGGCGAGCGGCTGACCGTGGAGCGCCCGGACATCCTGATCGTCGAGGGCCTGAACGTGCTCCAGCCGGCCCTGCCCGGCAGCGACGGCCGCACCCGCCTCGCGGTGGCCGACTACTTCGACTTCTCGATCTACGTCGACGCCCGGACCGACGACATCGAGCACTGGTACCTGGACCGCTTCCGCAAGCTGCGGCAGACCGCCTTCCAGGACCCGAACTCCTACTTCCGCCGCTTCACCGAGGTGCCGGAGGAGGAGGCGATGGAGTACGGCCGGCAGGTCTGGCGCACCATCAACAAGCCCAACCTGCTGGAGAACGTGCTGCCGACCCGCGGCCGGGCCACCCTGATCCTCCAGAAGGGCCAGGACCACAAGGTCCGCCGGGCCCTGCTGCGCAAGCTCTGAGCCCACCCCGACGAGCGCGCCCCGACGAGCGCCCCCCGACGAGCGCCCCCCGACGAGCGCGCCCCGACGAGCGCCCCCCGAGGGGCGCGCCCGGGGAGGCACCTCCGGAGGAGCGCACGACACGAAGGGCCCCCGCGGCGCGCGGGGGCCCTTCACCGTGTCTCCGGGGCTCAGCCCAGGTGGGTGCGCACGGCCTCGGCCAGGCGCTGCCCGACCGTCTCGGCCTGTGCCGGGTCGGCGGCCTCGACCATCACCCGGACCAGCGGCTCGGTGCCCGACGGGCGCAGCAGCACCCGGCCGGTGGAGCCCAGCTCGGCCTCGGCCTCGGCGACCGCGGCGGCCAGCTCGGTGCTGGTCCTCACCCGGGACTTGTCGACGCCCTTGACGTTGATCAGCACCTGCGGCAGCCGGGTCATCACGGCGGCCAGGTCGGCCAGCGGCTGCTTGGTGGCGGCCAGCCGGGCGCCCAGCATCAGGCCGGTCAGGGTGCCGTCACCGGTGGTGGCGTGGTCCAGCAGGATCACGTGGCCGGACTGCTCGCCGCCCAGCGCGAAGCCGTGCTCCTTCATCGCCTCCAGCACGTAGCGGTCGCCGACGGCGGTCTCCACCAGCTCGACGCCCTCGCGCTCCATCGCCAGCTTGAAGCCGAGGTTGGACATCACGGTGGCCACGGCGGTGTTGCCGCGCAGGGTGCCGGCCTCCTTCATGGCGATCGCGAGGATGGCGATGATCTGGTCGCCGTCCACCTCGTTGCCCTCGGCGTCGGCGGCCAGGCAGCGGTCGGCGTCCCCGTCCAGGGCGATGCCGAGGTCGGCCCGGTGCTCCTTCATGGCGACGCGCAGCCGGTCCAGGTGGGTGGAGCCGACGCCGTCGTTGATGTTGAGGCCGGTGGGCTCGGCCCCCAGGGTGTGGACCACCTCGGCGCCGGCCCGGGCGAAGGCCTCGGGGGCGACGTAGGCGGCCGCGCCGTGGGCGCCGTCGATGACGACCTTGATGCCGTCCAGGCGGTTGGGCAGCACGCCGATCAGGTGGGCGACGTACTTGTCGAAGCCCTCGGTGTACTCGCGCACCCGGCCGACGGCCGCGCCGGTCGGACGGTTCCAGTCCTCGTCGCCGAGGGTGTGCTTGCGGTAGTGGGTCTCGATCGCGTCCTCGATGCGGTCGTCCAGCTTGTGGCCGCCGCGGGCGAGGAACTTGATGCCGTTGTCCGGCATGGCGTTGTGGCTGGCGGACAGCATCACGCCGAAGTCGGCGCCGAGCGCGCCGGTGAGGTACGCCACGGCCGGGGTGGGCAGGACGCCGACCCGCAGGACGTCGACGCCGGCGCTCGCCAGACCGGCGATGACGGCGGCCTCCAGGAACTCGCCCGAGGCGCGCGGGTCACGGCCGACCACCGCGACCGGCCGGTGGCCGTCGAAGGCGCCGGCCTCGCCGAGCACATGGGCCGCGGCGACCGACAGGCCGAGCGCCAGCTCCGCCGTCAGGCCCTCGTTGGCCACCCCGCGCACGCCGTCCGTACCGAAGAGTCGTCCCACTGTCCCGTCCTCCATCACCACTGCTCGGAACCCAAACCGATGATCCCGGCCGCCGCACAGTAGCCGGGGAACACGTCGCCCCGGAGTACGCGAGGTACTCCGGGGCGACGGTTTTTCGCGCAACCAGGGGGTGCGCCGCCAGGGCGGACCGCACCCCCGGGGGAGGCGATTAGCGCTTGCTGTACTGCGGCGCCTTGCGGGCCTTCTTCAGACCGGCCTTCTTGCGCTCGACGGCGCGGGCGTCACGGGTCAGGAAGCCAGCCTTCTTCAGCGCGCCGCGGTTGTTGTCCACGTCGGCCTCGTTCAGGGCACGGGCGACGCCGAGGCGCAGCGCGTAGGCCTGGCCGGAGACGCCGCCACCGCTGATGCGGGCGACGACGTCGTAACGGCCGTCCAGCTCGAGGAGCTTGAAGGGCTCGTTCACGGTCTGCTGGTGCACCTTGTTGGGGAAGTAACCCTCGAGGGTGCGACCGTTGATCTTCCACTGGCCGGTGCCGGGGACGATGCGCACGCGGGCGATCGCCTCCTTGCGACGGCCCAGGCCGGCGCCGGGGACGGCCTCGCCGAAGCGGCCGGCCAGCGACTCGGAGGTGTAGCTCTCCTCGGAGGTGTACTCGCCCTCGACGGCCTCAACGGCCTCGTCGAAGTCGACCTCAAGGGTTTCAGTGGTCTCGGCCACGGTGTTCCTCAGCTCTTTTCAGTGTTGGGGGGCTTGGTGGCCGAATTACTGCGCGACCTGGGTGATCTCGAACGGCACCGGCTGCTGGGCAGCGTGGGGGTGCTGGTCGCCCGAGTAGACCTTCAGCTTCGAGAGCATCTGGCGGCCCAGGCTGTTCTTGGGGATCATGCCCTTGATGGCCTTCTCGACGGCCTTCTCCGGGTTGTTCGCCAGCAGGTCGTCGTAGCGCACCGAGCGCAGACCGCCCGGGAAGCCCGAGTGGCGGTAGGCCAGCTTCTGGGTCTTCTTGTTACCGGACAGGTGCACCTTGTCGGCGTTGATGATGATGACGAAGTCACCAGTGTCAACGTGCGGCGCGTAGATCGCCTTGTGCTTGCCCCGGAGGAGGTTGGCGGCCTGGGAGGCCAGGCGGCCGAGCACGACGTCGGTCGCGTCGATGACGTGCCACTGACGCTGGACGTCGCCGGGCTTGGGGCTGTACGTACGCACGGTCGTAGCCTTCGCTTTTCAGTGAGTGAGTCCTGACAGGAGCACCCGGACGGCAGAGCAGCCTGGCCAACCTTGGACGCAATTCAAGGGTGACCGCTGGTCGACGACCTGATGTCTCCGGCGTACCGACCTCTCACGTGAGATAGAGCGAGCCAATACGCACATCAAGCGTCCAGGTTACCGGCCGGATCCGAAGGGGTCAAAAATGGGTCAGCTCCTTCCGGCCGGAGGCCCGGCCCGCGGCCCGGCCGTCACTCAGCGTTCGCGCTCCACGCGGGTCACGTCCCAGACCGGTTCCGGCGACTCGAACACCCGGCCGTCCGCGCCGAACACCAGGAAACGGTCGAAGGTCTTGGCGAACCAGCGGTCGTGGGTGACGCACAGCACGGTGCCGTCGAAGGCCTCCAGACCGGCCTGCAGGGCCTCGGCGCTCTCCAGGTCCAGGTTGTCGGTCGGCTCGTCCAGCAACAGGGCCGTGACACCGGAGAGTTCGAGCTTGAGGATCATCAGCCGGGCCTGCTGCCCGCCGGACAGCGACTCGAACTTCTGCTCCTCCTGGCGGTCCAGCTCGTACCGGCGCAGCGCCCCCATCGCGGCGCCGCGGCTGAGCGCGTGCTCCTCCTCGACGATCGACCGCACGGTGCGGCCGAACAGCTCCGGGTGGGCGTGGGTCTGCCGGAAGTGGCCGGGCACGACCCGGGCGCCGAGCTTCCAGGCGCCGGTGTGCTCGACGGTCTCGTCCCCCGCGAGCAGCCGCAGCAGGTGCGACTTGCCGGCGCCGTTGGCGCCGAGCACCGCGACCCGCTCGCCGTAGAAGACCTCCAGGTCGAAGGGCCGCATCAGGCCGGTGAGCTCCAGCTGCTCCAGGGTGAAGGAGCGCACACCGGTGCGCCCGCCCTTGAGCCGCATGGTGATGCTCTGCTCGCGCGGGGGCTCCTCCGGCCGCCCGGCCTCCTCGAACTTCTTCAGCCGGGTCTGGGCGGCGGCGTAGCGGGTGGCCAGGGCGTGGCTGACGGCGGCGGCCTGGCGCAGGGTGACGACCAGCTTCTTGAGCTTGGCGTGCTCCTCGTCCCAGCGCCGGCCGAGCTCCTCGAACCGCGCGAAGCGGTCCTTGCGGGCCTCGTGGAAGGAGTCGAAGCCGCCGCCGTGCACCCAGACGCTGCTGCCCGCCGCGCCGGACTCCACGGAGATGATCTTGTCGGCGGTCTTGGAGAGCAGCTCGCGGTCGTGCGAGATGAACAGGACGGTCTTCGAGGTGGCCTTGAGGGCCTCCTCCAGCCAGCGCTTCGCCGGGACGTCCAGGTAGTTGTCGGGCTCGTCGAGCAGCAGCACCTCTTCGGGGCCGCGCAGCAGCGCCTCCAGCACCAGCCGCTTCTGCTCGCCGCCGGAGAGGGTGTTCAGGCCCCGCCACTGGGCCTTGTCGAAGGACACCCCGAGGGCCGCCATGGTGCAGACGTCCCAGTCGGTCTCGTAGTCGTAGCCGCCGACGTCGGCCCAGTCGGAGAGCGCCTGGGCGTAGGCCATCTGCGTCTTCTCGTCGTCCTGGGCGATCATCGCCAGCTCGGCGGCGTCCACCGCGCGGGCGGCCTTGGCGATCCGCTCGGGGGCGACGGAGACCAGCAGGTCGCGCACCGAGGCGTCGGCCGGCAGCGCGCCCGGGGTGGACTGCTGGTCCTCGCGGCCGGTGGTGCCGACGAACTGGCGCATCACGCCGAGCCCGCCGCTGATCGTCACCGTGCCGCCGTGCGGCTGGATGTCCCCCGCGATCATCCGGAGCAGGGTGGTCTTGCCGGCGCCGTTGGCACCGACCAGGGCGACCGCGGCGCCCTCTCCGACCCGGAAGGACGCGTCGTCGAACAACACGCGCCCGTCCGGCAGGTAGTACTCCAGGTGCGAAATCTCGACGTGTCCCATGGGAACGATTCTCCCAAGCGGACGCGCCGGGCCAAAACGGATTAACCGATGGCCGGCTGACCGGGCAGGGTCCGCATCCGCCGGGCCGCGCGGTTGCGCTCGGCCAGCTGGTCGTCCGGCGGGTAGCCGACCTCCTCCAGCGTGAGCCCGTACGGCCGGATCACGTTGACGGCGGAGTTGCGCACCCCGCCGGCCAGCACCTCGCCGGGGAACTCCACCGGCCGGTGCCCGTCGCCGACCAGCAGCATCGCGCCGACCAGCGCCCGGACCATGTTGTGGCAGAAGGCGTCGGCCCGCACGGTGGCGACCGCGAGCGAGCCCTCCTGGGCGGCGTACGGGTCCACCGGGACGCGCTCCCAGTGCAGCTCCAGCAGGGTGCGGATGGTGGTGGCGCCCTCGCGCTTCTTGCAGTACGCGGCGAAGTCGTGCTCGCCGAGCAGCAGCTTCGCGGCGGCGTTCATCTTCTCCACGTCCAGCGGCCGGTCGTGCCAGAGCACGTGGCCGCGCAGCAGCGGGTCCACCCCGCCGGGGTGGTCGGAGACCCGGTACGCGTACCGGCGCCAGACGGCCGAGAAGCGGGCGTCGAACCCGGCCGGCGCCTCGCCGACCCGGTAGATCCGGACGTCCCCGGGCAGCCGGCCGGCCAGCCGGCGCAGCAGCTTCTCCCGGTGCTCCGCCCACAGCTCGGCCGGCAGGTCGACGTGGGCGACCTGGCCTCGGGCGTGCACCCCGGCGTCGGTGCGGCCGGCCACGGTCAGCGGGAACAGCTCCGGGCTGCGGGTGACGACCTGCAGCGCGCTCTCGATCTCCTCCTGGACCGTCCGGCGGCCGCCCTTCTGGCGGGCCCAGCCGGAGAACTCGGCACCCTGGTAGGCGAGGTCGAGCCGGACCCGGACGTACCCGTCGGCCGGGCCGTCCTTCACCGGCGGCTGCTCGACGCACTCGTTGACCACTGCTTCTCTTCTCCCGGGACCTCGAAGAACAAGGAACGGGCCCGCTCCCCCATCACTGGGGAAGCGGGCCCGCAACACACCTAGAGGTGTCAGGCCTGCTCGGCCTCGGCGGCGTCGGCCTTGGTCTCCTCGACCTTGGCGTCGGCCTCCTTGACGGCACGCTTGGTGGCGGCCTCGGCCTCGCCGACGGCGGTCTGCGCGACGGTCAGCGCCTCGACCAGCTCGATCACGGCCATCGGGGCGTTGTCGCCACGACGGGGACCGATCTTGGTGATACGGGTGTAACCACCCGGGCGGTTCTCGTAGCGCGGCGCGATCTCGGTGAAGAGGGTGTGCAGCACCGACACGTCGGTGATGGTCTTGCGCACCAGGCGACGGTTGTGGATGTCGCCCTTCTTCGCCTTGGTGATCAGCTTCTCCGCCAGCGGGCGCATCCGACGGGCCTTGGCCTCGGTCGTGGTGATGCGGCCGTACTGGAACAGCTCCCGGCACAGACCGGCGAGCAGCAGCGGCTCGTGGTGCGGGCCGCCGCCGAGGCGGGCACCCTTGGTGGGACGCGGCATGGATTACTCCTTGGATCTCCGACTACGGCCGTATCAGGTACCGCAGCGGGCGTACGGGCACTGTTGCCCGTACGACTTTCACGACGACGGGGGCGGTTCGTGGAACCGCCCCCGCGGCCAATTCTCTCAGTACTGCTCGGTCTCGGCGAAGTGCGAGTCGTCGAGGTCGTCGGCGCCGAAGGCGTCGGCGGCAGCGGTCGGGTCGAACCCGGGCGGGCTGTCCTTGAGGGCCAGGCCCATGCCGGCCAGCTTCGCCTTGACCTCGTCGATCGACTTCGCACCAAAGTTGCGGATGTCGAGCAGGTCGGCCTCGGAGCGGGCGACGAGCTCACCCACGGTGTGGATGCCCTCGCGCTTGAGGCAGTTGTAGGAGCGGACCGTGAGCTCCAGCTCCTCGATCGGCAGCGCCAGGTCGGCGGCCAGGGCGGCGTCCGTCGGGGACGGGCCCATGTCGATGCCCTCGGCGTCGATGTTCAGCTCGCGGGCGAGGCCGAACAGCTCCACCAGGGTCTTGCCGGCCGAGGCCATGGCGTCGCGCGGACGCATGGCGGGCTTGGTCTCGACGTCGACGATCAGCTTGTCGAAGTCGGTCCGCTGCTCGACACGGGTGGCCTCGACCTTGTAGGTGACCTTCAGCACGGGGCTGTAGATCGAGTCGACCGGGATGCGGCCGATCTCCTGGCCGGAGGCCTTGTTCTGGACGGCGGAGACGTAGCCGCGACCGCGCTCGACGGTCAGCTCCATCTCCAGCTTGCCCTTGCCGTTCAGCGTGGCGAGGACCAGCTCCGGGTTGTGCACCTCGACACCCGCCGGCGGGGCGATGTCGGCGGCGGTGACGACACCCGGGCCCTGCTTGCGCAGGTACATCACGACCGGCTCGTCGTGCTCCGAGGAGACGACCAGCTGCTTGATGTTGAGGATGAGGTCGGTCACGTCCTCCTTGACGCCCGGCACGGTGGTGAACTCGTGCAGGACGCCGTCGATGCGGATGCTGGTGACAGCGGCACCCGGGATCGACGACAGGAGCGTGCGGCGCAGGGAGTTGCCGAGGGTGTAGCCGAAGCCCGGCTCCAGCGGCTCGATCACGAACCGCGAGCGGAACTCGTCGACGACCTCTTCGGTCAGCGAGGGGCGCTGAGCGATAAGCATGGGGGGAATCCTCCAGTTGTCTTCGGCACCCACTATTTGATGCCGACAGGACCAAGCGTACGGGCTCCCGTAGAAAACGGGAGCCCGTACGAGGTTTAAAACATCACCCGCGTGCCCGAAGGCGCTGCGTCAGACGCGGCGGCGCTTCGGCGGACGGCAGCCGTTGTGCGGGGTGGGGGTGACGTCCTGGATCGAGCCGACCTCCAGGCCGGTGGCCTGGAGCGAACGGATCGCGGTCTCGCGGCCGGAGCCCGGACCCTTCACGAAGACGTCGACCTTGCGCATGCCGTGCTCCTGCGCGCGACGGGCAGCGGCCTCGGCGGCCATCTGCGCGGCGAACGGGGTCGACTTGCGCGAGCCCTTGAAGCCGACGTGGCCGGCGGAGGCCCAGGAGATCACGTTGCCCGCGGGGTCGGTGATCGAAACGATGGTGTTGTTGAACGTGCTCTTGATGTGCGCGTGGCCGTGAGCGACGTTCTTCTTTTCCTTGCGGCGGATCTTCTTCGCGCCGGCAGCCTGACGACCCTTGGGGGGCATAAGTCTGTTCTCCTACTGAGGTGGTCGGTCCGCTGACCCGCGGGCCGGAGGGATGTCCGGTTACGGGACGGACTACTTCTTGCCCGGCTTCTTCTTACCGGCGATCGCGCGACGCGGGCCCTTGCGGGTACGCGCGTTGGTGTGGGTGCGCTGGCCGCGGACCGGCAGGCCGCGGCGGTGACGCAGACCCTCGTAGCAGCCGATCTCGACCTTGCGGCGGATGTCGGCGGCCACCTCACGGCGGAGGTCACCCTCGACCGTGTAGTTGGCGTCGATGTACTGGCCCAGCTTGACGAGGTCGTCCTCGGAGATGTCGCGAACGCGGACATCCGGGTTGACACCGGTCTCGGCCAGGGTCTGCTGGGCGCGGGTACGGCCGATGCCGTACACGTACGTAAGGGCGATCTCGATCCGCTTCTCACGGGGGAGATCAACGCCGGCGAGGCGTGCCATTCAAGGCTCCTGTGGTTCTTCAGAGGTCTTGCGTGCTACCTACTCCGACACCTCACGGTGAGGGAGCCCCGGCCTCTGACCGGGGGTGGCAGTCCGTCCGGGGAACGGACGGATCGGGTAGCCCGCTTATGACGTTTTCGCGTCGCGCGAAGTACTACGAGAAATGCTGGAGAGTGATCAGCCCTGGCGCTGCTTGTGGCGCAGGTTGTCGCAGATCACCATGACCCGGCCGTGGCGGCGGATCACCTTGCACTTGTCGCAGATCTTCTTGACGCTCGGCTTGACCTTCATGTTTCAGGTTCTCCGGGTCTAGATCTGACGTTCTTACTTGTAGCGGTAGACGATCCGCCCGCGCGTGAGGTCGTAGGGGCTGAGCTCCACGACGACCCGGTCGTCCGGCAGGATGCGGATGTAGTGCATGCGCATCTTGCCACTGATGTGCGCGAGGACCTTGTGACCGTTCTGCAGCTCGACCTTGAACATCGCGTTCGGCAGAGACTCGATCACGGTGCCCTCGATCTCAATGGCGCCTTGCTTCTTAGCCATGAACTGCGAGATCCACCTTCCGGGACCGGCTACCGTATGCGGAACGCTCGTGCGAACCTGGGTTCACCCCTTCCCCGGGGGGAAGAGGGCGCGCTGAAGCACGCTACGAGTGAGCCGACGGTCCATCCTACGCCAGCGCGTCCGGTGCACCAAAACGGGGGTCCCGGAAAGCGGTCGCCGTCACATCTGCTACGTCAGGCCTTGCTGAGGACCGTCAGCGGCTCGACGTGGGCGGTGCAGGCCGAGCAGCGGCGGGCGGCCTCGGGGATGTCGGTCAGGCACTCGGGGCACGGGCGCTTCGGCGTCTTCGGCTTCTTCGGCATGTAGCGCGCGGTCGCCTTGGTGATCGGCAGCACCACGCAGAAGTACAGCACCGCGGCGGTCATGAAGAACGCGATCAGCACGTTGAGGAACTGCCCGTACGGGAAGGTCACCCCCGCGATGTGCGCCTTGTACGAGCTGAAGTCGCCGGCGGCGCCGACCACCACACCCACCAGCGGGGTGAGGAAGGCGGACACGAAGCCGGTCACCACCGCGGTGAACGCGGCACCGATGACCACACCGACCGCCATGTCGACGACGTTGCCGCGCATCATGAAGTCGCGGAATCCCTTGAGCACGTGCTCTCTCCTGCATCGCTCGTAACCGGACCGGCCGGAGCCGACCACTGCCAGCGCATAAAAATAGGACAAAAGCCCTGGAGGTCCAAACCTCCAGGGCCCTGATCCCTTGTCAGCAGCGGCAGTTGAGCGCCGTCAGGACTACCCGAGGGGGTCCGGAGCTGCGGTGATGCCCAGCTTGGCCAGCTCCGCCTTGCCGCCGTCGAAGGCGGTCAGCACCAGCGGGCCCTGCTCGGTGACGGCCACCGAGTGCTCCCAGTGCGAGGCCCAGGTGCCGTCGTTGGTGACGACCGTCCAGTCGTCCTCCAGCACGGTGGTGTGCGGGGTGCCGAGCGAGACCATCGGCTCGATCGCCAGCACGGTGCCGGGGACGAGCTTCGGGCCCTTGCCGCGGCCGCGCTCGACGTAGTTCAGCACGTGCGGCTCCATGTGCATCGCGGTGCCGATGCCGTGGCCGCCGTAGCCCTCGGTGATGCCCCACTTGCCCTTGGGCGGGAGCGGCTGGCGGCGGATGAAGCCCTCGATCGCCTTGGAGATGTCCACCAGGCGGTTGTTCTTCTTCATCTGGGCGATGCCGGCCCACATCGAGCCCTCGGTCACCCGGCTCAGCATCTCGACCTCCGGGCGGACCTCGCCGACCGCCACGGTGATGGCCGAGTCGCCGTGCCAGCCGTCCAGGATGGCGCCGCAGTCGATCGAGATGATGTCGCCCTCCTGGAGGGCCCGGTCGCCGGGGATGCCGTGCACGACCTCGTTGTTCACCGAGGCGCAGATCACGCCCGGGAACCAGAGCCCGCCGTGGTTGGCCCGGAAGTTCGAGGTGGCGCCGTGGTCGGTGATGACCTTGTCCGCGACGTCGTTGAGCTCCTGGGTGGTCACCCCGGGGGCGACCGCCTCGCGGCAGGCCTTCAGGGCCTCGGCGACGACCAGCCCGGCCGCTCGCATCTTCGCGATCTGCTCGGGGGTCTTGATCTCCACCATCTGGTCACGCCTTCCAAGTCCGGATTACCACTGCTACCACCGTACGACGCCGAAACGGCCGGGCCACCCGCGTGGGGCGGGCGACCCGGCCGTACCGTCGTACGTTCGCCGAGAGACTCAGCTGTCCTGCTTCAGCGCCTCGATCGAGCGGGCGGTGACCTCGTCCACCTTGCCGAGGGCCGAGATGGTCGCCACCAGGCCCTGCTGGACGTAGTAGTCGATGATCGGCTCGGTCTCCGTGTGGTAGACCTCCAGGCGCGTGCGCACCTTGTCCTCGGTGTCGTCCGAGCGCTGGTACAGCTCGCCGCCGCACTCGTCGCAGACGCCGTCGACCTTCGGCGGGTTGTAGTCCACGTGGAAGACGTGGCCACCGTCGTTGCGGCACAGGCGGCGGCCGGCGATCCGGCGGACGACCTCGTCCTCGGGGACCTCCAGGTCCAGCACGCCGTCCAGCTTGATGCCCTGCTCGGCGAGGAACTCGTCCAGCGCCTTGGCCTGCCCCAGGTTGCGGGGGAAGCCGTCGAGCAGGAAGCCGTTGACGGCGTCCGCCTGGAGCATGCGGTCCTTGGCCATCCCGATGGTGACCTCGTCCGGCACCAGGCGCCCCGCGTCCATGTAGGACTTGGCCTCGAGGCCCAGCGGGGTGCCCTGGCTGATGTTCGCACGGAACAGGTCGCCGGTGGAGATGTGGGGGATGGACAGGGTCTTGGCGAGCAGGTGCGCCTGAGTACCCTTCCCGGCCCCGGGAGGACCAACGAGGACGATACGCATCAGCGGAGGAACCCTTCGTAATTGCGCTGCTGGAGCTGGCTCTCGATCTGCTTCACAGTTTCGAGTCCGACGCCGACGACGATGAGCACGCTGGTGCCGCCGAACGGGAAGTTGGTCTGCTGTCCGAAGGCGACCAGGGCGATCATCGGGATCAACGCGATCAGGCCCAGGTAGAGCGAACCCGGCCACGTGATTCGGGTCAGCACGTAGTTCAGGTACTCGGCCGTCGGTCGGCCGGCCCGGATGCCCGGGATGAACCCACCATACTTCTTCATGTTGTCGGCAACTTCTTCGGGGTTGAAGGAGATGGCGACGTAGAAGAAGGCGAAGAAGACGATCAGCAGGAAGTACGTGGCCATGTAGATCGGGTGGTCACCCTTGACGAAGTTCGTCCGGATCCACGTGGCCCAGCCGGCCTGGCTGTTGGTCAGCTGGACCACCAGGGCGGGGATGTACAGCAGCGACGAGGCGAAGATGACCGGGATGACACCGGCCTGGTTCACCTTGAGCGGGATGTAGGTCGAGGTCCCGCCGAACGCGCGGCGGCCGATCATCCGCTTCGCGTACTGGACCGGGATCCGGCGCTGGGCCTGCTCGACGAAGATGACCAGCATCACGACGATGACGCCGACCGCGACCACGGAGAGGAACTCGACCCAGCCGCCGCCGATGGTGCCGGAGGTCTTGATCGCCCACATCGAGGACGGGAACTGCGCCGCGATCGAGGTGAAGATCAGCAGCGACATGCCGTTGCCGATGCCGCGGTCGGTGATCAGCTCACCGAGCCACATGATGACCGTGGTGCCGGCCGTCATCGTGAGCACCATGACGGCGATCCGGAACACGCTGGTGTCCGGGACGATCTGGTTGGCCAGCGGGCAGCCGGAGAACAGCGCGCCGCTGGAGGCCGTCGCCACGATGCCGGTGCCCTGGAGCACGGCGAGCGCGATGGTCAGGTAACGGGTGTACTGGGTGATCTTGGCCTGGCCGGCCTGGCCCTCCTTCTTCAGCATCTCCAGTCGCGGGATCACGACGGTGAGGAGCTGGAGGATGATGCTCGCCGTGATGTACGGCATGATGCCGAGGGCGAAGATCGTCAGTTGGAGGAGCGCGCCGCCGCTGAACAGGTTGACGAGCCCGAAGAGACCGCTGTTCTTGGTCTCCTTCACGCACTCGTTCACGGCCGTGAAGCTCACGCCCGGCATCGGAATGTGCGAGCCCAGGCGGAACAGCACCATGATGCCCAGCGTGAACAGCAGCTTCTTGCGCAGGTCGGGCGTCTGGAACGCCCGCGCGAACGCACTGAGCACGGTGCCTCCTGCGCCTCCCGCGCGTCGTCGGCGGGAGGGTCGGTCCTGAATGGGGAGTTTGCGGTTCGGGCCCCCGTACAGACGGCACAGGCGAGCCTACGCGCAGCCTACAAGGGAACTCCACGGACTCTAACAGTGCGCAGCCACTCGGAAGAAGCGCGTACCGCCCCTCCCCCACTCACGGGGTACGGGATGCCCGGGTTTGCCACACAAAAGAACGAGCGCCTTCCGGCCCGATGTCCCCGGGAACGGCACGAGCCCCGCACCTCCCGGAGGAGGTGCGGGGCTCGAAGGCGGATCTCAGCGGGCTCAGACGAGCTCGGTGACCGTACCGCCGGCGGCCTTGATCTTCTCGGCGGCGGAGCCGGAGACGGCGTCGACCGTCACCTGCAGCGCAACCGAGACCTCGCCGGTGCCGAGCACCTTGACGAGGGAGTTCTTGCGAACCGCGCCCTTGGCGACCAGGTCCTCGACAGTGACCTCGCCACCCTGCGGGTAGAGCTCGGCCAGCTTGTCGAGGTTGACAACCTGGAACGTGATCTTGAACGGGTTCTTGAAGCCCTTCAGCTTCGGCAGGCGCATGTGGAGCGGCATCTGGCCACCCTCGAAGCGCTGCGGAACCTGGTAGCGGGCCTTCGTGCCCTTGGTACCACGACCGGCAGTCTTACCCTTGGAGCCCTCACCACGACCCACGCGGATCTTGTCGGTCTTGGCACCCGGGGCGGGACGCAGGTTGTGGATCTTGATCGGGTTGTCGCCCATGATCAGTCCACCTCCTCAACCGTCACCAGGTGACGGACCGTGTGGGCCATCCCGCGGATCTCGGGACGGTCCTCCTTCACCACGACGTCGTGCATGCGCTTGAGACCAAGCGTACGCAGGGTGTCACGGTGGTTCTGCTTGCTGCCGATGTACGACTTGGTCTGCGTGATCTTCAGGCGAGCCATCAGGCGCTCACCCCAGCAGCACGCGCCCGCAGCAGAGCGGCGGGGGCCACGTCCTCCAGCGGCAGGCCACGACGAGCGGCGATCTCCTCGGGGCGCACGAGGCCCTTCAGAGCAGCCACGGTGGCGTGCACGATGTTGATCGCGTTGTCCGAGCCGAGCGACTTCGACAGGATGTCGTGAATGCCGGCGCACTCCAGGACGGCGCGCACCGGACCACCGGCGATAACACCGGTACCGGGGGCGGCGGGCTTCAGGAGCACGACGCCGGCGGCCTTCTCACCCTGGATCGGGTGCGGGATGGTGCCCTGGATACGGGGGACCTTGAAGAAGTTCTTCTTGGCCTCCTCAACACCCTTGGCGATGGCGGCCGGAACCTCCTTCGCCTTCCCGTAACCGACACCCACGGTGCCGTCACCGTCGCCCACCACGACCAGCGCGGTGAAGCTGAAACGACGACCACCCTTGACAACCTTGGCGACACGGTTGATCGCGACAACGCGCTCGACGTAAGCGGTCTTCTCGACGGCGGGGGCGTTGCCCCGGTCGTCACGCTTACGGTCGCGCCGCTCGCCACCGCCGGTGCCGCCGCCGGCGCCGCTACCGCGGCGCTGGGGTCCAGCCATTGGAATTACCTCTCTCGATTACGTCCGTCGACTGAGCCGACGAGCGGCTTAGAAGTCGAGCCCGGCCTCACGAGCCGCGTCCGCCAGGGCGGCGATGCGGCCGGCGTACCGGTTGCCCGCGCGGTCGAAGACGACCGACTCGATGCCGGCGGCCTTGGCGCGCTCGGCGACCAGGCTCCCGACCTTCTTGGCCAGCTCGGTCTTGTCGCCCTCGGCGCCCTTGATGGACACGTCGAGGGTGGACGCCGACGCCAGGGTGTGACCCTTGGCGTCGTCGATGACCTGGGCGACCATGTGACGGTTCGAACGCGTCACGACGAGGCGCGGACGCACCTCGGTGCCGACGACGCGCTTGCGAACGCGGATCGCGCGGCGCTTGCGAGCGGCGCTCTTGTAGGCGTTGCCCTTGCCGATCTTGACAGAGACACTCATCGCTTACTTACCACTCTTTCCGACCTTGCGGCGGATGACCTCGCCCGCGTACTTGACACCCTTGGCCTTGTACGGGTCCGGCTTGCGCAGCTTGCGGATCTTCGCGGCGACCTCGCCGACCTTCTGCTTGTCGATGCCGTCCACGTGGAACTTGGTGGCCGACTCGACGACGAAGGAGATGCCCTCGGGGGCCTCGACGAGGATCGGGTGGCTGTAGCCCAGCTGGAACTCCATGTTGGAGCCCTTCGCCAGAACTCGGTAGCCGACACCGCTGATCTCCAGCGACTTGCGGTAGCCCGCGGTCACGCCGGTGATCATGTTCGCCACCAGCGTGCGGGAAAGGCCGTGCAGGGCCTTCGACAGACGCTCGTCGTTGGGGCGGGTGACGAGCAGCGTGCCGTCCTCGCCCTTACCGATCTCGATCGGCGCGGCGACAACGTGGGTGAGGGTGCCCTTCGGGCCCTTCACCGAGACCGCCTGGCCATCGATGGTGACGTCCACGCCAGCGGGGACCTGGATGGGCAGCCGTCCAATGCGCGACATTGCTGTACCTCCGTTTCCCGAATTACCAGACGTAGGCGAGAACTTCTCCGCCTACGCCCTTCTTGGCGGCCTGCTTGTCGGTGAGGAGACCCGAAGACGTGGAGATGATCGCCACGCCCAGGCCGCCGAGCACCTTCGGCAGGTTGGTGGACTTTGCGTAAACGCGCAGACCCGGCTTGCTGATGCGCTTGATGCCGGCGATGGAGCGCTCACGGTTGGGGCCGAACTTGAGCTCGATGGTCAGCTTCTTGCCGACCTCGCCCTCGACGGGCTCCTCAACCTTGTAGGAGGAGATGTACCCCTCCTGCTGCAGGATCTCGGCGACGTGCGCCTTGATCTTGCTGGCCGGCATCGCCACGGAGTCGTGGTACGCCGAGTTCGCGTTACGCAGACGCGTGAGCATGTCTGCGATGGGGTCGGTCATGGTCATGATGGCCTCAGGCCTCTCTCGCCGCGGTTTCTCCGCGCCAGGTCCCCCTGCCGCACTCTTCCGAGTTCGTCAGGGGCACAAGCGCAGGGGACCTGCGACGTCGTAAGACTGGGTGCGAGCCCTCCAGAAGGGCCACGGGCGTCCATGGGGAAGCCGTGGCAGGGGGCCCGACCCCACTACCTTACGGGAATCCGTACGGTAGGCCCAAAACGGGCCGGTGTGGGATCGGGCACCTCTGCTTCGCTGTGTGCCTAAAGTGCCTGGTCCCTCTGTTGGGAGAGGACTACCAGGAGCTCTTGGTCACGCCCGGCAGCTCGCCGCGGTGCGCCATCTCACGAAGGCAGACACGGCACAGGCCGAACTTGCGGTACACCGAGTGCGGACGGCCGCAGCGCTGGCACCGGGTGTAGGCCCGGACGCCGAACTTCGGCTTGCGCTCGGACTTCGCGATGAGGGACTTCTTCGCCATGTGTTACGCCTCCTTGAACGGGAAGCCCAGAGCGCGCAGGAGCGCCCGGCCCTCGTCGTCGGTCTGGGCGGTGGTCACGACGGTGATGTCCATACCGCGCTGACGGTCGACCTTGTCCTGGTCGATCTCGTGGAACATGACCTGCTCGGTCAGACCGAAGGTGTAGTTGCCACGGCCGTCGAACTGCTTCGGGGAGAGGCCACGGAAGTCACGGATACGCGGCAGGGCCAGCGACACCAGACGGTCCAGGAACTCCCACATGCGGTCACCACGGAGGGTGACGTGGGTGCCGATCGGCTGGCCCTCGCGCAGCTTGAACTGCGCGATGGACTTGCGAGCCTTGGTCACGGCCGGCTTCTGACCGGTGATCGCGGTCAGGTCGCGGATCGCGCCCTCGATCAGCTTGCTGTCACGGGCGGCCTCGCCGACACCCATGTTGACGACGACCTTGACCAGGCCGGGCGTCAGCATGACGTTCTCGTACGAGAACTGCTCCTGCAGCTGACCCTTGATCTCGGAGTTGTAACGCTCCTTGAGACGGGGGGTCACCTTCTCAACAGTCGTCTCAGACATCAGATGTCCTCACCGGTTCGCTTGGCAACGCGGATCTTGTTGCCCTCGTCATCGAAGCGGTAGCCAACGCGGGTGACGACCTTCTTGCCGTCCTTCTCCACGACCAGCTGGACGTTGGAGACGTGCACCGGCGCCTCGACGGTGACGATGCCACCCTGAGTGCCCGGGCCCGGCTTGGTGTGCTTCTTGACCCGGTTCACACCCTCGACCAGGACCTTGTTCTCGGCGGGCATGGCCTGGATGACCTTGCCCTGCTTGCCGCGGTCCTTGCCGGTGATGACCTGAACCAGGTCACCCTTCTTGATCTTCATGCTGTTCGCCATGAGTTAGAGCACCTCCGGCGCAAGCGAGATGATCTTCATGAACTTCTTGTCACGCAGCTCGCGGCCCACCGGGCCGAAGATGCGGGTACCACGGGGGTCACCATCGGTGTTCTTCAGAACGACCGCGGCGTTCTCGTCGAAGCGGATGTACGAGCCATCCGGACGACGGCGCGACTTCACGGTACGGACGACGACGCACTTGACGACGTCACCCTTCTTCACCGAACCGCCGGGGATCGCGTCCTTGACGGTCGCGACGATGACGTCCCCGATACCGGCGTAGCGGCGACCGGAACCACCGAGAACGCGGATGCAAAGGATTTCCTTCGCGCCCGTGTTGTCGGCGACACGCAGTCGCGACTCCTGCTGGATCACAGCTTTCTCCTGATCGTCAACGAGAGCTGACGGGCCGGCCGCTGCTCACACCAGCGCCCGCGAGGGACCTGGTGCACATACGGCCGTACCGCATCAACTTCGTTACTTGGCCTTCTCGAGGATCTCGACGACGCGCCAGCGCTTCGTCGCGGACAGCGGGCGGGTCTCCGCGAGGAGGACCCGGTCGCCGATGCCGCAGGCGTTCGCCTCGTCGTGCGCCTTCAGCTTGTTCGTACGGCGGATGACCTTGCCGTACAGAGCGTGCTTGACGCGGTCCTCGACGGCGACGACGACGGTCTTGTCCATCTTGTCGCTGACGACGAGACCCTCACGGGTCTTGCGGAAACCGCGCGTCTCGTTGGTGTTCTCAGTCATCAGGCGCTCTCCACCGTCTCGATGCCCAGCTCGCGCTCGCGCATCAGGGTGTAGATCCGCGCGATGTCCTTACGGACGAGCTTGAGCCGTCCGTGGTTGTCGAGCTGCCCGGTCGCCGCCTGGAAGCGGAGGTTGAACAGCTCCTCCTTGGCCTCACGGAGCTTGGCAACGAGACCCTCGTTGTCCAGCTCGCGGAGGTCAGCAGCCTTGGTGCCGGCCGACATCAGCTCTCACCTGCCTCGCGCCGGATGATCCGGCACTTCATCGGGAGCTTGTGAGCTGCGCGGGTCAGCGCCTCACGAGCCACCTTCTCGTTGGGGTACGACAGCTCGAACATGACCCGACCCGGGTGCACGTTCGCGATCCACCACTCGGGCGAACCCTTACCGGAACCCATGCGGGTCTCGGCCGGCTTCTTGGTGAGCGGACGGTCCGGGTAGATGTTGATCCAGACCTTGCCGCCACGCTTGATGTGACGGGTGACGGCGATACGAGCGGACTCGATCTGCCGGTTCGTCACGTAGGCCGGGGTGACGGCCTGGATGCCGTACTCGCCGAAGGCGAGCTCGGTGCCACCCTTGGCAGCGCCACGACGCTTCGGGTGGTGCTGCTTGCGGTGCTTGACCCGACGGGGGATCAGCATGGGAGTCAGGCCTCCGTTCCGGTGTTCTCGGCAGCCGGCGCCTCAGCGGCCGGGGCCGCGGGGGCCTCGGCAGCGGCGGGACGACGGCCACGGCCACCGCGCTCGCCACCACGGCGGTCGCCACCGCGGGCGGGACGACCACCCTCGGGACGGGCCGGGCGGTTGCCCGAGCGGGCAGCGGCGTTCTCAGCGCGGACCTCGGCGATGTTCTTGACGTCGCCCTTGTAGATCCAGACCTTCACGCCGATGCGGCCGAAGGTGGTCTTGGCCTCGAAGAAGCCGTAGTCGACGTTCGCACGCAGGGTGTGCAGCGGCACACGACCCTCGCGGTAGAACTCCGACCGGCTCATCTCGGCGCCGCCGAGACGACCGGAGCACTGGACCTTGATGCCCTTGGCGCCGGACTTCATGGTGCCCTGCATCGACTTGCGCATGGCACGGCGGAAGGAGACGCGGGAGGACAGCTGCTCCGCGACGCCCTGAGCCACGAGCTGGGCGTCCAGCTCGGGGTTCTTGACCTCGAGGATGTTCAGCTGGACCTGCTTGCCGGTCAGCTTCTCGAGGTCGCCGCGGATGCGGTCGGCCTCGGTGCCACGGCGACCGATGACGATGCCGGGGCGGGCGGTGTGGATGTCGACGCGGACGCGGTCGCGGGTGCGCTCGATCTCAACCTTCGAGATGCCGGCGCGCTCCATGCCCTTCGTCATCATGCGACGAATGGCAACGTCTTCCTTGACGTAGTCCTTGTACAGCTTGTCGGCGTACCAGCGGGACTTGAAGTCCGTGCTGATGCCGAGGCGGAACCCGTGCGGGTTAACCTTCTGGCCCATTACCGGGTCCCTTCCTTGCTGCTGACGACCACGGTGATGTGGCTGGTCCGCTTGCGGATCCGGTAGGCGCGGCCCTGGGCACGCGGGCGGAACCGCTTCAGGGTCGGACCCTCGTCAACGTACGCCTCGCTGATGACGAGGTCGTCCACGTTGGAGTGGTTGTAGTTGTGCGCGGCGTTGGCAATGGCGCTGTCGAGCACCTTGCCGACCGGCACGGTGGCGGCCTGCGGAGCGAAACGCAGGACGGCCTGGGCCTCCGTGGCCGGCAGGCCACGGATGAGGTCCACCACGCGGCGGGCCTTCATGGGCGTGACGCGGATGTACCGCGCCTGGGCCCTGGCTTCCATGGTTGTCCCCTTAATGGAGTAAGTCATTGAGTCGTTCTGGCGGTGAAGCTCAGGCGACTAGCGACGCTTCGACTTGCGGTCGTCCTTGACGTGGCCGCGGAAGGTGCGGGTCGGAGCGAACTCGCCCAGCTTGTGGCCGACCATCGACTCGGTGACGAACACCGGGACGTGCTTGCGACCATCGTGAACCGCGATCGTGTGGCCGAGCATGGCCGGGAAGATCACGGAGCGGCGGGACCAGGTCTTGATGACGTTCTGGGTACCCGCCTCGTTCTGCGCGTCCACCTTCTTGAGAAGGTGGCCGTCGATGAAGGGGCCCTTCTTGAGACTGCGCGGCATCTGACCTGCTCCTAGCGCTTCTTGTTGGTCTTGCGGCGGCGCACGATGAGAGCGTCCGACGCCTTCTTCGGGCGACGGGTACGACCCTCCTTCTGGCCCCACGGCGAGACCGGGTGGCGACCACCAGAGGTCTTACCCTCACCACCACCGTGCGGGTGGTCGATCGGGTTCATGGCGACACCACGCACGGTCGGGCGAACGCCCTTCCAGCGCATGCGGCCGGCCTTGCCCCAGTTGATGTTCGACTGCTCGGCGTTGCCGACCTCGCCGACGGTGGCGCGGCAGCGCGCGTCGACCAGGCGGATCTCGCCGGAGGGCATGCGCAGGTGCGCCATCTTGCCCTCACGCGCCAGCAGCTGGATGCCGGAGCCGGCCGAGCGGGCCAGCTTGGCACCGCCGCCGGGACGCAGCTCCACCGCGTGGATGGTGGTACCGACCGGGATGTTGCGCAGCGGCAGGTTGTTGCCCGGCTTGATGTCGGCGCCAGCGCCGTTCTCGATCCGGTCGCCCTGCGTGATGCCGCGCGGCGCGATGATGTAGCGCTTCTCGCCGTCCGCGTAGTGCAGCAGCGCGATGCGCGCGGTGCGGTTCGGGTCGTACTCGATGTGCGCGACCTTCGCCGGCACGCCGTCCTTGTCGTGACGACGGAAGTCGATCACGCGGTAGGCGCGCTTGTGACCGCCACCCTGGTGGCGAACGGTGATCCGACCGGCGTTGTTACGGCCGCCCTTGCTGTGCAGGGGGCGAACCAGCGACTTCTCCGGGGTGGACCGCGTGATCTCTACGAAGTCGGCCACGCTGGAGCCACGACGGCCCGGCGTAGTCGGCTTGTACTTGCGGATGCCCATTTGGCTCTCTCGTCCTCGTCCTTATCGACGATCACGATCTCCGTTAGGAGACCGGACCACCGAAGATGTCGATGCGGTTGCCCTCGGCCAGCGTCACGATGGCGCGCTTGGTGTCCTTGCGCTTGCCAAAGCCCGTCTTGGAGCGCTTGCGCTTGCCCTGACGGTTGATCGTGTTGACAGCCTCGACCTTGACCGAGAAGACCGCCTCGACGGCCTGCTTGATCTGGGTCTTGTTGGCGCCCGGCGACACGATGAACGTGTACTTGTTCTCGTCGAGAAGGCTGTAGCTCTTCTCGGAGATGACCGGCTTCACCAGGACGTCACGGGGGTCCGTGAACGTCTTGCTCGTAACGTCGCTCATCAGGCGGCGCTCCCTTCGAGCTCGCCCTCAGCGGCAACGGCCTTGGCGGACGCGGCCGGACCGGCCACGAAACGCTCGAAGGCGGCCTGGGTGAAGACCACATCGTCGGAGACGAGCACGTCGTAGGTGTTCAGCTGACCGGCGTCCAGGATGTGCACGTGCGGCAGGTTGCGAGCGGACTTCAGGCCCAGCTCGTCCTCGCGCTCGACGACCAGGAGGACGTTCTTGCGCTCGGTGATCTTGCCGAACAGGCTCTTGGCGGCCTTGGTCGACGGCACCTCGGCCGCGACCACGTCGGTGACGACGTGGATGCGGTTGTGGCGGGCCCGGTCGGTGAGCGCACCGCGCAGAGCGGCGGCGATCATCTTCTTCGGGGTCCGCTGCGAGTAGTCGCGCGGCACGGGACCGTGCACGACGCCACCGCCGGCGAACTGCGGCGCACGGGTCGAGCCCTGACGGGCGCGGCCGGTGCCCTTCTGGCGGTACGGCTTCTTGCCGCCACCGCGGACCTCGCCACGAGTCTTGGTCTTGTGGGTGCCCTGACGGGCCGCAGCGAGCTGCGCCACGACGACCTGGTGCATCAGCGGAACGCTGACCTTCGCGTCGAAGATCTCGGCCGGAAGCTCGAGGCTGCCGGTCTTGTCGCCCGAGGGCGACAGGATGTCAATGGTGCTCATATCCTCACAGCCCCTTCGCCGCGGTGCGGACGAGGACGAGGCCGCCGTTCGGGCCCGGGATTGCGCCCTTGATCAGGAGCAGCCCCTTCTCCGCGTCAACGGCATGGATGGTCAGGTTCTGGGTGGTCACACGCTCGTGGCCCATCCGGCCGGCCATCCGTACGCCCTTGAACACGCGACCCGGGGTGGCGCAGCCACCGATCGAGCCGGGCGAGCGGTGCTTGCGCTGCACACCGTGACCGGCGCCGAGGCCCCGGAAGTTGTGGCGCTTCATGACACCGGCGAAGCCCTTGCCCTTGGAGGTGCCGGTCACGTCGACCTTGACACCCGCCTCGAACAGCTCGGCGGTGATCTCCTGGCCCAGGGTGTACTCGGAGGCGTCCGAGGTACGGAGCTCGACCAGGTGGCGGCGCGGGGTGACACCGGCCTTGGCGAAGTGGCCCGCGAGGGGCTTGTTCACCTTGCGGGGGTCGATCTCGCCGAAGCCGATCTGGACGGCGTCGTAGCCGGCCGGGCTGTCGGCGGTGTGGACCTGGGTCACGACATTGGGCCCAGCCTTGACGACGGTCACCGGGACGACCCGGTTGTTCTCGTCCCAGACCTGGGTCATGCCGAGCTTCTCGCCCAGGATGCCCTTAATCTGCTTAGCCATCTTCGGTGCGCCTCTCAGAGCTTGATCTCGATGTCGACGCCAGCCGGCAGGTCGAGACGCATGAGCGAGTCAACCGTCTTCGGCGTGGGGTCGAGGATGTCGATCAGACGCTTGTGAGTACGCATCTCGAAGTGCTCGCGCGAGTCCTTGTACTTGTGCGGCGAGCGGATGACGCAGTACACGTTCTTCTCAGTGGGCAGCGGCACCGGGCCCGCGACCTGCGCACCAGTACGAATCACCGTCTCGACGATCTTCTTCGCCGAGGAGTCGATGACCTCGTGGTCGTAGGCCTTGAGCCGGATGCGGATCTTCTGTCCCGCCATGGCTACTCAGTAGTCCTTTGTCCTTAGTCACTTCGCGACTCCCCCTCCGACCCCCGCGCTCGGGCGTGTCGCACTCGCGCTTGCAAAAAACCGGCGAAGTAATTCGTCGGTTTAAAACTTTCGGGGTGAGGGGTGCCGGGTCGAGGCCCCGCACACGCTTCCCGGAAGATTCCCGTACTTTCGCCCCGCAGCTGCCGTGGCGTAGAACTCACGCTTGACGGCCATCACGGGAACGACGAGTACATGGGACTCGCTTCCGGTCCTCCCGGCGGGAGGCGCGCAGCATCGGCACTCAACCGAGCAACTTGGACATACTGCCACATGGAGCAGCCCGGATGCCAATCGGGGCCGGTGAGGCGCTCCTCACCGGCCCCGATGGGGTGACGTCCCCGCTCAGTCCTTGCGCCAGAGCACCCAGCCCCGGTCCTTGTTGAACTTCGCGACGTGCCAGCCGGGCCGCGCGTCCGGCCAGCTGGTCTGCGGCAGGTCGCCCTTGCTCCAGCCGGCCAGGTACGCGGTGGCCGCCTCCGGCGGGGCGGAGCCGTCCTTCAGGTCGTCCGACCAGACCCGGCCCCAGTAGACCTCGTAGGCCATCGACATCCGGGTGTCCCAGTCGAGGTCCATGTCCAGGACGACGTTGTCGCCCTTGCGCAGGCCCGCCTCCTTGGCCACGCCCACCGCCTGGTACTTGCGGGCCTTGGCGTGCGGCTCGGAGACGTTGTCGGTGACGGCGACCGTCGCGTAGGCGGCGAACAGCGTCACGCACCCCACCACCGCGGCCACCACCCGGCGCCCGCCGGCCACCCGCAGCAGCAGGCAGGCGCCCAGCACCGCCAGCGCGCCGAAGCTCGTCCGGACCATGTGCAGGTCGTCCCAGGTCGAGGCCAGGAACATCGCGTCCGGCACCGTCCACGGACTGACCCAGAGCTTGAGCGCGGCGCCCGCGTACGCGCCGACCGACAGCTGGATGATCCCGATCGCCGCCACGCCGGCCAGCGCCGTCCACAGCAGCGCGCGGACCCCGGCCCGCCACAGCGCGGCCAGGCCGACCACCATGAACATCGGCACCAGCACCGCGCAGTACCGGGCGTACACCCAGTTGTCGGTCCGGTCGTTGTCCGCCAGCCCGGCCGCCGAGGCCAGCGCGGTGCCGAACAGCAGGGCCACCATGGTGAAGGCCACCACCCGCTCGGCCACCGTGTACCGGCGCCGGAAGACGACCACCACGCACAGCACCAGGGCGACCGCCCCGAAGCCGTACGTCGAGGTCATGAAGTACCAGAGCTGCCCGAAGGTGCGGGCGATGATCGTGCCGATGTACTTGCTGTCCCCGAGGTTCTCGAAGACCTTGTTGCCGACGGTGCTCGGCGGCACGTCCTTGAACTGGTTCTCGACGAAGCGCGCCAGCAGCTTCGCGCCCAGGTACGACAGCCCGAGCCCGCCGACGCCGGCCAGCGAGGCGAGCCGCGGCGCCCAACCGACGGCCAGCACCACCACCAGGACCAGCGCGGTCAGCGCCACGACCACGCCGCCGCGGTCGTGGGTGGCCATCGAGAAGCCGGCCGCCAGGCCCGTCCCGGCCGCGTACAGCGCGCGGCGGCGCGTCGTGCCGGGCGAGAGCCAGCCGTGCATCGCGAGCAGCCAGGCCAGCAGGATCACCGGCAGCACGGTGTCCGACATCACGAACTGGGAGTAGAAGACCACCGGCGGCACCAGCGCCACGGCGGCGCCCACCAGGTACGCGTGCGGCCGGGACAGGCCCACCCGGCGCGCCGCCGCCACGGCGAGCGGGAACACCAGCGCGTTGAGCAGCGCGTTGATGCCCATGATCAGGTGGTACGCGGCGGCCGGGGTGTCGGCGATCCGCAGCGCCGGCGAGATCAGCAGCGGGTACCCGCCGGGGATCACCACGCCGACCGGCATCTCGGTGGTCGGCCGTCCGGCCAGCACCCGCGCGATCACCAGGTAGGAGTCCTCGTCGGCGTGCACCGACGGGAAGTAGTTGTGGATCGACAGCACCAGGCGGAACGCCACCTGGCCGCCGTACCCGAGCAGCAGGACCACCGGCCAGAACCAGCGGTGGGCGGCCAGCGCCCGCAGCCGGGGCGGCACGGCCAGGGCCCGGGTGGCGGGCGCGCTCCCGCCGCCTTCCTCACCCCGGCCCGGCCCGTCGGACGTGTGGGCAGAGTCGATCAGCGGCTGCACCGAGACACTTCCCTACTTGTATGAGTTGACGATCTCGTCATGGCCGGCTCCGGACGGCGCGCCACGGTTCCCACCACTCGTCGAAGCGCATCGGCAGTGTGCCACGCGGTGATCGGCCGGAGCCAACGCGCGCCTCCCCCGTTGACGACAACGGCCCGTACGGGAACGGTGGTTCGGCCCGTGCGGATCCCCCGACCGAGGTGCTGGCAGAATCGCGGTGTCCGGCCACCGAAACCACACACCGCCCCCGCATCCGAACCGCTGCGGGAGAGCAGAAGGACCGAACAGTGACGACGAGCGTCCAGCCCGCCCCCGCCGAGGGCAGGCATCAGGGCATACCGCCCAGTCAGAGGAGACGGGCCGCCGCTCTTCGCCTCCCCGCCGTCCTCTGGACCGCGGAGATCCTGACCGCGGCCACGGCGGCGCTGCTGATGACCGGGCTGGCCTGGTCCGTCCGGCTGAACCCCATGTCGAGGGTCGGCCAGGTCAGCGGCCTCGCCGCGCTCCAGCTCCGGCTCCTGCTGCTGATCGGCGTCGTCGTCCTGGTCCTGGTGCCGGCGATGCGCCGCTGGGCGGACCTCCCGGTGCGGTTCGCCGCCGCCGCGGTCGCCGGCCTGTCCTCCGGCGTCCTGGCCGCCGGCATCTCGCTCGCGCTGCGCGACACCAACTGGCCGCTGTACGCCCAGCAGGGCGACTCCGGCAGCCTCCAGGCCTGGGTCGGCGCCCTGATGGACGGCAAGTCCCTCGACGGCGCCTACCCGCCGCTGTTCCCGCACATCGTCGCCTTCGTCGCCGAGCACGTCACCCACGGGCAGGTCGGCTACGCGCTCAAGCTCGTCGACCTGCTGTTCGTCGCGATGCTCGGCCCGCTCGCCTACCTGTCCTGGCGCCTGCTGCTGCCCCCGCTCTGGGCGCTCGGGATCGGCGTCACCGCCGCCCTGCCGATGGCGCAGCCGTACAAGCCGTACACCACCTTCGTGCTCGTCGCCTTCCTCCCCGTGCTGGCGAAGCTGATGCAGCTCCTCCAGCGCGCCCCGGAGCTCCCGCGCCGCACCGCGGCCGTCCGCGGCGCCGTGCTCGGCCTCGGGATCGGGCTGCTGTTCCTCCTCTACTCCGGCTGGTTCGTGTGGTCCGCGGCCGGAGTGGTGGTGCTCACCGTGGTGCTGCTGCTGCGCGCCCGCCGGACCGGCGGCACCCGCGGCCTGCTCAACGGCCTGTGCGCGATCGGCGCCGCCGGCGGCGTCTTCCTGCTCGTCTCCGGCGTCTACCTGGTCCGGCTGCTCGGCTCCGCGGGCAGCACCATCGACCGGTACTGCTACTTCGACACCTACACCGAGCCGACCTACTTCGCGATGTGGCGCGACGACCTCCCCGGCACCGACGGCCAGAGCACCTGGCCGGTCCCCGGGGAGATCGGCGGAGTCGGCCTCTTCACGATCCTGCTGCTGGTCGGCCTGGGCGTGGCGCTGGCCCTCGGGATCGGCCGGACCACCGTCCTGACCGCCGCCGCCTGCACCGCGAGCGCCCTGCTGATGCGCTACTGGTACGCCTCCCACATGGAGCGCGACCAGGCCGTCATGCTCTACCCGCGCACCAGCGCCCAGCTGCTCTACTGCCTGCTGGTCCTCGTCGGCCTGGCGTGCTACCTGGTCGTCCGCCGCCGCCAGGGCCCCGCCGCGGCCCCCGCCGCCGAGTCGGCCGAGGACACCGGCCGCCGGCTGCCGCTGCGCCTCAACCCGCGCGGTGTGGCCGTCGGCGCCATCTGCGCGCTGGGCCTGCTCTTCGGCATGGCCGGCTCCGCCACCGCCAGCAAGTACATGCCGGACCCGCACTGGGGCCCCGGCGCGCTGGCCTGGATCGCGCAGAGCACCGCCGACACCAAGGGGCACTGCTCGCGCTACGCGCCCAACGGCCAGTGCAAGCAGCCGCGGGACATCAGCGACCTGCTCGTGCCGCTGCCCGACCCCGGGAAGCTGATGTGCCCGAAGGTCAACCCGTACCCGCCCCGGCAGCCCGACCCGCTGGGCCCCTCCGGCTTCGGCGAGTAGCCCCCGGCGGGCCGCCCGCGAACGCCACTGGGCCGGTAGTCCGAACTCGGACTACCGGCCCAGTGCCGTACCAGTGGGTGCGAGCGGTCAGTGCCGGTCGCCGCCGGTCAGCGCGTGGCGGACCAGCACCTTGGCGCCGGCCCGCTCGCCGCGCTTCAGGGCGCCCGGCAGCATGGTCAGCGCGTGCAGGCGCGAGGCGCTGCGGAACCGGGCCGCACGGGCGGCCTTCGGCCAGCCGCGGGCGTCCATCCGCTCCGCCACCGCGTTGAAGTACCGCTCCGCCTCGGTGAACCGGGTGCCGGAGAAGGCCTGCACCGAGGACTCGCTGACGGCGTGCCGCCGGTACTGGAAAACGACGGTGGTGTTGTCCACCAGCATCTGCTCGCCGCGCTCCAGCAGGTCGACGACCAGGGCCAGGTCCTGGATCACCGAGTACTCGTCGCGGAAGTTGACCGCGCGCAGCGCCTCGCCCCGCCAGCAGATCGACGGGAAGTAGAGCCAGTTGCCGCGCAGCACGCTCGCGGCCAGCTCCTCGCCGCCCATCAGCCGCCGGCCCTTGACGGTCGGCGCGTAGATCTTCTCCTTGACGTTGTCCGCCAGGCCGGAGCGGCTGACCTCGCCGTTGCCGTCGATGACCTCGACACCCGGCTGCACCATGCCCAGGTCCGGGTTGTCCTTGACGATCGCCCGGACGGTCTCCAGGTAGTGCGGGTGCAGCAGGTCGTCACAGCCCATGATGACCACGTGGTCGGCCGTGGACAGCTCCACGCACTTCTGGAAGTTCTTGGTGATGCCGAGGTTCCGCTCGTTGCGCAGGTAGCTCACCCGGTCGTCGCCGAGCGAGGCGAACCAGCCCGGGACGTCCGGCTCCTTGCCGTCGTCTATGACGGTCAGCCGGAAGTCCCGGTCGGTCTGCGCGAGGATGCTCCGCACCGCGGCCTGCATCAGCGCCACGTCGCCGTAGTACGGCAGCATGAACTCGAAGGTCGCCACGGGATCAGGCCTTGCTGCGGTCGACCGGCGCCGAGACCGGCAGGTCCAGGTCGAAGCGCTCCTCGTTCAGGCGGGCGCCCTCGTTGATCGCCACGGTCCGCGCCAGGTCGGTGAGCTTCTTCTCCAGCGAGCGGAAGCGCAGGAAGGTGTTCAGGGTCAGGAAGCCCATCCCCAGCACCATCCCGTACAGCACCAGGTCGGTGCCGCGGCCGACGCCGAGCTGGTGGGCCAGCCAGGTCACGTCGGTGGGACGCAGCACCGCGTAGATGTTCACGACCACGAAGACCGAGAACGCGATGCGCTTCCAGGCGCGGGTGTTGGCACGGTCCCAACGCCGGATGAACATGAAGGCGAGAGTGACCGAGCCGAGAATGAGAACCAGCTGGATCCAGAAGAATTTCATCGGCGGCTACGCTCCCGCAGCGAGATGTCGAAGATGATGTTGACGCCGTTGATCAGGGACTGACCCTTGGCGCGTGAGTAGTCGGTGTACAGGATGTCCACCGGGAGTTCGGCGACCCGGAGGTCCGAGCCGGCGAGGAAGCTGACGATCTCCGACGCGTGCGCCATGCCGTTCATGGTGATCCGCAGCCGGCCGGCGGCCTCGCGGTTCAGCACGCGCAGACCGTTGTGGGCGTCGGTCAGCTTGAGCTTGCGAGCGGTCGGGCTGACGGTCGCCGCGGTGCGCAGGACGACCCGCTTGATCCACGGCACCTGCCCGTTCTGCTCGATGAAGCGCGAGCCGAGGACGACGTCCGTGTCGCCCTCCCGCAGCAGGGCGACCATCTTCTCGACGTCGGCGGTCTGGTGCTGGCCGTCCGCGTCGAAGGTGGCGAAGTACTTGGCGCCCGGCTGGGCCAGGGCGTAGGCGAGGCCGGTCTGGAGGGCGGCACCCTGGCCGAGGTTGACCGGGTGGCGCACCAGGTGCGCGCCCGTCTCCATGATGTGCTTGGCCGAGTCGTCGCCGCTGCCGTCATCGACGACCACGATGTTCGGGAACGTCTTTCGCGCCCCCTCCACAACGTCGGCGATCACCTGGCCCTCGTTGTAGGCCGGGATCACCAGCCAAACATCGTCGTACTGGGACACGGAGGCTCCATGAATGGGGTCTGGCCCGCGCTGCTGCGCGGCGATCTGAAGATGAGGGGCGGACACGGTCAGTCACCGGCCGTCCGGCTGCTCAACACCGCGGCGTTCGGGTCCCCCGACTGCTGGACGAGGCCGGCGGAGTTCGTCGCCGAACGGGCGAAACTCTGCCTCAGGACCGCCAGCATACCGAGGACGGTGGCCACGGAACCCGCCGTGTACGCAACGACCACGCGGGTGGACACGTCGCCCGGCATGAAGGTGATCGCGGCGAGGACCGCCGTGCCGACCGCCCAGCAGAGCAGCTGAAGGTTGTGCCGCTTGAATACCATCAGCGCCTGGCCGAGCACCATCGCGAACATGTACGCCACGGTTCCGGCGGACATCCAGAAGAAGTCGAGGCAGCCGAGCACCGGCTTGGCGCCGAACAGCACCTGGATCAGCCAGGGGCCGAGGGCGACCGCCGGGATGCCGCCGAGCACGCCGAGCCCGCCGACCACGGCGCCGATCTTCTTGAGCATCCCGGTGAAGGCGGCCCGGTCCCCGACCGCGATCGCGGCGGAGAGGCCGTTCAGCAGCGAGGCCTGGAGCGAGCCGAAGACGAACAGCGGCACCCGGGCCAGCACCAGCGCGTTGAGCAGGGCGGCGATCAGCGCGGAGTCGGAGGGCGCGAGCAGCTTGGTGCTCACCACGGCCGCGTTCACCACGACCTGGGAGAGCAGCGTCGAGCAGATCAGCAGGCCGAGCCCGGAGCAGAGTTCGGACCAGCCGACCTGCTCGCCGGGCTTCACCGCGCGCAGCAGCGGCGGCAGCGTGACGATCGTGGCGATGATCGGCGCGACGGCCAGGATCAGGCTGAACGCGAGCGCCGAGTGCACACCGGCCACGGCGAAGGCGAAGGCCAGGCCGATCCGCAGGCCGCCGTCCAGGCCGAGCTGGGTGCCGTACGCGCCGAAGCGGCCGAGGCCGGCCAGCACGCCGCGGGTGAGGTAGCAGACGGCCATGCCGGTGAAGGCCCCGCCGAGCGCCAGCACCAGCGAGCGGTCGCCGTGGAACATCGACCGGGCGATCGGGCCGGAGGCGGCGCCGAGGGCGACCAGGGTCGCCGCGAGGATCCCGCCGGTGAGCAGGGTCGCCCGGCGCAGCACCGGCGCGGCGCCGTGGCCGAGCGCCGCGCGCGCCGAGACGATCCGGGTGAGCTCCTGCTCGATCGGGAAGAAGACGCCGATGCCGACCGACATCACGATCGTCCACAGCAGCGAGACGTTCGCCATGTCGTCGACCGACAGGCTGTGGCCCGCCACTCCGAGGTGGATGTAGGAGGCGGCACCCAGTACGACGGTGCCGCCGGCCACCGCCAGGGTTCCCGGCGGTAGCGCGGCAGCCACCTTCGTCAGTGCGTTCTTCACTGAGGTCTGTCGCTCTCCGTGGTCCGGGCCGTGGCGGCCAGTTCGGCGAAGACGGGCGTGGCCAGGGCCTCGGCCAGCATGGTCCGCCACTCGGGCAGCGGCGCCAGCCCGGCGGCGGCCCAGCGGTCGTGGGCCAGCACGCTGAAGGCGGGGCGGGCGGCCGGGCGGACGAAGGCCTCCGACGTGGTCGGGCGGATCCGCTCCGGGTCCAGCCCGCTCAGCGCGTAGGTCTCGCGGGCCAGTCCGCACCAGGTGGTCCGGCCGCTCGCGGTGCCGTGGTAGACCCCGGCCGGGGCCTGCCCGGCGAGCGCGGCCCGGCCGAGCTCGACCAGGCGGCCGGCCAGCGCGTACGACCAGGTCGGCTGGCCGTGCTGGTCGTCCACCACGTCCAGGGTGTCGCGCTGGGCGGCGAGCTTGAGCATGGTGGCCACGAAGTTCGGGCCGTGCTCGCCGTACAGCCAGGCGGTGCGCACGACGTAGCCGTGCTCGGGGAGCAGTTCGGCGACCGCCCGCTCCCCCACCAGCTTGCCGCGGCCGTACGCGTTCACCGGCGCGGTCGGGGCGTCCTCCGGGCAGGGCTCGGTGGCGTCGCCCGGCAGGACGTAGTCGGTGGAGACGTGCAGCAGCCGCGCGCCGCTCTTGGCGCAGGCCTCGGCCAGGTGGCGCACACCGGTGCCGTTGACGGCGGTGGCGGCGTCCTCCTCGGCCTCCGCGGCGTCGACGTTCGTCCACGCGGCGCAGTTGACCACGATGTCGTGGCCCTCGACGGCGGCCTGGACGGCCGCCGGGTCGGTGATGTCGAGGTCCGCCCGGCGCAGCGCGGTGATCTCGGCGGTCCCGTCGGCGCCCAGCACCGAGAGCAGGTCCTGCCCGAGCATCCCGGCCGCGCCGGTGACCAGCCAGCGCACGGGCGCGGCGGCGTTCGCGGTCACTTGGCCAGGGCCGCCTTCTGCTTCAGCGGCTCCCACCAGGCGCGGTTCTCGCGGTACCACGCGATGGTCGCGGCGAGGCCGTCCTCGAAGCGGACCTGCGGCTCGTAGCCGAGCTCCTCACGGATCTTGCTGATGTCGATCGAGTAGCGGAGGTCGTGGCCCTTGCGGTCCTCGACGTGCTCGACCATGTCCCAACCCGCGCCGGCGGCCTCCAGCAGCAGGCCGGTCAGCTCCTTGTTGGTGGCCTCGGTGCCGCCGCCGATGTTGTAGACCTCACCCGCGCGGCCGCCGCGCATGACCAGCTCGATGCCCCGGCAGTGGTCGGAGACGTGCAGCCAGTCGCGGACGTTGCCACCGTCGCCGTACAGCGGCACCTTCTTGCCGTCGATCAGGTTGGTGGTGAACAGCGGGATGACCTTCTCCGGGAACTGGTAGTGCCCGTAGTTGTTGGAGCAGCGGGTCACCACGACGTCCATGCCGTGGGTGCGGTGGTACGCCAGCGCCAGCAGGTCGGAGGAGGCCTTGGAGGCCGAGTACGGGGAGTTCGGCTCCAGCGGCCAGGTCTCGGTCCAGGAGCCCTCGCTGATCGAGCCGTACACCTCGTCGGTGGAGATGTGCACGAAGCGGCCGACGGCGTGCTTGCGCGCGGCGTCGAGCAGGACCTGGGTGCCGACGACGTTGGTCAGCACGAACGGGCCCGCACCGGCGATCGAGCGGTCCACGTGGGACTCGGCGGCGAAGTGCACCACCACGTCGTGGCCCGGCATGACCTGGTCGACGGCGTCCGCGTCGCAGATGTCGCCCTGGACGAAGGTGTAGCCCTTGTGGTCGGCCACCGGGGCGAGGTTCTCCAGGACGCCCGAGTAGGTGAGCTTGTCAAAGACCGTGATCCGGGCGTTCTCGTCAGCCCCGAGGAGCTGACGGACGAACTCCGAACCGATGAACCCGGCGCCGCCGGTCACGAGGATGCGCATAATGCGCGTAGTCTACCGCCGCCCGAACGCCCCTCCGACCCGGCCCCTCCCGCGTTCACCGATCTCGAATAGGGTGCTCCCATGCGTGGAATCCTCCTGGCCGGCGGCACCGGCTCGCGGCTGTGGCCCCTGACCCGTGCGGTGTCGAAGCAGCTCCTCCCGGTCTTCGACAAGCCGATGATCTACTACCCCCTCTCGACCCTCGTGATGGCCGGGATAAGCGAAATCCTGATCATCACCACCCCGAACGACCGGGACCAGTTCGAACGGCTGCTGGGCGACGGTTCCCAGTTCGGCCTGAAGCTGCAGTACGCCGTCCAGGAGAAGCCCGAGGGCATCGCCCAGGCCTTCGTGCTCGGCGCGGAGTTCATCGGCGACGAGCCGGTGGCCCTGATCCTCGGCGACAACATCTTCCACGGCACCGGTCTGGGCACCTCGCTCACCGAGCACTCCGACATCAAGGGCGGCCGGGTCTTCGCCTACCCCGTGGCCGACCCGACCGCGTACGGCGTGGTCGAGTTCGACGAGAGCGGCCAGGTCATCTCCATCGAGGAGAAGCCGACCGAGCCCAAGTCCCGCTACGCCGTCCCCGGCCTGTACTTCTACGACAACCGGGTCGTCGAGATCGCCCGCACCCTGGAGCCGAGCGCCCGCGGCGAGCTGGAGATCACCGCCGTCAACGACGCCTACCTGCGCACCGGCGACCTGCACGTGACGACCCTCGACCGCGGCACCGCCTGGCTGGACACCGGCACGTTCGTGTCGATGGTCCAGGCCTCGGAGTTCGTCCGGGTCATCGAGGAGCGCCAGGGCTTCAAGATCGGCTGCATCGAGGAGGCCGTCTGGCGGGCCGGGCTGATCGACGACGCCCAGCTGCGCGAGCTCGCCGAGCCGCTGCTGAAGAGCGGCTACGGCCAGTACCTGGTGGACCTGCTCGACGAGGCGGCCGCCAAGTGAAGTTCCGCGAGCTCTCCATCGAGGGCGCCTTCGAGATCACCCCGCAGGTGCACGGCGACGCCCGCGGCCACTTCACCGAGTGGTACCGCTTCGACCTCCTCGCCGAGGTCGTCGGCCACCCGCTGGACCTGGCCCAGGCCAACCTGTCGCTGTCCGCCAAGGACGTCGTCCGCGGCATCCACTTCGCCGACGTCCCGCCCGGCCAGGCCAAGTACGTGGCCTGCACCCGCGGCGCGGTGCTGGACGTCATCGTCGACCTGCGGGTCGGCTCGCCGTCCTTCGGCAAGTGGGAGTTCGTCCGGCTGGACGACACCGAGCGCACGGCCGTCTACATCCCGGAGGGCCTCGGCCACGGCTTCTGCGCCCTGAGCGACGACGCCACGCTGACCTACCTCTGCTCGGCGACGTACAACCCGACCGGCGAGCACGGCGTGCACCCGCTGGACCCGGACCTCGGCATCGAGTGGCCGACCGACGCCCCGCAGCTCTCGGCCCGTGACGCGGTCGCGCCCACCCTCGCGGAGGCGCTCGCCACCGGCCTGCTGCCGGACTACCAGGCCTGCAAGGCCTACACGGACTCGCTGAAGCAGCAGTAGCGGCGGGGCCCGACCCACGGAGGGGACGCGTGCAGCGGCACGCGTCCCCTCCGTCGTCGTACCGGCCGCCGGCCGCGCGCCGGGCTCAGCGCCTCCGGAAGACCCACAGCTTGAGCAGCACGAACCGGGCCACCGTGGCGAGGCCGTTGGCCGCCACCAGCCCGGCCACCTCGACCACCCGGGAGGCGTGCGGCAGCGCCGCGTCCAGCAGCGCCAGCGCGCCGCTGCTGAGGCCCAGCCCGATCAGGAACGCGACCGCGCCCTGGAGCTGGTGGCGCACCGCGCCGTCCGAGCCGGTGATGCCGAAGGTGAAGCGGCGGTTCGCCGCGGTGTTGGCCACCGCGCTGACCGCCAGGGCCACCAGGTTGGCCGTCTGCGAGGAGGCGACCAGCCGCAGCAGGACGAACAGGGCCAGGTAGAAGAGGGTGCTCAGCACCCCGATGACCAGGAAGGACGGCAGCTGCCGGCGGACCGGCCGGGCCGCCCCGACGGGCTCGTCGCGCTCGCCCCGGTCCGCGGAGAGGGTCTCGTTCACGCGCCCGTACCGTACCGGTCCTGCTCCTCGGCGGAGTCGTAGCCGACGAAGTACGCGGGCCGGGCCTGGACCGCCGAGTAGATCCGGCCGACGTACTCGCCGAGCAGGCCGACGCAGACCAGCTGCACGGCGCCGATGAAGAGCATCCCTATGAACAGCGAGGACCAGCCGGGCACGGTGGAGCCGACGGCGTACGCGACCGTGGTGTAGATCGCCAGCAGGAGGCAGACCAGGAAGCTGAACAGCCCCAGCCAGGTGGCCAGCCGCAGCGGGGCGGCGGAGAAGTTGGTGACGCTGTCCAGCGCGAGCCGGAGCATCTTCGAGAGCGGGTAGTGGGTGCTGCCCGCGACCCGCTCCTCGCGCACGTAGACCACCTCGCCGCTGGGGAAGCCCAGCCACGGCACCAGCAGCCGGTAGACCGGCTGGTGCTCGGGCATCGCCTTGAGCGCGTCCACCGCCGCCCGGCTGAGCAGCCGGAAGTCGCCGGCCTGGTTGGGCATCCGCTTGCCGACCAGCTTGCGCATCAGCCAGTAGTAGCCGCCGGCGGTGTGCCGCTTGAAGAAGGTGTCGGTGCCGCGGTCGCCGCGCACGCCGTAGACGATGTCCAGGTGCTGCTCGCGGGCGAGCTCCAGCATCTCGGGGATCTTCTCCGGCGGGTCCTGGAGGTCGGCGTCGATGGAGACCACGTAGTCGCCGTGGGCGCGGTGGATGCCGGCGGTGAGGGCGGCCTGGTGCCCGGAGTTGCGGGCGAAGCGGACGATGCGGAACTCCGGCCAGTCCTGGCGGATCTTCTGCATCAGCACCGGGGTGACGTCGGTGCTGCCGTCGTCCACCCCGACCACCTCGTAGGCCACGTCGAGCCCGTCGAGGATCGGCCGCAGCCGTTCGACGGTCAGCGGGAGCGCCTCCTGCTCGTTGTAGATCGGCATCACGACCGACAACAGCGGTGCCGTTGACATGCGTTGGTCCCACTTTCCGCGACGGCGGGCTGGATGGTGGCCCGACCATAACAGTCTGCGATGAGCGGCCGCTGAAAGGCGGTGCGCTCCGGTGAACTGCCCATGAGACGCCGAAGGGCCCCGCGCACCGTGCGGTGCGCGGGGCCCTTCGGACGAGCCTGTACGAGGCAGGCAGGTCAGATCGTCAATTACTTGATGATCTTGGTGACCTGGCCGGCGCCGACGGTGCGGCCACCCTCACGGATGGCGAACTTCAGGCCCTCCTCCATGGCGATCGGCTGGATCAGCGCGACCGTCATGGCGGTGTTGTCGCCCGGCATGACCATCTCGGTGCCCTCGGGGAGGGTCACGACGCCGGTCACGTCCGTGGTACGGAAGTAGAACTGCGGGCGGTAGTTGTTGAAGAAGGGGGTGTGACGGCCACCCTCGTCCTTCGACAGGATGTACGACTGGGCCTCGAAGTCGGTGTGCGGCGTGACCGAACCCGGCTTGATGATGACCTGGCCGCGCTCGACGTCCTCGCGCTTGATGCCACGGAGCAGCAGACCGACGTTCTCACCGGCCTGGCCCTCGTCGAGCAGCTTGCGGAACATCTCGATGCCGGTGACCGTGGTGGTGGTCTTGGTCTCCTTGATGCCGATGATGTCGACAGTCTCGTTGACCTTGAGGATGCCGCGCTCGATGCGACCGGTGACGACGGTGCCACGACCGGTGATCGTGAAGACGTCCTCGATCGGCATCAGGAACGGCTGGTCCACGGCGCGGGCCGGGGTCGGGATGCTCTCGTCGACAGCCTTCATCAGGCCGAGGAGCTTCTGGCCCCACTCGGCGTCGCCCTCGAGGGCCTTCAGCGCGGAGACGCGGACGACCGGCAGGTCGTCGCCCGGGAACTCGTACTCGGAGAGCAGCTCACGGACCTCGAGCTCGACGAGCTCCAGGATCTCCTCGTCGTCCACCATGTCGGCCTTGTTCAGGGCGACAACGATGTACGGAACGCCGACCTGGCGGGCCAGGAGGACGTGCTCCTTGGTCTGCGGCATCGGGCCGTCGGTGGCGGCGACCACCAGGATGGCGCCGTCCATCTGGGCGGCACCGGTGATCATGTTCTTGATGTAGTCGGCGTGACCCGGGCAGTCAACGTGCGCGTAGTGACGGTCCTCGGTCTGGTACTCGACGTGCGCGATCGAGATGGTGATACCGCGCTGACGCTCCTCCGGGGCCTTGTCGATCTGGTCGAACGGCGTGAAGGGGTTCAGGTCCGGGTACGCGTCGTGCAGCACCTTGGTGATGGCCGCGGTCAGCGTGGTCTTGCCGTGGTCGATGTGACCGATGGTGCCGATGTTGACGTGGGGCTTCGTCCGCTCGAACTTCGCCTTCGCCACTGAGTCCTCCTGAGGACAGTTCCTGTACGCCGTGCTGACGCCAGTTGGTCTTTGATCGGTTTTGGTGCGGGTTGCCCGGAGGACATCCCGTGCCGTCCCGCTGGTGGGGGGGCCGGAGGCTCCCGGGAGGATCCGACCGGATCCTCCCGAGACGCCTCCGAATAGCCTAAGGCTTCGTAATCGTCCCGATTATCGGGACGTCACTCGCCCTTGGCCTTGGCGATGATGTCGTCCGCCACGTTCTTCGGAACCTCGGCGTACGAGTCGAACTGCATCGAGTAGCTCGCGCGACCAGAGGTCTTGCTGCGCAGGTCACCGACGTAGCCGAACATCTCGGAGAGGGGCACCAGCGCCGTGACGACGCGGGCACCGTGACGCTCGTCCATGGACCGGATCTGGCCACGGCGAGAGTTGATGTCGCCGATCACGTCGCCCATGTAGTCCTCGGGCGTGGTGACCTCGACGGCCATCATCGGCTCGAGGAGGACCGGCTTGGCCTTCCTCGCGCCTTCCTTGAAGGCCATCGAGCCGGCGATCTTGAACGCGAGCTCGGAGGAGTCGACGTCGTGCGACTGGCCGTCCAGCAGGCTCACGCGGACACCCTGCAGCGGGTAGCCGGCGAGGATGCCGAACTCCATGGCCTCCTGGCAACCGGCGTCGACCGACGGGATGTACTCCCGCGGAACGCGGCCACCGGTGACCTTGTTGACGAACTCGTAGCCCTCGGCCTGCTCGAGCGGCTCGATCGCGATCTGCACCTTGGCGAACTGACCGGAACCACCGGTCTGCTTCTTGTGGGTGTAGTCGATGCGCTCGACCGCCTGGCGGATGGTCTCGCGGTACGCGACCTGCGGCTTGCCGACGTTGGCCTCGACCTTGAACTCACGGCGCATACGGTCGACCAGCACCTCGAGGTGCAGCTCGCCCATACCCGCGATGATGGTCTGGCCGGTCTCCTCGTCCGTGTTGACCTGGAAGGACGGGTCCTCCTCGGCGAGACGCTGGATGGCAACACCCAGCTTCTCCTGGTCACCCTTGGACTTGGGCTCGATCGCGACGCGGATGACCGGGGCCGGGAAGTCCATGGACTCCAGGATGACCGGGTTCTTCTCGTCGGACAGCGTCTCACCGGTGGTGGTCTGCTTCAGGCCCATGACGGCGATGATGTCGCCGGCGCCCACCGAGTCGATCTCCTCACGCTTGTTCGCGTGCATGCGGTAGATCTTGCCGATGCGCTCCTTCTTGCCCTTGACGGCGTTCAGCACCGAGGTGCCGGACTCCAGGCGGCCCGAGTAGACCCGGACGAAGGTGAGCTTGCCGAGGTGCGGGTCCGACATGATCTTGAACGCGAGCGCGGCGAGCGGCTCGTCGTCCGAGGCCTTGCGGGAGATCTTGACGCTGTCGTCGCCCGGCTTGGTGCCCTCGATGGACTCGATGTCCAGCGGGGACGGCAGGTACTTGACGACCGCGTCGAGCAGGGGCTGAACGCCCTTGTTCTTGAAGGCGGTACCGCAGAAGATCGGGGTGAAGTCCGAGTTCAGGGTGCCCTTGCGGATCGCGGCCTGCAGCAGCTCGACCGGGATCTCCTCGCCCTCGAGGGCGAGCTCCATGATCTCGTCGCTGACGTTCGAGACCGTGTCGATGAGCGCCTCGCGGTACTCGTCGGCCTGCTCCTGCAGCTCGGCCGGGATGTCGACGATGTCGTACATCTCGCCCTTGGCGGCCTCGGCGGACCAGACCAGCGCCTTCATGCGGACCAGGTCGACAACGCCCTGGAAGTCCGACTCGGCACCGATCGGGAGCTGCATGACCAGCGGGGTGGCGCCGAGGCGGTCCACGATGGTCTTGACGCAGAAGAAGAAGTTCGCGCCCGTGCGGTCCAGCTTGTTGATGAAGCAGATGCGCGGGACGCCGTAGCGGTCAGCCTGCCGCCACACGGTCTCGGACTGGGGCTCGACACCGGCGACACCGTCGAACACCGTCACGGCACCGTCGAGGACGCGCAGCGAACGCTCCACCTCGACGGTGAAGTCGACGTGACCCGGGGTGTCGATGATGTTGATGGTGTGGTCGGCGTCGTCGACCGTCCAGTGACAGGTCGTCGCGGCCGACGTGATCGTGATGCCGCGCTCCTGCTCCTGCTCCATCCAGTCCATGGTGGCAGCGCCATCGTGGACCTCACCGATCTTGTACGACACACCGGTGTAGAACAGGATCCGCTCGGTGGTGGTGGTCTTGCCCGCGTCGATGTGCGCCATGATCCCGATGTTGCGGACCTTGGCGAGGTCAAGGGAGGTTGCAGCCATTGTGGCTCGTTCTCTCTCTGTCTAGTGACGGGGTACGGACTACCAGCGGTAGTGCGCGAAGGCCTTGTTGGACTCGGCCATCTTGTGGGTGTCCTCGCGACGCTTCACGGAAGCGCCCAGGCCGTTGCTGGCGTCGAGGATCTCGTTCATCAGGCGCTCGGTCATGGTCTTCTCGCGACGGGCGCGGGAGTACCCGACCATCCAGCGCAGCGCCAGGGTGCTGGCGCGGCCCGGACGGACCTCGACCGGAACCTGGTAGGTCGCGCCACCGACACGGCGGGACTTGACCTCGAGGGCCGGCTTGACGTTCTCCAGCGCGCGCTTCAGCGTCACGACGGGGTCCGAGCCGGTCTTCTCACGGACGCCCTCGAGGGCGCCGTAGACGATCCGCTCAGCGGTGGAACGCTTGCCGTGCAGCAGGATCTTGTTGACCAGCTGGGTGACGACCGGGGAGCCGTAAACCGGGTCGATGATGACCGGGCGCTTCGGGGCGGGGCCCTTACGAGGCATTCTTACTTCTCCTTCTTGGCGCCGTAGCGGCTGCGAGCCTGCTTGCGGTTCTTGACACCCTGGGTGTCAAGCGAACCGCGGATGATCTTGTAGCGGACACCAGGAAGGTCCTTCACACGACCACCGCGCACCAGCACGATGGAGTGCTCCTGCAGGTTGTGGCCCTCGCCCGGGATGTAAGCGGTGACCTCGATCCCGCTGGTGAGGCGCACACGGGCGACCTTGCGGAGAGCCGAGTTCGGCTTCTTCGGGGTGGTCGTGTACACACGCGTGCAGACCCCACGGCGCTGCGGGGAACCCTTCAGCGCGGGAGTCTTGTTCTTCTCGACCTTGTCCTGCCGGCCCTTTCGGACCAGCTGCTGGATCGTAGGCACCGTTTCTCCGTTTTCTGTGTGCCAAGGCTTGGTGGAACTAACCTGCGGTGTCTCCCCTCACACACGGCCCCGTGGTCGACCCACGCGGTCGGGTGTGTTGGGCTTGTTACGACACGGAATCCCATGGCTGCTGTACAGCGACGGCGCTCTACGCGCGGGACGCTGGGAAGCGCTCCGGCTCGGCGCGGCGACCGGTGTGCATGCACGCACAAGGACCCGGGGACACCCCAGGCACAAGGTCAGAGCGTACCTAGCGCATCGGGCTCGGTCAAAACAAATGCAACGCCGCAGGTCGCGGGGCCGGCACCGGAAGCGGCCCGGGAACCGGGCCGGGGCGGGGCTCCCTACCACAACCGGGCAGCCCCCGCACCGCGACCCTACGCCTCCGCGTGGGCCCCGGCGAGCCGGGGCGGATCCTGCGCGGCACCGCCGTCGGCCGCCCCGGCCGACTGCGGCAGCGGACGGTCCCGGTTGTCCGACACCGCCGCGAACAGCCCCAGCGCGAGCGCGGCCAGGGTGTACACGGCCAGCCACAGCATCCAGGTGCCGGGCGGGGACCAGTGCGCCGGGTTGATCAGCAGCGGGCCGGTGCTGCCGACCGTGTTGCGGCGCAGCGCCCAGAGGAAGGCCGCGGCGTTGACCAGGGACAGCGAGAAGCCGGAGATCACCAGCAGCCGGCGCCAGGCGAAGCCGCCCCAGGGCAGCCGCTCGTGGCAGATCGCGGCGCACAGGATCGGCAGCCCGACGGCGAACGGCAGCAGGTAGCGGCCCTGCCAGATCATGCCCAGCTGGCGCGCCTGCATGGCCTGAGCCGCTATCGGTATCACCACGATGCCGACCATCACGCCGACGATCGCCAGGGCGTCCCGGAACCGGGCATAGCACAGCGCGAACATCGCCAGGGCGAGCACCACCCCGCACCAGACCAGCAGCGTCGCGGCCGGCGCCTCGGCGTCCAGCCAGCCGAAGTAGCCGATCATCTGCTTCATGTACAGCAGGCCGAAGTCGAAGGTCTTCCGGGCCGCGGCCAGCGGGGTGAGGTCGCTCGGGGTGTTGATGATCGAGTTGTCCGGGTGGCTCGACGACCAGGCCAGGGCCGCGACGGCGGACGCGGCGCCCAGACCGCCCCAGAGCCAGGTCACCTTGCGGCGGACCACTTCCCGCACCGCGCCCTTCTGGCTCAGCAGCAGCGCGAAGAACAGGGCCCCGGCGAACCAGATCATGCCCAGCGGGCGGATGCTGATCAGCACCAGCGCGCCGATGCCCAGCCGGGCCAGCCGGCGGTTCAGCAGGTGCGGGTCCGGGTTCATCAGCATCGGCAGCCCGGCGCTCCAGACCAGGATGCCCGCCGCGATCTCCGGACCGCTCGGGTTGACCATGCCGAACAGGAACAGCGCCATCGGCGTGGCCGCGGTGACCGTGCCCAGCAGGGTGAAGGACCGCCGCCGCCACTCGGCCGCCGAGACCACCGCGCTCGCCACCAGGGCGGAGCAGATCAGCGCCGACATCAGGCGCATCAGGTAGAAGCCCTTCGCCCCCGGGACCAGGAGGCTGGGCCAGCCCACCGCGAAGTAGTACGCCGGGTGGTAGCGGCCGGCCGCGGTGGTCACCAGGGCCTCGCCCGGCCGGTCGATGAGCCGCGGCGCGCAGGAGGCCGGGGTCTCGGGCTTGAAGACGTAGCAGGAGTTGACGTCCTTGAGCTCCTGGTAGATCCGCGGGAGCTCGACCCCGGTCTCGGCGAACTGGCCCTCGATGCCGCCCACCAGGTGCGGGACCATGACCTCGCGGCCCTCGACCTGCCCCCGGGCGACGGCCGCGGCCCGGATGAGGTGGGCGTGCTCGTCCGGCGAGGCGCCGATCGGGGTGGCGATCGACCAGGACGCACTCAGGGCGAACAGGATCGCGAAAGCCACTGCCCACAGACGCCTCGGCGAGGAGACGAGCCGGTCGGCGAGGCTCTTGACGGCGGTGATCATCATCAGGATTGGGCCTTCGGGGTCAGTTCGGGCTCATGGGCGGGAACTGGTTACTTGATCATGCTGAGCCATGACTGGTCACCGGTCTTGGAGCAGTGCCCACCCGGCGCGAACTTCGGGCAGGTGCCGTCGAGGTTCTGCACGGTGTGCGACACCCACGGCAGGATGCGGTAGGTGTTCTCCTTGGCCGGCAGGTAGCGGTCCGACATCGACGACGAGACCGTACCGAACAGGAAGAGGAGAGCGAACAGCGTACCGACGACGGCCGCCTGCGGGCCCGGCAGGGGCGTTCCGGCGAGTCCCCCGGTCCCGGCGGCCTCCCCGGTCCCGTCGGCCCCCTCGACCCGGCGGCGCTCGGCCAGTCGGAGCGACACCAGGTGGACCAGCAGGGCGCACAGCAGCAGGCCGCAGTACAGCAGCTGGTTGTTGGTCCGGGTGTAGAGCTGGACCGTCTGCGTCTCGTACATGTGCGAGGCGATGTACATCCGCATCACCCAGGCGCTCGCGAACATGCAGCTGATGGTGACGACCACCGGCTTGCGGATGCCCAGCCAGAGGGCGGCGCCCAGTGCGACGAACATCACCACGGCGAACAGGTCCATGCCGCCGAACTCGCCGGGGATCGGCCAGTCCCCCACCTTGCCCGGCATGTCCGTGCGCCACATCAGGAAGTACGCCGGGTCGGTGAAGTTGTCGAAGCGGAAGTTGGGGTCCTTGGTGTCCTGGCCGTCGGTCAGCATGGTCACCAGGTAGCTGCCGCAGACCAGCAGGAACGCGCCCACGGTGGCGGCCAGGTAGACCAGGCCCTTGAGCCGGCTGTCACGCCAGGGGAAGTACGCCAGCGCCGCGACCACCACGCCGATGGCGCTCCACAGGAACCATCCGGAGTAGGTGAGGAACAGCAGGCCCAGCAGCGCGCCGAAGCCGACCGCCTTCAGCAGCAGCAGCCGCCAGCCGTCCGTCCCGCTCCGGCGCAGGTGCACCACCACGGCGACCAGGACGGGCACCAGGACGACCAGCACGGTCTGGCTGTACGGCTTGTAGGCGTCGATCAGGGCGAAGGCCGGCAGCACGCCGAAGGCGAGCGCCCGGACCGGGCTGAGCAGCATCCGCCACGACAGGTAGACCAGCGGGCCGAACGCGGCGGCGCCGAGGATCTGCAGGTCCTTGAAGGCGTACGCGGTGTTGCCGCCGCGGAACCACTCGGCGTAGTAGCCCAGGGTGTAGAGCGGCGCCGGCGGGTAGACCGCCGAGCCCGAGGGCTGGCCGTTCGCCAGGGCGTGGGCCCACTCGACGATGCGCCCGCTGTCGCCGTTCAGGCCGAACATCGGCCAGGGCGTGCCGAGCAGCGCCATCACCGCGCCGGCCGCCACGAAGCCGCTGGCGAGGCCCGCGATGGCGGCCGCGGAGAACCGGGCCACCAGGCCGAAGTGCCGGCCCGAGCGGAAGCGCATCGCGAGCACGACCGCGCCGAGCAGGAGGAAGCCGATGACCGCGAACCGCAGCTGCAGCGCGGCGAGACCGCTCACCTGGGCGATCCGGTCCAGCGGGTCCATGTGGAACTTGCTCGCCATCACGGGGAGCACCAGGGCGGCCAGGAAGGCGATCAGGGCCTCACCCGCGAGCAGTGCCGGGGCCGACGTCCAGAGCCGAGCCGCGGAGCGGCGCGCGGATCCCGGGATCAGCGGACGCCCTCCGATCGGCGGGATCCTGGAGGCCTCTTGGGCACTGACTGTCACTGGTAACGGTCCTCAGCTCGTGGTCGCTCGCTCGGCCCGCCCCACCCTTCGGCGTCGGCCGGTGACGGAGACCGTACTGCTTCCGGGCGCACGGCGGCAGCCCCGGGCATCATAGGTCCTACGCCTGAGGAAGACCCCATCGGGAAGATGGACGAACCGCCCCCGGGCCGCCCGGGCGGGCCCGCCTCAGGCGATGCCGATCAGGATCATCAGGGTCCAGAACGCGCAGCCCAAGTAGCCGATGACCAGGCCGAGGACGGCCGCCCAGTCGCCGTCCATGTTGCGGCGGCGGATCTCCGCGCGGGCGATGTGGCCGGTGACCACGGCGGGGGCGGAGAGGCCGACCAGGCCGGCCACCAGGGAGACCACGGCGAGCACGTTGGTCTGGCGGGCCTGGGGCGGCGGCGGGACCGGCATGAAGGTGGCCGGAACGGGCGTGGCCGCGGTGGGCGGCGGCGCCGTCATCGGCCCCGAGGGCAGGTCGGCCACCAGCACGGCCAGCTGGCCGTAGGTCTGCGCGGCGGCCACCGCCTCGTGGCGCTGCTCGTACTCCTGGACGGTGAGCCGCCCCTCGGCGAACGCGGCCTTGAGCACGTCCAGCGTGCGGTCCCGGTCCGCGTGGCCCGCCCGCATCGCGGCCTGCGACGCCACCGCGGGCGCGGGCGCCGGCTGCCAGCCACCCGCCGGCCTGCCGGGCGGATAGCCGGAACCAGGCTCGCCCCATGGTTGTACGGACATCCGCCACCTCCCGGTAGCGCGGCACCCCCGCGCACGTCACTGCTCCCTCATAGTGCAGGACGAACAGCCGAACTGAGTAGTTGCCAAATCGGCCCAGTAGTCGCCCGGACGAGGAAAACGGGCGGCGTGCCTCACCCGTTCGGCGGACACTCTCAGGGGATGCTCAACTCGGGCGACAGCCGGTCCGCACGGTGACAGGCTGAGCCCGGAGAGACCCGCACCACGACGACGTCCACCACCACGAGCAGAGAAGGCCGCCATGCAGGCGTCAGCGCCGCCGTCCCCCGACCTCTCCGGGCCGGGAACCCCGTCCGCCGTCAGCATCCAGGGGCTCTGGAAGCACTTCGGCCCCCAGGCCGCGGTGGCCGGGCTGAGCCTGGAGCTGCCGGCCGGGGCGTTCATCGGCCTGGTCGGGCCGAACGGTGCCGGCAAGACCACCACGCTGTCGATGGTCACCGGGCTGCTCCGGCCCGACCAGGGCACCGTCCTGGTGCACGGCGCCGACGTGTGGGCGGACCCGGTCACGGTCAAGGCCCGGATCGGCATCCTGCCCGAGGGCCTGCGGATGTTCGAGCGGCTCAGCGGGCGCGAGCTGCTCCAGTACACCGGGCGGCTGCGCGGCCTGCCCGGCGCCGAGGTGGACCGGCGGGCCGAGGAGCTGCTGGCCGTCCTGGACCTCGGCCGGGACGCCGACAAGCTGGTCGCCGACTACTCCACCGGCATGCGCAAGAAGATCGGCCTGGCCGCCGCGCTGCTGCACAACCCGGACGTGCTGTTCCTGGACGAGCCCTTCGAGGGCGTCGACCCGGTCTCCGCCCAGACCATCCGCGGCGTGCTCAAGCGGTACGCCGCGGCCGGCTCCACGGTGATCTTCTCCAGCCACGTGATGGAACTGGTCGAGCAGCTCTGCGACTGGGTCGCGGTGGTCAACGCCGGCCAGGTGATAGCCCAGGGGCCGCTGGACTCCGTCCGGGGCGGGCGCAGCCTGCACGAGGCCTTCCTGGAGCTGATCGGCGTCCGCGAGGACGACGGGCAGGCGCTCGGCTGGCTCGGCGGCGGGCAGGCCGGGGGCACCCTGTGAACAATGCCCCGGTGCCCGACGGGCGGACGGTGGTCCGTGCCCTGGTGGCGCTCAAGCTACGGCTGCTGCGCAACGGGCTGCGGCGCAGCCCCGGCCGGACCACCGTCTACGTGATCGGCGGCGTCGCGGGCCTGGCCCTCGCGGCCGGTGTCGCCGTCGCCATGACCGCGCTGAACGGGCGCTACGCGGGCTCCGGGGACGCCGGGGTGATGCTGCTCGGCGTGCTGACCCTGAGCTGGGCCGCGCTGCCGCTGTTCCTCTTCTCCAGCGACGAGAGCGCCGACCCGACCCGGCTGACCATGCTGCCGCTGCGCCCCGGCCCGCTGCTGCGCGGCACCCTGCTGGCCGCGCTGATCGGACCGGGGCCGCTGGTCAGCCTGGTGCTGGTGACCGCCGCGGTGCTGGCCGGCGCGACCGGCGGCGCCTCGGCCGCGGTCGCGGTGCTCGGCGTGCCGCTCGCGCTGCTCTGCCTGGTCACGCTCTCCCGGGCGGTCGCGGCGGGCAACGCCCGGATGCTCTCCAGCCGGCGCGGCAAGGACTTCGCGATCTTCGGCGGCCTGGCCTTCGCCCTCCTGGTGCAGGTCGCCAACGTCGGCTCGCAGAGCATCCTCGGCCGCCGGGGCGGGCCGATCGACCTCAGCCCGCTCAAGCCGATCGCCTCCGTGCTGCGCTGGATCCCGCCGATCAGCGCGGCGGACGCGCCGCGCACCGCCGGCGAGGGCCGGTACGGGCTGGCGCTGCTCCAGCTCGCCGCGGCCGCCGCGCTGCTGGCGCTGCTGCTGCGCTGGTGGCGGCGGAGCCTGCAGGAGCTGATGGTGACCGCCGACTCCTCCACCCTGGAGGTCGCCCGCGGGGTGCAGGACTCGCGCGGCTGGCGGTTCCTGCCCCAGGGCCGGACCGGCGCGGTGATGCAGCGGCACCTGCGGTACGCCTGGCGCGAGCCGCGGGCCAAGGCGGCGCTGTTCACCAGCATCGGGATGACGCTGGTGATCTGCGTGCTGTCGATGGTCCAGGGCTGGGCGAGCGTCTACCTGCTGGCGATGACCGGGGTGTTCCTCGGGCTGCAGATGCTCAACCTGTTCGGTATGGACGGCTCGGCGTTCTGGATGGTCGCCGCCACCCTGCGCACCCCGGCCGACGCCCGCTCCGAGCTGCGCGGCCGGGCGTACGCGGTGCTGTCGTACGCCGTCCCCGTGACGCTGCTGCTCGGGCTGGTCCTGGCGGCCGTCACCGGCCGGTGGAGCGAGCTGCCGTCCGCGCTCGGCCTGGCGCTGACGCTGCTCGGCTGCGGGATCGCGCTGGGCGCGATGTTCAGCGTCCTGGCGCCGTACACCATGCCGGCCGACAGCAACCCGATGCGCAACGCCGCCCCGGGCCAGGGCGGGCTGATCCTGCTCAACCAGTTCGGCTCGATGCTCGGCGTCGCCCTGCTGGCGCTGCCGGTCGGCGGCTACCTCGCCTGGGCCCTGGTCTCCGACGGCCCGAGCTGGCCGGTGCTGCTGGTCGGCCCGCTGTACGGCGCCCTGGTCGCGGCCCTCGGCGTCCGCCTCGCGGCGGCCCGCCTGCTGGACCGCACCCCGGAGATCCTCGCCAAGGCCGTCGAGCGCTGAGCCGCTCTCCCGTCGGTCCCCGCCGCCGCTCCGGCATCATGGGCAGGAGGAGCCGGGCCGTCGTGGCACCGTCGAGGAGAGCAGGGACACACCGTGGGCGAGCGCGCGCAGCAGGCCGGGACCGCCGGACCGCTGCTGGAGCAGGCGGTGCGGTCGGTGGTGACGGCGCCGGAGGAGGCGCTGGACCTCGCCCTGGACACCGGGGCCTCGCTGCTGGCCGCCTCGGCCGGGCAGTGGCCGGAGGTCGGCCGGGCGCTGCTCGGGTACGCGGACACGGCCGTCGGCCGCTGCTGGTCCGCCGGGTGGCGGCCGGCCGACCTGGCCCGGGTGGTGCGGCGCGAGCTGAAGCCCGTCCACCTGGCCCTCGCGGTGGACCTGATCGCCGCCGAGGGCCGCCGCCACCCCGCGGCCGCCCTGGACCGGCGCTGGCTGGAGCAGCTGCGCGAGCTGGAGGCCGAGGTGTGGTGGTCCGGCGACGACGAGTACCTCGGCGCCTTCGCCGACCGGCACCGGCTGGACCGCTTCGCGCTCGCCACCGCCGCCCTGGAGCTGCTGCGCACCTGGGGCCGGCTGCCGCCGATCGCCCCGGTGGGGCCCGCCCCCGGGCAGGCGGTGCGGCCGCAGCACGCGGGGCCGGTGAGCGGCGAGCCGCGGATGCTGGCGCGGATCCGGGCGCTGCTGGCCAAGGCCGAGTCCACCGAGTACCCGGAGGAGGCCGAGGCGCTGACCGCCAAGGCCCAGCAGCTGATGGCCCAGCACAGCATCGACGACGCGCTGCTGGCCGCGTCCGGTGCCGACCGCGACACCCCGGCGGCGCTGCGGATCGGGGTGGACAACCCGTACGAGGGCCCCAAGACGATGCTGCTGGACGCGGTCGCGGCGGCCAACCGGTGCCGGGTGGTGTGGGCGAAGGAGTTCGGTTTCTGCACCGTGGTCGGCTTCGACGGGGACCTGGACGGCGTCGAGCTGCTCTACACCTCGCTGCTGGTGCAGGCCACCCACGCGCTCAACAAGGCGGGCTCCCGCAAGGACTCGCGCAGCAAGGCGTTCCGGCAGTCCTTCCTGGTCGCGTACGCGGCGCGGATCCGCGAGCGGCTGACCGCCGCGACCGAGCGCGCCACCAGCGCCGCCGCGGCCGGACGGCACCTGCGCGAGGACGGCACCGAGGAGCAGCTGCTGCCCGACGCGCGGCTGCTGCCCGCGCTCGCCGCCCGCTCCGAGGCGGTGGACCAGGAGATCGGCCGGCTGTTCCCGAAGCTGGTCTCGCAGCGGGTGCGGGTCAGCGACGGCGTGGGCTGGGCGGCCGGACGCGCCGCCGCCGACCGGGCCGCGCTGCACGGGCGCGCCGGGGCGATCCGCCGGTAGGCGGTCACACCCCGGCGGTCCCCCGGCCGACCCGCGCAAGATCCACAGGAGTCGCCCCGCCTCCCGGGGGACCTGATAGAACGTAGTCCGCCACGAACAAAGGGGGGCTCGACGTGACGGAACCGGCGGCGGAGTCGGGGTACCGGGACCGGGTGCGCGGAACGCTGCTCGGCGGAGCGATCGGCGACGCGCTGGGCTGGCCGGTGGAGTTCCAGCAGCTCCACCAGATCCAGGACCGGTACGGGCCGCAGGGCGTGACCACACTGCCGGCCGGGTCCGGGCCGGTCGAGGTCACCGACGACACCCAGATGACGCTGTTCACCGCCGAGGGCCTGATCCGCGGCTTCGTCCGCGGCTGGACGGGCGGCGGCGGCTCGGTGCCGGAGGCCGTGCACGGCGCCTACCGGCGCTGGCTGCGCACCCAGTTCCAGGACGCGCCGGACACCGGGCCGCAGCCCCGCCCGTACGACGGCTGGCTGCTGAGCCGGCCCTTCCTGTACGCGCGGCGGGCGCCGGGCAACGCCTGCCTGAGCGGGGTGTCCGAGCACCCGGTGTTCGAGGCGCCGTCCGCGATCGGGCTGACCGGGCCGATCAACCCGGGTTCCAAGGGCTGCGGCACGGTGATGCGCTCGGCGCCGTTCGGGCTGGCCCGGCTGGGCGTCGAGCAGTCCTTCGGGCTGGCGGTGCAGTGCGCCCAGCTCACCCACGGCCACCCGACCGGCTACCTCGCGGCGGGCGCCTTCGCGGCGCTGGTCGAGCGGCTCGCCCACGGCACCGAGCCGTGGGCGGCGGTCGGCGAGACGGTGGAGCAGATCCGCGAGCTGCCGAGCTCCAAGGAGACCGTCCAGGCGCTGGCCCGGGCGGTGCGGCTGGCCCAGGAGGCCGAGCCCGCGGCGGAGACGGTGGAGCGGGTCGGGCTCGGCTGGATCGCCGAGGAGTGCCTGGCCATCGCCGTGTACTCGCTGCTGGCGGCCACCCTGGACCCCGACCCGGTGCGCACCGCGCTGCTGCTGTCGGTGAACCACTCCGGGGACAGCGACTCGACCGGCGCGGTCTGCGGCAACCTGGTCGGGGCGGCGTACGGCGCCGCGGCGCTGCCCGCCGAGTGGGCCGGGGCGGTCGAGGGCCGGGCGGAGCTGCGGCAGGTCGCGGACGACCTGCTGGTGCTGTTCGGCAGCCGCGACCCCCGGCACCCGGCGCTCGGCGGGCGCTACCCGGCCTGGTGAGCCCGGGGCCCCTCGGAGGCCGCCCCGGCCCGTCGGCTACTTCGCCAGCGGGTCGGTGACCTGGCCGAGGAACAGCGGCGCCCCGCCCCGGGCGTCCCGGATCAGGAACAGGAACGGCCGGTCCAGGTACAGCTGGACCGGCCGGTCGGCGTTCGGCGCCGCCGCCGCCTCGACCCCGGCACCGCTGCCGGCCGCCGCGACCGTCCCCTCCTCGTCGACCTCGACGGTGGCCTTCTGCACCACCGTTCCGACGACCAGCGGCTCCTTGGCGATGCCGGTGAGATCGGCCTTGTCGAAGGCCGAGGAGACGCCGAGCGAGCGCAGCGCGGGGGTGAGCTCCTTCGAGGTGCCGAAGCGGAAGCGCGGCAGCCGGAGGTCGACCGGCCGCTCGGCGAGGGCGCCGAGGACGCGGTCGAGCTGGGGCTGGTCCAGGCCCTTGGCGAAGGCGGCGAAGCCTCCCTGCGCGGGGACGATCAGGTCCATCACCAGTGCGCCGTCCGCGTACGGCAGCTCGACGGCCTGCCAGGGCTCGCCGAGGATCCCGCCGGAGCCGTCGGCGTACTTGAACTCCCCGGTCTGCGCCATCGTGGGGACGGCCGGGGTGGAGCCGTCGAGCTTGTGGAACGGGCGGTCGGCGGTGTGCGAGGGCTTGAAGGCGGCGGCCCACCGGGCCTTCAGGTAGAGCGCGTCGGTGAGCACCAGCCGGGTGCTCGGGGTGATCGCGTCCCGGCCGAACAGGTCCTTGATCCGGCCGTCGGTGGCCTTCTCCACGGCCGCGTTGACGGTCTTGCGGGCCCCGTCCGGGTCCTTGGCGAAGTCGGCCTGGTGCACGCCGGTGTCGAAGGCGGCGGCCAGGTCGGCCAGGTAGCCCGGCTCGACGGCCAGGCCCTGCTGCGTCCAGAGGTCGTCGCTGCGGCGCAGGGTGAGCCGGTCGGTGGCCGGGACCGGCCGGTTCAGCGCGCCGGTGGCGAGCGCGTACTGCAGCGGGTCGAGCTCGGTGTGCAGGGCCTTGGCCAGTTCCCCGGCGGTGGCGCCGCGGGCGCCGGGCAGCAGCATCGCGAGCAGGGTGGCCAGGCCGGACGGCGAGACCACGAGGTTGCCGCCGGCGGCGTCCGGCTGGGCGGTCAGGGCGTGCAGGAGGTCGAGGCCGAAGGCGTCGGTGGCGGCCGCGGTGGCGGCCACCCGCGCCGGGTCGACGGCCGGGCGGCTCGCGGGCGCGGCCGCCCGGAGCTCCACGGGCGCGGCGGCTCCGGTGCCGCCGCAGCCGGCGAGCAGCGGCGTGGCGAGCGCGGCGGCGAGGAGCAGCGCCGCCGGGCGGCGGAGGATGCGACGGGTTCCGGTGCTGCGGTTCGTCATGGCCCTTCGACGCGCCGCCCCCGGATCGGGTTCCGGCCCGTACGGCGTCAGTCCCAGAGCGCCCCGAGCTCCAGCAGTTCGTCCCGGTGCTCGATCCGCTCCACCCAGTCGGCCGGCCAGGCCGCCTCGCCGTGGTGGGCGCCCGCGAAGGCGCCGGCCAGGCAGGCGAGGGAGTCGGAGTCGCCGCTGGAGTAGGCGGCCCGGCGGACGGCGGCGACCGGGTCGTCGGGCAGCAGCAGGAAGCAGAGCAGGCCGGTGCCGAAGGCCTCCTCGGCGACCCAGCCCTCGCCGGTGGCCAGGCAGGGGTCGGCCTCGACGTCGGGGGCGGCGAGGGCGGCCTCCAGCTGGTCGAGCACCGTGAGGCAGTCGTCCCAGCCACGGGCGATGACGGCCTGCGGGGAGCTGCCGTACCAGCGGTCGGCGAGGTCGCCGAGCCAGAACTCGTCGTAGCGCTCGCGGCTCGCCAGCGCGTACGCCCGCAGCACCGCCGGCAGCCCGGCGGGCGGGACGCCCTCGGCCAGCTTGCGGACGGCGTACGCGGTGAGGTCGCCGGCGGCGAGCGCGGTCGGGTGGCCGTGGGTGAGCGCGGACTGCAGCTGGGCGGCGCCGGAGAGCTGCCGGGCGTCCAGTTCGCGGATCAGCCCGATCGGGGCGACCCGCATGTTGGCGCCGCAGCCCTTGGATCCGACGTCGCTGGCCTGCTGCCAGCGGTACTCGTCGTGGCTGAGCCGCTCGCAGGCGCGCAGGCAGGTCATGCCGGGGGCCCGGTTGTTCTGCGGGGAGCGCCACCAGTCGACGAACTCCTCGCGGACGGGCCGCACCAGCCGGAGGGGGGTGAGCGGCCCGCGCGCCAGGGCGGTGCGCAGGCCGCGGCCGAGGGCGAGGGTCATCTGGGTGTCGTCGGTGACCAATGCCCGCTGCGGCAACGGGAGCTGCCGCCAGTCCGGGTGGTCGGCAGCGATCACCTCGACGCTCTTGAACTCGGTCGGCCGACCGATCGCGTCCCCGATCGCCAGCCCCAGCAGCGCCCCTGTTGCCTTGCCCACGGCCCTCTCCCCCTCAGTCGTCAGACCTCGACCAGCAGCTCCTTGAGCCCCCGGATCACGTAGCCCGGGTTCCACTCGGGCTCGCGGACCAGCCGCAGGCCCGGCGCCCGGCGCAGCAGGGTGCCGTAGGACTCGGTGAGCTCCAGTCTGGCAAGCGGGGCGCCGAGACAGAAGTGGATTCCGGCACCGAAGGTGATGTGCGGGTTGTCGGTGCGGCCGAGGTCGAGGCGGTCCGGGTCGGCGAAGCGCTCGGGGTCGCGGTTGGCGGAGCCGAAGAGCAGGGCGATCTCGGCGCCGCGCGGGACGGTGACGCCGCGGACCTCGATGTCCTCCAGGACCCAGCGCTCGAACATCTGCAGCGGGGTGTCCCAGCGCATCAGTTCCTCGACGGCGGTGGGCAGCAGTTCGTCCACCGAGCCGCGCAGCCGGGCGAGCTCCCCGGGGTTGCGGAACAGCGCCCACCAGCCGTTGCCGGTGGTGTTGACGGTCGCCTCGTGGCCGGCGTTGAGCAGCAGCACGCAGGTGGAGATCATCTCCTGCTCGCTGAGCGCGTCGGAGCCCTCCTGGGCCTGGATCAGCGCGCTGATCAGGTCCGTGCCCGGGGCCGCCCGGCGCTCGCGGATCAGGGTGCGCAGGTAGTCGGAGAACTCGGTGCTGGCGGTGACGGCCCGGCGGGCGGCCTCCTCGCCGGGGTTGAGCTCGAACATCCCGGTGATGTCGGCGGACCACGGCCGCAGCAGGTGCCGGTCGCCCTCCGGCACGCCGAGCATCTCGGCGATCACGGCGACCGGCAGCGGCTCGGCGACGGTGGCGATCAGGTCGCCGCCGCCGGCCGCGAGCAGCTCGTCGACCAGCTCGCCGGCCAGCCGCCGCACGGTGGGGCGCAGGCCCTCGACCATGCGCGGGGTGAAGGCCTTGGAGACCAGCCGGCGGATCCGGGTGTGGTCGGGGGCCTCCAGGTCCAGCAGCCCGTTGTCGTTGAGGGTGTGGAAGGGCTCGTGCGCCGGGTCGGGCTCGGGGCGGCCGAACTCCGCGTGGCTGAAGCGGTGGGTGTAGGTGCGGCCCAGCCGGCGGTCGCGCAGCAGGGCGCTGACGTCCTCGTGGCGGGAGACGAGCCACTGGTTCGTCGGCTCGAAGTACGTCACCGGCGCGTGCTCGCGCAGCTCGGCGTACGCGTCGTACGGGTGGGCCACGAACGCCGCCGACCAGGGGTCGAACTTCGCCGTCGTCGTCATCGGTCGATCACTCCAGGCCAGAGGGGGGAAGCCGGAAGGATCATCGTACGCACGCGGTACGTCCGGGAATATGACCCTTCCGGCCCCTGCTCAGGCCCGCTCCAGGACAAGTCGGCGCACCAGCTCCGGGAGCGCCCGGGAGATCGGCTCCCGGATCACCTCGGCCGCGGCCCCGTCGTACGGCGTCGGCTCGCCGTTCACGATGATCAGCTCCGCCCCGCTCCGCACCGCGTCGAGCGGCAGCGCCGCCACCGGGAACACCTGGAGGCTGGTGCCGACCGCGATGAACACGTCGCAGGCCCGAACGATCGCGTCGGCCTGCCCGAGCACCTCCGGGTCGAGGTTCTCGCCGAACATCACCACGCGCGGCTTCAGGATCCCCCCGCAGGCCCGGCACGCCGGGTCCGGCTCCCCCGCCTCGACCCGCGCCAGCGCCTCCGCCATCGGCCCGACCACCCGGCAGCGCAGGCACTGCGTCTCCCGGGCCGTGCCGTGCAGTTCGAGCACCTTGCGGGCGGGCAGCCCGGACTTCTGGTGCAGCCCGTCGATGTTCTGGGTGAGCACCCGCAGCGGCAGACCGGAGCGCTCCAGGTCGACCAGCGCCCGGTGCCCGGCGTTCGGCTCGGCGGCCAGTGCGCCCGTCTCCAGCCGCATCCGCCAGGCCCGCCGGCGCACCTGCGGATCGTCCCGGTACGGCCCGATGGTGACCAGCTCCTCGGCCGACGGGTCCTTCTGCCACAGGCCCTGCGGGCCGCGGTAGTCGGGGATGCCGGAGTCCGTCGAGATGCCCGCGCCGGTGAGCACGGCGATCAGGGGGCGCTTCGCGTTCATACCCCGGACGGTACGGGCGGCGGCCCGGCCCCGGCCACCGAAATTCCGGGGGCGCCGGCCCCGCGAACGCCCGGCCCGGGAAACGCCGAAGGGCCCGGAGGCTTGATGCCTCCGGGCCCTTCTTCTTTGTAGCGGGGACAGGATTTGAACCTGCGACCTCTGGGTTATGAGCCCAGCGAGCTACCGAGCTGCTCCACCCCGCGTCGGTAAACACGACTCTACGCGACTTCCGCCGAATGACCTAATCGGCTTCCGTCCGCCCCCTGAAGGCTCCCCGCCGCCCCCGGCGGGTCCGGCTGCCCGGCCCGCCCCGAAGGCCCCTGACGACCCCCGGGAACGCCGCAGGGCGGCCACCCCGTGAGGGGTGACCGCCCTGCGTCAGTGACGCGCGACTCAGCCGGTGTACGGGCCGTAGTCGTAGTCGTCCAGCGGGACCGCCTGGCCGGAGCCGGCGCCGAAGGGCGACAGGTCGTAGTCGTCGTAGCCGACGGCCGAGTACATCGCGGCCTTGGCCTCCTCGGTCGGCTCGACCCGGATGTTGCGGTAGCGGGGCAGACCCGTACCGGCCGGGATGAGCTTACCGAGGATGACGTTCTCCTTGAGGCCCAGCAGCGGGTCCGACTTGGCGTGGATCGCCGCGTCGGTGAGGACCCGGGTCGTCTCCTGGAAGGAGGCGGCCGACAGCCAGGACTCGGTGGCCAGCGAGGCCTTGGTGATACCCATCAGCTGCGGACGGCCGGAGGCGGGGTGACCGCCCTCGGCGACGACGCGGCGGTTCTCCTGCTCGAAGCGACCGCGCTCGACCAGCTCGCCGGGCAGCAGCTCGGCGTCGCCCGACTCGATGATCGTCACGCGGCGGAGCATCTGCCGGATGATGATCTCGATGTGCTTGTCGTGGATCGACACACCCTGCGAGTTGTAGACCTTCTGGACCTCGGCGACCAGGTGGACCTGGACGGCACGCTGGCCCATGATGCGCAGGACGTCGTGCGGGTTGGTGGCACCCATGGTCAGCTTCTGGCCGACCTCGACCGCCTCGCCCTCGCTGACCAGCAGCTTCACGCGCTTCGAGACCGGGTAGGCGATCTCGTCGCTGCCGTCGTCCGGAGTGACGACCAGCTTGCGGGTCTTCTCGGTGTCCTCGATGCGGACCCGGCCCTGCGCCTCCGAGATCGGGGCCACACCCTTGGGGGTACGGGCCTCGAAGAGCTCGACGACACGCGGCAGACCCTGGGTGATGTCGTCACCGGCCACACCACCGGTGTGGAAGGTACGCATGGTCAGCTGGGTACCGGGCTCACCGATGGACTGGGCGGCGATGATGCCGACCGCCTCACCGATGTCGACCAGCTTGCCGGTGGCCAGCGAGCGCCCGTAGCACATGGCGCAGGTGCCGACGGCCGACTCACAGGTCAGGATCGAGCGGGTCTTGACCTCGCCGATGCCGTGGCGGATCAGCTCGTCGATCAGGACGTCGCCGAGGTCCGTGTTGGCGGTGGCGAGGAGCTTGCCGTCCACCGTGATGTCCTCGGCCAGCATGCGGGCGTAGACGCTGGTCTCGACGTCGTCGGCCTTGCGCAGCACGCCGTCCGGGCCCACGGAGCCGATCGCCAGCTTCAGGCCGCGCTCGGTGCCGCAGTCCTCCTCGCGAATGATGACGTCCTGGGAGACGTCGACCAGACGACGGGTGAGGTAGCCGGAGTCGGCGGTACGGAGGGCGGTGTCGGCCAGACCCTTACGGGCACCGTGGGTGGAGATGAAGTACTCCAGCACGGACAGACCCTCACGGAACGACGCCTTGATGGGTCGCGGGATGGTCTCGTTCTTGGCGTTCGACACCAGACCACGCATACCGGCGATCTGGCGCATCTGCATCATGTTTCCACGAGCACCCGAGTCGACCATCATGAAGATGGGGTTCGTCTTCGGGAAGTTCTCGTTCATGGCCTCGGCGACCTCGTTGGTCGCCTGGGTCCAGATGCCGATGAGCTCCTGCTTGCGCTCGTCGTTGGTGATCAGGCCGCGCTCGTACTGACGCTGGACCTTCTCCGCCTTCGCCTCGTAGCCCTCCAGGATCTGGGGCTTGTTCGGCGGGACGACGACGTCCGAGATCGAGACGGTGACGCCCGAGCGGGTCGACCAGTGGAAGCCGGCCGCCTTCAGGTTGTCCAGCGTCGCCGCGACGACGACCTTGGGGTAGCGCTCCGCCAGGTCGTTGACGATCGCGGAGAGCTGCTTCTTGCCCACCTCGTAGTCGACGAACGGGTAGTCCTCGGGCAGCAGCTCGTTGAAGAGCGCGCGGCCCAGGGTGGTGGTCAGACGGAACGGCTCGCCGTCGAACCAGCCGGACTGGCCCTCCTCGTCCACCGGCGGGGTCCAGCCGCGCGGCGGGACGGTGCCGGCCGGCAGGCGCAGCTCGATCGGGGCCTGGACGTCCAGGTCGCGGGCGTCGAAGGCCATGATCGCCTCGGCGGTCGACGAGAAGGTGCGGCCGGCGCCCTTCACGTTGTCGCGGTCCGAGGTCAGGAAGAACAGACCGAGCACCATGTCCTGGGTCGGCATGGTGACGGGGCGACCGTCGGCCGGCTTCAGGATGTTGTTCGAGGACAGCATCAGGATGCGGGCCTCGGCCTGCGCCTCCGCGGAGAGCGGCAGGTGGACGGCCATCTGGTCACCGTCGAAGTCCGCGTTGAACGCGGTGCAGACGAGCGGGTGGATCTGGATGGCCTTGCCCTCGACCAGCTGCGGCTCGAAGGCCTGGATGCCGAGGCGGTGCAGGGTGGGCGCACGGTTCAGCAGGACCGGGTGCTCGGCGATGACCTCTTCGAGGACGTCCCACACGACCGGACGGGCGCGCTCGACCATGCGCTTGGCCGACTTGATGTTCTGCGCGTGGTTCAGGTCCACCAGGCGCTTCATCACGAACGGCTTGAAGAGCTCCAGCGCCATGGCCTTCGGCAGACCGCACTGGTGCAGCTTGAGCTGCGGGCCGACGACGATGACCGAACGGGCCGAGTAGTCGACTCGCTTGCCGAGGAGGTTCTGACGGAAACGACCCTGCTTGCCCTTCAGCATGTCGCTGAGGGACTTCAGCGGGCGGTTGCCCGGGCCGGTGACCGGACGGCCGCGGCGGCCGTTGTCGAACAGCGCGTCGACGGCCTCCTGGAGCATGCGCTTCTCGTTGTTCACGATGATCTCGGGGGCACCGAGGTCGAGCAGGCGCTTCAGGCGGTTGTTGCGGTTGATGACGCGGCGGTACAGGTCGTTCAGGTCGGAGGTCGCGAAGCGGCCACCGTCCAGCTGCACCATCGGACGCAGGTCCGGCGGGATGACCGGGACGCAGTCCAGCACCATGCCGTTGGGCTTGTTGGTGGTCTGCAGGAACGCGGAGACGACCTTGAGGCGCTTGAGCGCACGGGTCTTCTTCTGGCCCTTGCCGGTGCGGATGATCTCGCGCAGGCGCTCGGACTCCTCCGCCAGGTCGAAGGTCTCGAGGCGGTCCTTGAGGGCCGCCGCGCCCATCGAGCCGGAGAAGTAGGTGCCGAAGCGGTCGCGCAGCTCGCGGTAGAGCAGCTCGTCGCCCTCGAGGTCCTGGACCTTGAGGTTCTTGAAGCGGGCCCACACCTCGTCGAGGCGGTCGAGCTCGCGCTGCGCGCGGTCGCGCAGCTGCTTCATCTCGCGCTCGGCGCCCTCGCGCACCTTGCGGCGCACGTCGGCCTTGGCGCCCTCGGCCTCCAGCTCGGCCAGGTCGGTCTCGGCCTTCTTGGCGCGGGCCTCGAGGTCGGAGTCGCGGCGGTTCTCGATCTGCTGGCGCTCGACCGAGACGTGCGCCTCCAGGGACGGCAGGTCGCGCTGGCGGCGCTCGTCGTCGACCCAGGTGATCATGTAGGCGGCGAAGTAGATGACCTTCTCGAGGTCCTTCGGCGCCAGGTCCAGCAGGTAGCCCAGGCGGGACGGCACGCCCTTGAAGTACCAGATGTGGGTGACCGGGGCGGCCAGCTCGATGTGGCCCATCCGCTCACGGCGCACCTTGGCGCGGGTCACCTCGACGCCGCAGCGCTCGCAGATGATGCCCTTGAAGCGGACGCGCTTGTACTTACCGCAGTAGCACTCCCAGTCCCGGGTGGGGCCGAAGATCTTCTCGCAGAAGAGCCCGTCCTTTTCCGGCTTCAGGGTGCGGTAGTTGATGGTCTCCGGCTTCTTGACCTCGCCGTGCGACCACTGGCGGATGTCGTCGGCGGTGGCCAGGCCGATGCGGAGCTCGTCGAAGAAGTTGACGTCAAGCACTGGTCGTCAAGCCCTCTTTCGTAAGTCGAGAGTCGTTCATGTGGTCTGAGGGGGGCCTGGGGGCGGGCCGGCCGCTGCTGCGGCCGGCCCAACCTCCGTCAGACCTCTTCGACGCTGCTGGGCTCGCGCCGGGACAGGTCGATGCCGAGCTCCTCGGCGGCGCGGAACACGTCCTCGTCGGAGTCCCGCATCTCGATGGACTGGCCGTCCGAGGACAGCACCTCCACGTTGAGGCAGAGCGACTGCATTTCCTTGATGAGGACCTTGAAGGACTCGGGAATGCCGGGCTCGGGGATGTTCTCGCCCTTGACGATGGCCTCGTAGACCTTGACGCGGCCGAGGACGTCGTCGGACTTGATGGTGAGCAGCTCCTGGAGCGCGTAGGCGGCGCCGTACGCCTCGAGGGCCCACACCTCCATCTCACCGAAGCGCTGACCACCGAACTGCGCCTTACCACCGAGCGGCTGCTGGGTGATCATCGAGTACGGACCGGTCGAGCGGGCGTGCAGCTTGTCGTCGACCAGGTGGTGCAGCTTGAGGATGTACATGTAGCCGACCGAGACCGGCATCGGGAACGGCTCGCCGGAGCGGCCGTCGAACAGCCGGGCCTTGCCGGTGGAGTTCACCAGGCGCTCACCGTCACGGGTGAGGGTGGTGTTGTCCAGCAGGCCGGTGATCTCGTCCTCGCGGGCGCCGTCGAAGACCGGGGTGGCGAGGTTGGTGCCGCCCTCGACCGTGTCGGCGCCGATCGCCTGGAGGCGCTGGGCCCACTCGTCGGCGAGGCCGGAGACGTCCCAGCCCTGCTTGGCGAGCCACCCGAGGTGGATCTCCAGGACCTGTCCCGGGTTCATTCGGGACGGGACACCCAGCGGGTTGAGGATGATGTCGACCGGGGTGCCGTCCTCCAGGAACGGCATGTCCTCGACCGGCAGGATCTTCGAGATGACGCCCTTGTTGCCGTGACGGCCGGCGAGCTTGTCACCGTTGGTGATCTTGCGCTTCTGGGCCACGTAGACGCGGACCAGCTGGTTGACGCCCGGGGGCAGCTCGTCGCCCTCTTCGCGGTCGAAGACGCGGACGCCGATGACCTTGCCGGACTCACCGTGCGGCACCTTCAGCGAGGTGTCGCGGACCTCACGGGCCTTCTCGCCGAAGATCGCGCGGAGCAGGCGCTCCTCCGGGGTCAGCTCGGTCTCGCCCTTGGGCGTGACCTTGCCGACCAGGATGTCGCCGGTGACGACGTCGGCGCCGATGCGGATGATGCCGCGCTCGTCGAGGTCGGCCAGGACCTCCTCGGAGACGTTCGGGATGTCCCGGGTGATCTCCTCGGGGCCGAGCTTGGTGTCACGGGCGTCGACCTCGTGCTCCTCGATGTGGATCGAGGAGAGGACGTCGTCCTGCACGAGGCGCTGCGACAGGATGATCGCGTCCTCGTAGTTGTGACCCTCCCACGACATGAACGCCACGAGCAGGTTCTTGCCGAGGGCCATCTCGCCCTCGTCGGTGCACGGGCCGTCGGCCAGCACCTGGTTGACCTCGACCCGGGCGCCCTCGTCCACGAGCACCTTCTGGTTGAAGGCGGTGCCCTGGTTGGAGCGGGTGAACTTGGCGGCGCGGTACGTGGTGTACGTGCCGTCGTCGTTGGCCACGGTGACGTAGTCGGCCGAGACCTCCTGGACGACACCGGCCTTCTCGGCGGTGATGACGTCCGCGGCGTCGACGGCGCAGCGGTACTCCATGCCGGTACCGACCAGCGGGGCCTCGCTCTTCAGCAGCGGCACCGCCTGGCGCATCATGTTCGAGCCCATGAGCGCGCGGTTGGCGTCGTCGTGCTCGAGGAACGGGATCATGGCGGTCGCGACCGACACCATCTGGCGCGGCGAGACGTCCATGTAGTCGATCTCGGAGCCCGGGATGTAGTCGATCTCGCCGCCACGGCGGCGGACCAGGACACGCGGCTCGGCGAAGTGCAGGTCCGCGGTCAGCGGGGCGTTCGCCTGGGCGATGACGTAGCGGTCCTCCTCGTCGGCCGTCAGGTAGTCGACCTTCTCGGTGACCACACCGTCGACGACCTTGCGGTACGGCGTCTCGATGAAGCCGAACGCGTTGACCCGGCCGTACGAGGCCAGCGAGCCGATCAGACCGATGTTCGGGCCTTCGGGCGTCTCGATCGGACACATGCGGCCGTAGTGCGAGGGGTGCACGTCACGGACCTCGAAGCCGGCGCGCTCACGGGAGAGACCGCCGGGGCCGAGCGCGGACAGACGACGCTTGTGGGTCAGGCCCGACAGCGGGTTCGTCTGGTCCATGAACTGCGACAGCTGGCTGGTGCCGAAGAACTCCTTGATGGAGGCGACGACCGGCCGGATGTTGATCAGGGTCTGCGGCGTGATCGCCTCGACGTCCTGGGTGGTCATGCGCTCGCGCACGACGCGCTCCATACGGGCGAGACCCGTACGGACCTGGTTCTGGATGAGCTCGCCGACGTTGCGCAGGCGGCGGTTGCCGAAGTGGTCGATGTCGTCGACCTCGACCACGATGTCGCGGCCCTCGTCGTCACGCCACTCGGTCTCGCCCGCGTGCAGCTTCACCAGGTACTTGATCGCACCGATGATGTCGGGCTCGGTGAGCACGCCGGAGTCCAGCGACTCGGCGTTGCCCAGCTTGCGGTTGACCTTGTAACGGCCGACCTTCGCGAGGTCGTAGCGCTTCGGGTTGAAGTAGAGGTTCTCCAGAAGCGTCTGCGCGGCCTCGCGCGTGGGCGGCTCGCCCGGGCGCAGCTTGCGGTAGATGTCCAGCAGCGCGTCGTCCTGGCCCTGGGTGTGGTCCTTCTCCAGGGTGGCGCGCATCGACTCGTACTCGCCGAACTCCTCGAGAATCATCTCGTTGGTCCAGCCGAGCGCCTTGAGCAGCACGGTGACGGACTGCTTGCGCTTGCGGTCGATGCGGACGCCGACCATGTCGCGCTTGTCGATCTCCATCTCCAGCCAGGCACCACGCGAGGGGATGACCTTGCAGGAGTAGATGTCCTTGTCGGACACCTTGTCCAGGGTGGAGTCGAAGTACACACCCGGGGAGCGGACCAGCTGCGACACGACGACACGCTCGGTGCCGTTGATCACAAACGTGCCCTTGTGGGTCATGAGCGGGAAGTCGCCCATGAAGACCGTCTGAGACTTGATCTCACCGGTCTCGTTGTTGGTGAACTCGGCGGTGACGAAGAGCGGGGCCGCGAACGTGAAGTCGCGGTCCTTGCACTCGTCAATGGAGTTCTTCGGCGGCTCGAAACGGTGGTCGCGGAAGGTCAGCGACATCGACCCGCTGAAGTCCTCGATCGGGGAGATCTCCTCGAAGATCTCCTCCAGACCGGACTTCGTGGGGACGTCCTGACCACTCTCCAGGGCCGCCTCGACCCGGGACTTCCAGGCCGCGTTGCCGAGCAGCCAGTCAAAGCTCTCGGTCTGCAGGGCCAGGAGGTTGGGGACCTCGAGGGGCTCCTTGATCTTCGCGAACGAGACGCGGAGCGGGGCGGTGGATGCGGCGGAATTGTTCGAGGCGTTGCGCGGCGCGGCCAAGAGGGGGGTCCTTCCGAGGGCTCGGAGCTCACTACGCGCGTACCAGCCGGGCCTTCACGGGCTTGGTCCCGCCTCCTCGCCACTGGCCTCCGCCGGGATCGAAGTCCCAGGTCAGAGCCGCTTTGCGGAGGCGATGCCAGACCCCTTCAGGGCAACGCAAACTCCGGGCGACGAGTCACGGAGCAGCTAACAGGCAGCGCAAAGGGACAGTGTAGCCAATGGCCACACTGCTGTCCAGCTCTGATTCGGAGACCGAATCGGAGACTCCTCCCGGTAGCCGGCGAGCGCGGACGCCCACCGGGTACTGCTCTAACTCACGTGGAGTCATTTCCCGCCGGAGCCACTGGTTATGCATCCAGTAGCGGACCAACCGGGCGGACTCGCGCCTTGAGAATCGCGCGCCCCGCCGGGTTCGTCAAGGGCCCGCCGACGGTGCGGGCCTCGACCGGTCTATCGACCGCGACCCCCTCGGCGTTACAGAAGCCGTGGTGGGGCCGCCCTCGACGACGGTGATCACCATACCGTCCGGCACCGACGGTGCCGAGTGGGCGTTCGGCCACACCGGTGGACCGGGCCGGCCGGGGACGGCGGAACGGGGCCCCGCGCCCGGCCCAGGGGCCCGGGAACGCGAAAAAGCCGGGCCGACCACCCGCAAGGGTGATCGGCCCGGCTTCAGGCCCCCTCAGAGGGGGCGAGAAGTCACTTGACGGTGACCTTGGCGCCGGCACCCTCGAGGGCGGCCTTGGCCTTCTCGGCAACGTCCTTGGCAACCTTCTCCAGGACCTTGGCACCAGCGGTGTCAACGAGGTCCTTGGCCTCCTTCAGGCCGAGGGAGGTCAGGGTGCGCACCTCCTTGATGACCTGGATCTTCTTGTCGCCGGCACCATCGAGGATGACGTCGAACTCGTCCTGCTCCTCGACGGCCTCAACGGCGGCCGGGCCACCGGCGGCGGCAACGGCGACCGGGGCGGCAGCGGTGACGTCGAACTTCTCCTCGAAGGCCTTCACGAAGGCAGCGAGCTCGATGAGGGTGAGCTCCTCGAACTGCGCGAGCAGCTCGTCCTGGGTCAGCTTCGCCATGATGGCGTCCTTCCACTAAATCGGCAGGTGGTGCCGTATGTACGGGTTGGGCGGGCACGGGCCCGCAGCGAGGCGTGAGCCTGCCGAATTACTCGGCGGCCGCGTCCTCGGCGGCGGGAGCCGGCGTACCGGCACCGCCCTGCTCGACCTTGTCGCGCAGCGCGTCCACAGTGCGGACGAGCTTCGACGGCAGGGCCTGGAAGAGCGCGGCAGCCTGGGACTGCTTGGCCTTCAGGGCACCCGCCAGCTTGGCGAGCAGCACCTCGCGGGACTCGAGGTCCGCGAGCTTCTTGATCTCATCGGCGGACAGCGCCTTACCGTCAAGGACACCGCCCTTGATGATGAGAGCGGGGTTCTCCTTGGCGAAGTCACGCAGAGCCTTCGCCGACTCCACCGGGTCACCGGTGACGAAGGCGACAGCCGTCGGACCGTTGAACAGGTCGTCGAGCTCCGTGATCCCGACCTCATTGGCCGCAATCTTGGTCAGCGTGTTCTTCACCACGGCGTACTCGGCGTTGTCGCCGAGCGAGCGACGCAGGGTCTTGACCTGCTTCACCGAGAGACCGCGGTACTCGGTCAGCAGCGCCGCGGAGGAGCCACGGAACTTGTCCGTGATCTCGGCGACGGCGGCAGCCTTGTCGGGCCTGGCCATAGGCTTACGCCTCCTTCCGTGATGTCGAAGTCGGGCCGACCGCAAAAGTCGACCTGGGTCGCCGCGGACCGACTGGAGGGAAGGAAAGCTCCTGCGAAAACGCAATGAGCCCCGGTGCGCAGGCGCACGGGGCTCGTGACGACCTCGACGGGCGATCGCGCGAACGCGGACCCGGAAGTCGAAGCTCCAGACACACCTGCGCGGGCTGCCTGCGACGAAGCGCAGATCCTTCGGCCACCGATCCCTGACGGGCGCGGCGACAACCAGCGGTCTTTGGCTTCGGCAACAGTAACCGGAGCCCCTCACCAGGTGCAAATCGCCCTCGGACGGGGCATCCCCCGGGGTCGCCGCGGCACGGTCCGGCGGTTCAACGGGCCGACGGCTCAGCGGGCCAGCGGGGAGACCGTCCGGACGCCGGTGTCCACGGTGTCCGACTCGGCCGGGGCCTGCGCCGAGAGCAGCGCCCCGGCGAGGTCGGTGTAGAGCACCGAGTCGTCCTGCCGGCCGCTGTCCCCGGTGCCGGTCCGCTGGAGCCGGACCAGCTGGTCCTTGTCGTTGAGCCAGAGGTCCAGGGTGAGCGAGGCCGAGCCGCCGGGCGAGAGCGCGGCCCGCAGGCCGTCCCGGCGGGCTGCGGTCAGCTGGGCCTGGGCGGCCGCGTACTTCTCGGCGGTGGTGGCGACCCGGTAGTGCTCGACGGTCGAGTCCTCGAACTTCTCCTCGCCGACGAAGACCGGGTCCGTCCCCTCGGCGGTGGCCGCGGTCAGCGCCTCGACCGGGTTCAGCAGGTCGATCAGCCCGGCGTACGGGACCTCCTTGTGGCCGTCCGCGTCCGGCGGGACGGTGAAGCGCTCCCAGTGCCGGCCGCCCTGCCTGGCCGCGGTGGCGGCGTCCCCGCCCTGGTAGGCGACGGTGTCCACGACGATCAGCTGCTCGGCCTCGGCGGGGGTGGAGCGCTTGATCTGGAGCGCGGTCTTGGGCTGCCAGAACAGCGGGCCGGACCCGGCGTCCGGGCCCAGCCGGTAGCTGACCTTGGCCCGCCGGGCGGTCTGCATGGCCAGCTGGGCGGAGAGCAGCACCCCGTGCGGCGAGCGGTCGGTGGGCTTGGCCTGGGCGCTCGGGGAGGCGGTGGACGGCGAGGCGGTGCTCAGGCTCGGGCTGCCGGACGGCGTGGCGGACGTCTCCCCGCCCCCGCCGCACCCGCTCAGCCCGCTGGTCAGCAGGGCGACGACGGCCACCGCCGCCAAGCGCTGCCGTGCCGCCATCGTCCGTTCCCCTCTCGTCCGCCCCCGTCCGACGGCGGCCCCGTTCCGGCCACCTTGCCACCCGTCTCCGACCGGCCCAGTGGCGGCCCCCCTCGGGCGGGCGGGTCCACCGGGTCGGCCGAGCCCGGACCGGCGCCGGGGCTCCGGTCCGGGGCGGCGGGGATCAGCTGCCGGCGGCGGCCTTCTGGAGGTCGGCGAGGTCGATGTAGTCCACCGGGGTGGCGGCGATCACCGGGGTGCCGTAGTCCGAGTAGCTGACGGAGACGTTCACCGCGCCGACCTTGCTCTCCGCCTGCTCGGTCCGCTTGACCACGAGCTTGTCGGCGTCGACCCAGACGTCGACCTGCTCGCTGGCGATGCCGGCCGCGTCCAGGCCCTTCTTGATCCGGTCGGCCTGCGCCTGGGTGATGCCCTGGGTGGAGGCGATGGCCAGGTCCGCGGCGCTGATCACGCCGGAGTAGTGGGTGGTCGCCTTGCCGTTCACCGTCTCCGGGCCGACCTCGGTGACCTTGCCGCCGGCGATCAGCGTCCGGACGCCCTGCACCGGGTCCGCGCTCTGCAGCTGGTCGGTCGCACCGCCGGAGGCCTTGGCCATGTCGGCCATGGTGTAGCGCACCCAGCGCGGGCCGCTGTTCTGCAGCAGCTCCCCGCCGAGGCCCAGGAACACCGCGTCCTTGGTGTACAGGTAGTGCGCCTTCGGCCCGCCGGTGATCGGCGCCAGGACCTTGCCCAGCGGGGAGCCCGACAGGTCCATCGTGAGGTCGGCCTCCAGGCCGTCGGCCCAGGACAGCGCGCCCTGGCCCTTCATGGTGATCTCGCCGACCTGGATCAGCTCGTCGACCTTCGCCGACTTGGCCGCACCGGTCTTCTGGGTGACCTGCTCCAGGAAGACCGCCGGGCTGACCTTCTCCGGCTTCGCGCCGGTCGGGGCGGCGGCCGACGGGGTGGCCGGGGCGGCGGCCGTGGTCGGCGCGGCCGGGGCGGCGTTCTTGTCCGCCGACTTGTCGTTGTCGCACGCGGTCGCGGTCAGCGCCAGGGCGGCGAGGACGACGGTGACGGCGGCCTTGCGGGTTCCAGCCATGACTTCCCCCCTCGAAGAGCTGATTGTCAGCTCTTCTCATGCGTTTCTCATCCGGACTCTAACGGATCGCCGAAAGCCCCACGCGCCGGATATCCGCTCCCCCGTCACCCGCCGGCGGCGGGCGTCGCGTCCGCCGCTCCGGGAGCCGAGACATCGGTCGTGGTGACCGTGGTTCCCGCGCTCCCCCGGACCGTCTCGCGCAGCCGCAGCAGCTGCATGCCGGGGCCGACCCAGACGTCGTAGCCGATCGCCGTCACCCCGTGCCGCTGGTACCAGTCCAGCGTGGCGGCCCGCCGCTGCGGGCTCAACTCGTCGTCCTTGCCGAACAGTTCGGCCACCGGCGCGGAGCCCCGGTAGTGCGCCACGGTCACCCCGGCCAGCTGCTCGCCGCCGAGCGAGGTGAGCTTGACGCCCTGCGCGACCTCGTACGCCCGGCTGCCCGGGTTGGTGATCAGCGCGGTCGTCCAGCCGCCCGCGAAGCCCTCCGGGTCGGGGCCCGCCGCGGGGTCGACCGACTCGGCGGTGCTCCGCTCCGCGTGCTTGGCCGCGCCGCCCTGGTAGACGAGGTCGAGCGCGCCGTCCTTCACGGTCAGCCGTCCGGTGCCCAGCTCGTCGGTGACGGCCAGCCCGGCCTCGTCCGCGGCGCCCCAGACCAGGGAGCCGCTCGCGGTGCGTCGGCCGGCCGGGCCCTCCTGGACGACGTCGATCCGGGCGCCGCCGGCGTCGTCCAGCCCCTGCGCGGCCGAGAGCACCACCTGCTTGGGCGGCACCGGCGCGGGGCCCCCGGGGGTGCGGGTGGTCGGGACGGCCAGCAGGCTGCACCCGGTGGTGGTGAGCAGCAGCAGGGCCGCCACGAGAACGGTGGGGCGAGGGGCGGGCAGCACGGCACACTCCGGCGGTCACAGGTGCTCCACATGGTCTGACCGGCAGAGCGTACGACGATTCGGCCCGTCGTTCCCATCCGCCGGTGTCCCGATCCGGCAACCGTTCCGGCCCGTCGGCCCGACCGGCCCGCGCCGGGCCCCGTACCGGCTCCTTCCCCGGGAACGACGGCGGGCCCGCACCCCCGGTGAAGGGGGTACGGGCCCGTCGTACGGACTGCTCTAGAGCACTGGGGCTCAGACCGCGGCCGGGTCCTCCTCGGCGAGGAGGTTGCGGGTGCGGTTCGGGTCCACCAGGACGCCGGGGCCCATGGTGGTCGAGAACGCGGTCTTCTTGATGTAGCGGCCCTTGGCGGCGGACGGCTTGGCGCGGAGCACCTCGTCCAGCGCGGCGGCGTAGTTCTCGACCAGCTGCTCGTCGGTGAAGGAGGCCTTACCGATGATGAAGTGCAGGTTCGAGTGCTTGTCGACGCGGAACTCGATCTTGCCGCCCTTGATCTCGTTCACGGCCTTGGCCACGTCCGGGGTCACGGTGCCGGTCTTCGGGTTCGGCATCAGGCCACGGGGACCGAGCACGCGGCCGAGGCGGCCGACCTTGCCCATGAGGTCCGGGGTGGCGACGACGGCGTCGAAGTCGAGGCGGCCCTTGGCGACCTCGTCGATGAGCTCGTCGGAGCCGACGATGTCGGCGCCCGCAGCACGCGCGGCCTCGGCACGCTCGCCGGTCGCGAAGACCAGGACCCGAGCGGTCTTACCGGTGCCGTGCGGGAGGATCACGGTGCTGCGGACCATCTGGTCGGCCTTGCGCGGGTCGACGCCCAGACGCATGGCGACCTCGACGGTGCCGTCGAACTTGGTGGTGCTGGTCGCCTTGGCGAGGCGGACGGCCTCGAGGGGGGCGTAAAGGCGCTCGCGGTCGACCTGGGCGTCCGCGGCCTTCAGGGCCTTGCTGCGCTTCATGGCTGCTCCTGAATGATGAATGGAGTTGTGGTGTCACGGGCCTGCGCGGGCCCTACCACAGGGGACGAGAAGGGAACTCAGCCCTCGACGGTGATGCCCATCGACCGGGCGGTGCCGGCGATGATCTTCTCCGCGGCGTCCAGGTCGTTGGCGTTCAGGTCGGGCATCTTGGTCGTGGCGATGTCGCGGACCTGGGCGCTGGTGAGCTTGGCGACCTTGGTCTTGTGCGGCTCGCTGGAGCCCTTGTCGACACCCGCGGCCTTCAGGATGAGGCGCGCGGCCGGCGGCGTCTTCGTGATGAAGGTGAAGGAACGGTCCTCGTAGACCGTGATCTCCACCGGCACGATCATGCCGCGCTGCGACTCGGTCGCAGCGTTGTAGGCCTTGCAGAACTCCATGATATTGACGCCGTGCTGGCCCAGCGCGGGGCCGACCGGCGGCGCCGGGTTGGCCGCACCGGCGTTGATCTGGAGCTTGATAAGCCCCGTGACCTTCTTCTTCTTGGGAGGCATGTCTCTCCGGGTCCTTCCGAGAGGTGATTGCTGGTGCGTGCGAAACCGGGGCGACACCCGGCCGCCAGCACACACATCGGACCAGGCTAACGCGTCCGCGCCGCTGGACCAAAACGGGTTCGGGGCGGAGGCTCCTCGCCCCCGCCCCGAACCCGAAGACGGTATGACTAGTTCTTCTGGATCTGGTCGAAGGAGAGCTCGACCGGGGTCTCCCGGCCGAAGATCTCGACCAGGCCCTTGACCTTCTTCGAGTCCGGGTTGATCTCGTTGATGGTCGCCTGGAGGGTCGCGAACGGACCGTCGGTGACGGTGACCGAGTCGCCGACCTCGAAGTCCAGCACCTGGATCTCGCTCGGCTTGATCGGCGAGGGCTTGCCGGCCTCCTTGGCCGCCTGGCGCTCGACGTCGGGGGCGAGCATCTTGACGACCTCGTCCAGGGTCAGCGGGTACGGGTCGTAGGCGTTGCCGACGAAGCCGGTGACACCCGGGGTGTTGCGCACGACGCCCCAGGACTCGGGGGTGAGGTCCATGCGCACCAGGACGTAGCCGGGGAGCTTGTTCTGGCGGATGGTCTTGCGGTCGCCGTTCTTGATCTGGACGACCTCCTCCTGCGGCACCTCGGCCTGGAAGATGTACTCCTCGACGTTCAGCGAGACGGCGCGCTGCTCCAGGTTCTGCTTCACCCGGTTCTCGTAGCCGGCATAGGTGTGGATCACGTACCACTCGCCCGGCATGAAGCGCAGGTCCTCGCGGAACTTGGCGACCGGGTCGACCTCGTCGGCCGACTCCTCCTCGGCCTCCTCGGCGTCCTCGACGGACTCCTCGGCCTCGGCGTCGCCCTCCACGTGCAGCGCGGCCTCCTCGGCGGGCTCGCCGGCCTCGGCCTCGTCGTACGCCTCGACCTCGTCCTCGTCGCTGTCCGCGGCGTCCACGATCTGCTCGGCGGACTCGGCGTCGTCAGCCGGCTCGGCCGCGTCCAGCTCGGCGGCGCCATCCGCCTCGCGGACGGTCTCGTCGGCGTCGTACAGGGGGGACTCAGACACGGTGGCGGCTTCTTTCCTGGAGATGGTGAAGGTGGCGCGCTCCTCGACCGGCCCGGCGGACGGCCGCTCGCGCGGGCGCCAGGTGAGGTCTCGGAGACTTCAACAGTACCGAGTCCACGGTAGCCGCGCGTACGTCCGGCGCCGACAGCTCGACCCGGGCCGAGTAATCGGCCCGGGTCGGGAGGCTGTTCGAGAGGTGGGGCGGCCGGTCAGCCGAAGACCAGGAGGCTCAGCTTGGAGAAGCCGTAGTCCAGGCCGGCCACGAAGGCCATCATGACCACCACGAAGGTGACGACCACGGCGGTGTAGTTGGTGAGCTCGCCGCGGGTCGGCCAGACGACCTTGCGCAGCTCGGCGATGATCTGGCGGTAGAAGAGGGCGGTCCGTGCGAACAGGCCCTTCTTGGCCCGCTTGCCCGACTTCTTCTGCTTGCCGGACTTCTTGTCGCCCTCGGCCGATGCGATCTCGGCAGCGCCGTCGGCACCCTCGGGGTTGCCGCTCTCAGGCGTTGCGGTGGAGCCCGTGGTCTCCGTCACTCGTCCTCACCTGAATCCGGGTCCTGCCGGCTTCGCCGCGCACCCGGTGGGGGCGGCCAGTCGGCTAGCGGTGCTGATCGGTGCCATCTCCGCATCAAGCCCGCTCACTCCTGTGGAGCGAACGGGCTGAAAACGGATCTAGCAGCAGGGCAAGAGGGACTCGAACCCCCAACCGCCGGTTTTGGAGACCGGTGCTCTACCAATTGAGCTATTGCCCTACGGTGCCTCGCGGCTCCGGTGGCGACCAACCTACCGTATCTCCCCCCGCTGTCTGCACAGGCGGTGAAAGCTCCGGTTCTCGGCGGGCCGTCGAGCAGCGAGTGTACGTGGTCGAGGGGTGTTTGGTCGAACTTCTTCTTCCGGCTTCTCTTCCGGACCGGCCGCTCCCCCGGCGGACGTCCGGTCCGGCGGGACCCCTTCCGACGGACCGTCGGGCCGCGATTCGGACGGGAACGTACGGATGCCGATACCCCGATGCCCGGTAGGTCCCGGTTCTGCGACGATGCAGGCATGAGCGCTTCCACCCCGCAGCCCGACCAGTCCATCCGCCCCGCCGACCGCCGGGTCTCCGCCCGGATCGGCGCGATCGCCGAGTCCGCGACCCTCGCCGTGGACGCCAAGGCCAAGGCCCTCAAGGCCGCCGGCCGCCCGGTCATCGGTTTCGGTGCCGGCGAGCCCGACTTCCCCACCCCGGACTACATCGTCGAGGCGGCCGTCGAGGCCTGCCGCGACCCGAAGAACCACCGCTACACCCCGGCGGGTGGCCTGCCCGAGCTGAAGGCCGCGATCGCCGCCAAGACGCTGCGCGACTCCGGCTACGAGGTGGACGCCTCCCAGGTGCTCGTCACCAACGGCGGCAAGCAGGCGATCTACGAGGCGTTCGCGGCGATCCTGGACCCGGGCGACGAGGTCATCATCCCGGCCCCGTACTGGACCACCTACCCGGAGTCGGTCCAGCTGGCCGGCGGCGTCCCGGTGGAGGTCGTCTCCGACGAGACCACCGGCTACAAGGTCTCGGTCGAGCAGCTGGAGGCCGCGCGCACCGAGAACACCAAGGTGGTGCTGTTCGTCTCGCCGTCCAACCCGACCGGCGCGGTGTACACCGAGGCCGAGGCCGAGGCGATCGGCCGCTGGGCGCTGGAGCACGGCCTGTGGGTGCTCACCGACGAGATCTACGAGCACCTGGTGTACGGCGACGCCACCTTCACCTCGCTGCCGGCCCTGCTGCCCGAGCTGGCCGAGAAGTGCATCGTGGTCAACGGTGTCGCCAAGACCTACGCGATGACCGGCTGGCGGGTGGGCTGGGTGGTCGGCCCGAAGGACGTCATCAAGGCCGCGACCAACCTCCAGTCGCACGCCACCTCGAACGTCTCCAACGTCGCCCAGCGCGCCGCCCTGGCCGCCGTGGCCGGCGACCTGGACGCGGTCGCCGAGATGCGCGAGGCCTTCGACCGCCGCCGCAAGACCATCGTGCGGATGCTCAACGAGATCGAGGGCGTGCTCTGCCCCGAGCCCGAGGGCGCCTTCTACGCCTACCCGTCGGTCAAGGGCCTGCTGGGCAAGGAGATCCGCGGCCGGCGTCCGCAGACCTCCGCCGAGCTGGCCGCCCTGATCCTGGACGAGGCCGAGGTCGCGGTCGTCCCGGGCGAGGCCTTCGGCACCCCCGGCTACCTGCGGCTCTCCTACGCGCTCGGCGACGCCGACCTGGTCGAGGGCGTCAGCCGGGTCCAGAAGCTGCTCGGCGAGGCCCGCGACTGACCTCGGGTCCGTCCACCGACGTCAACCCGACGCCAGGGTTTCACCCGGCGCACCGCCCCCTTTCACCCCTTCAGGGGATGTAGAGGGGGCGGTTCCCGTTCAGGGGCCGTATACGGCAGTATCGGTGAATGGAACGCCTGTTGAACCCGCGAGACGTCAGGGGCCTCCCGAAGGCCCACCTGCACCTGCACTTCACCGGCTCGATGCGGCCCGCCACCCTCCTGGAGCTGGCGGACAAGCACGGCGTCCGGCTGCCGGAGGCGCTCAGCTCCGGCGAGCCGCCCCGGCTGCGGGCCACCGACGAGCGGGGCTGGTTCCGCTTCCAGCGGCTGTACGACACCGCCCGCTCGGTGCTGCGGGACGAGGAGGACATCCGCCGGCTGGTCCTGGAGACCGCCGAGGACGAGCGGCGGGACGGCTCCCGCTGGCTGGAGATCCAGGTCGACCCGACGTCCTACGCGCCCCGGCTGGGCGGACTGATCCCCGCCCTGGAGCTGATCCTGGACGCGGTGGAGCACGCCGCCGCGGCGACCGGGGTGGGCATCCGGGTCCTGGTCGCGGCCAACCGGATGAAGTCCCCGATGGACGCCCGGACGCTGGCCCGGCTGGCCGTCCGCTACGCCGACCACGGGGTGGTCGGCTTCGGCCTCTCCAACGACGAGCGCCGGGGCCTGGCCCGGGACTTCGACCGGGCCTTCGCGATCGCCCGCAACGGCGGGCTGCTGGCGGCCCCGCACGGCGGCGAGCTGTCCGGCCCGGAGTCCGTCCGGGACTGCCTGGACGACCTGGGCGCCGCCCGGATCGGCCACGGCGTACGGGCCGCCGAGGACCCCCGGCTGATGGAGCGGCTGGCGGACCGGCAGGTCACCTGCGAGGTCTGCCCGTCCTCCAACGTCTCGCTCGGCGTCTACGAGCGCCCCGAGGAGGTGCCGCTGCGCCGGCTCTTCGACGCCGGGGTGCCGCTCGCCCTGGGCGCGGACGACCCGCTGCTGTTCGGCAGCCGGCTGGCCGCCCAGTACGAGCTGGTCCGGGACGTGCTGGGCTTCTCCGACGCCGAACTCGCGGAGCTGGCACGGCAGTCGGTGCGCGGCTCGGTCGCGCCGGAGGCCGTCCGCAAGGAGCTGCTGGCGGACATCGACGCCTGGCTGGTCGGCGACCGCGCCCCCGCGGAGGCGGCCGCCGTACCCGCCTAGGGTCGCTGCTAGAGCTTGACGCCCACCATCACCGGCTCGTTCACCAGCTCCACCCCGAAGGCCGCGCGGACCCCGTCCCGGATCTCCCGGGCCAGTGCCAGCAGGTCCTCGGCGGTGGCCGAGCCGCGGTTGGTGAGCGCCAGGGTGTGCTTGGTGGAGAGCGTCGCCGGGCCGCCGCCGTAGCCCTTGCCGAAGCCCGCGCGGTCGATCAGCCAGGCCGCCGAGGTCTTGGTGCAGCCCTCCGGGGCCGGGTAGGCGGGGGCGTCCTCGGTGCCCGGGCGGGTGCGGAAGGACTCGTACTGCGCGGCCGTGAGCACCGGGTTGGTGAAGAAGGAGCCCGCCGACCAGGTGTCGTGGTCCGCCGGGTCCAGCACCATGCCCTTGCCGGAGCGCAGCAGCAGCACCGCCGTCCAGGCCGTGCCGACCGCCACCCGGGCGCCCGGCTCGACGCCCAGGTGCCAGGCGGTCTCGGCGTAGCGGACGGGGGTGGAGAGCCCGTCGTTGTCCTCCAGGCGGAACCGCACCCGCAGCACCACGTAGCGGTCCGGCTCGGCCTTGAAGCGGCTGTGCCGGTAGGAGAACCCGCACTCGGCGTTCGAGAGGGTGACGACCTCGTCGGCGGTGCGGTCGTACGCGACCACCTCGGTGATCGACTGGGCGACCTCCTGGCCGTACGCGCCCACGTTCTGCACCGGGGTGGCGCCCGCGGAGCCGGGGATGCCGGCCAGGAACTCGATGCCCGCCAGCCCGTGGTCGCGCACGGTGCGGTGGACCACCTCGGACCAGGTCTCGCCGGCCGCGACCTCCAGCGCGGTGCCGTCCAGGGCGAAGCCCTCGGTGGCGATCCGCAGCACGGTGCCGGGGAAGCCGGCGTCGCCGATCACCAGGTTGGAGCCGCCGCCGAGGACGAGCAGCGGCTCGCCGGCCGCGTCGGCCTCGCGGACGGCGGCGATCACCTCGTCGTCGGTGTGGGCGGTCACCAGGCGGCGGGCCGGGCCGCCGAGCCGGAGCGTGGTCAGCGGGGCGAGGGGGGCGTCGTTTTCTACCAGCACGCCCACCAGCGTACGGGGGAGGGGTCCGCCGACCGGAACGCGATTCCCGTCGGCGGGCCCCTCCCCTCCGCCCCCGTTCAGACCCGGGCCGGCTCGGCCCGGTCCCCCGCCCGCTCCCCCGCCGCCGCGACCGGCGCCTTCCGCCGCCGCGGGATGAACACCGCGGCGAGCGCGCCGAGCCCGACGGCGGCGGCGCCGACGTACAGCGCGGGCACCAGCCCGTCCGTGAAGGCCCGCACCGACTGGTAGCCGCCCTGCCCCGAGAACACCGCCGCGAGCACGGCGACCCCGAGCGCCCCGCCGACCTCGCGCAGCGCGTTGTTGGCGCCGGAGGCGATCCCCTGCTCCTGCGGCCGGACGCTGGCCATCACCAGCTGGGCGGTCGGGCCGAAGTACAGCGACATGCCGATCCCGCAGATCACGGTGGCCGGTATCTGGGCGACGTAGTCGAGGCCGGTGCTCCCGTCCACCACCAGGCCGTACAGCGCCAGGCCCGCGGCCTGCAGCGCCAGCCCGGCGACCACGATCGGCCGGCCGCCGATCCGGTCGGAGAGGATGCCCGCGATCGGCGAGACCAGCAGCGGCATCGCCGTCCACGGCAGCATCCGGATGCCCGCCTCCTGCGGGCTGAAGCCGCCGACGCCCTGGAGGTACTGGCTGATCAGGAAGATCGAGCCGAACATCCCCAGGTACATCAGCAGGCTGGCCGCGTTGACGGCGGAGAAGGCCCGGCTGCGGAACAGCCGCATCGGCAGCATCGGGTGGGCGGCGACCCGCTGCTCGTACCGGACGAAGGCGGCCAGCAGCAGGGTGCCGCCGATCAGGGCGCCGAGGACCAGCGGGCTGGTCCAGCCGTCCGGGTTGCCGCGGATCAGGCCGAGGACGACGCCGAACATCCCCAGGCTGACCAGCAGGGTTCCGGGCACGTCCAGGGCCCGGCCCGGGCCCCGGCTCTCGCCGAGCCGCAGGTAGGCCAGCGGCAGCAGGACGAGGCCGACCGGGACGTTCACCCAGAAGATCCACTGCCAGGAGAAGTGCTCGGTCAGCGAGCCGCCGATCAGCGGCCCCGCGGCGACGGCGAGGCCGCTGACCCCCGACCAGATGCCGAAGGCCATCCCCCGCTTGCCCTCGGGCACCGCGGCGGTGAGCAGGGTGAGGGTGAGCGGCATCATCACCGCGGCCCCGGTGCCCTGGACGGCGCGGGCGGCGATCAGTTCGCCGATGCCCGGGGACAGCGCGGCCGCGGCGGAGCCGGCGGTGAAGACCGCCAGCCCGACCAGGAAGATCCGGCGGCGGCCGAAGCGGTCGCCGAGGGCGGCGCCGAACATCAGCAGCACGGCGAAGCTCAGGGTGTAGGCGCTGACCGTCCATTCGAGGTCGGACAGTCCGCCGCCGAGCTCCTCGCGGATCGACGGCAGCGCGGTGGTGACCACCAGGTTGTCCAGGGCGGCCATGAAGCTGGCCGCGCTGACGATCACCAGGGTCCAGACCGCCGCTCTGCCCATGGCAGGTTTCTCCGTCATGACGTCCCCCAGGTTCCTTAGGTAGTTATTGCTCAATAACTTCTTTGGGCCGAAAAGAGGCCGCACGGACACCCCGTGCGGCCCGTCCATCCGGGCGGCGCGCCTACTCGGGCGGCTCGCACCCGTCGAAGCCGGCCCAGATCCGGTGGTCCGGCGGATAGCCGAGCGCCACCAGGGTGTTGATCAGCATCCCGTACGCGAAGAACTGCGTGGCGTCCTTCATTCCGCCGCCGATCCGGATCCTGACCCGGTCGAACAGGTCCTCCCACAGCAGCCGGGCGGTCTCCCCCACCTCGTCCTCGCCGGCCGCCCTGGCCGCGGACGCCGAGACGTAGAGCTGCATCTGCATCATGAGCTGGTCGCCGTTCTCGACCAGGCCCAGGTACGCGGTGGACATCGCCTCCGCGGCCGCCTCACCGGACAGCCCGGCCGAGGCCTCGTCGAACACCCGCCAGGTCTCCTCGACGCAGCGCTCGGCGGCCGCGGCGAAGATCGCCTGCTTGCTCGGGAACAGCCGGAACAGGTACGGCTGCGAGACGCCCACCCGGCGGGCGATCGCCTCGGTGGAGGTGCCGTGGTACCCGCCCCGGGCGAACTCGGTCAGGGCGGCCCGGACGACGCTCTCGCGCCGCTCCTCCGCGCTCATCCGGATGCTCGACTTCGCCATGGGCCCCAAGTTAGTGGCCAATCACTATCTACGCAAGGCCCGCGCCGGCGGCCGGGGATCCCGTACGGGACCCCGGCCGCCGCGACCCCCGGGGCCGCTCAGCCGAGCCGGACGACGGCCCGGGACATGCCGAGCACCTTCTGGCCGCCCGTGGTGGCCAGCAGGTCGACCTGCACCCTGCGGTCGTCCAGCTTCTTGGCGACCTTGGCCGAGACCTCGACCACCGCGCCGACCCCGTCGTTCGGCACCGGCACCGGCCGGGTGAACCGCACGCCGTACTCGACCACCGCGGCCGGGTCGCCGACCCAGTCGGTGACCACCCGGATCGCCTCGGCCATGGTGAACATGCCGTGCGCGATCACGTCCGGCAGGCCGACCTCCAGGGCGAACTTCTCGTTCCAGTGGATCGGGTTGAAGTCCCCCGAGGCCCCCGCGTACCGCACCAGTGTGTCGCGGGTCACCGGGAAGGACTGCGCCGGCAGCTCGGTGCCGACCTCGACCTCGTCGTAGTCGATCGCCATCGCGCTCACTCCCCCGCCTCGTCGGCGGCCCGGGCCACCAGGGTCATGACCGACGTCACAACGTGCCCGCCGGTCGCGTCCGTCACCTCGCCACGCACGGTGAGCACGTCGTTGCCCGCCAGCGACTTGATGTTGTCGATGGTCACCGTGACCGACAGCCGGTCACCGGCCCGCACCGGGCGGGTGTAGGCGAACTTCTGGTCGCCGTGCACCACCCGGCTGAAGTCCAGGCCCAGCTCCGGGTCCTCGACCACCTGGCCGGCCGCGCGGTAGGTGATCACGAACGGGAAGGTCGGCGGGGCGATCACGTCGGGGTGCCCCAGCGCCTTCGCCGCCTCAAGGTCGGTGTACGCCGGGTTGGCGTCGCCGACCGCGGTCGCGAACTCGCGGATCTTCTCCCGGCCGACCTCGTACGGCTCGGTGGGCGGGTAGCTACGCCCGATGAAGGAGGGGTCGAGCGCCATGGCGGCTCCTCGGAACGCGGGTGGATACGAAAAAAACTCCGGGCCGCACCCCTGTGAGGGATGCGGCCCGGAGCAAGAGACCTGAATTCACACAGGCCCGTCGCCCTGCAAGAGGGTCAGCGGGTCTCGCGGTGCGCGGTGTGCGAGTTGCAGCGGGGGCAGTGCTTCTTCATCTCAAGACGGTCCGGGTCGTTACGCCGGTTCTTCTTGGTGATGTAGTTCCGCTCCTTGCACTCCACGCAGGCCAGCGTGATCTTCGGGCGGACGTCGGTGGCAGCCACGGGAGTGCCTTCCTTGGACAACGAATAAGAACACAACAAGAGTAGCCGACCGGGAGTGCGATCTCCCGACCGACTACGCGGGGTAGCGGTGACCGGACTTGAACCGGTGACACAGCGATTATGAGCCGCTTGCTCTACCAACTGAGCTACACCGCCACAGTGATCCGCGGCACAGCCGGAGCTGACCGCTTCTCACCAGAGCCCCCATGCGGAATCGAACCGCAGACCTTCTCCTTACCATGGAGACGCTCTACCGACTGAGCTATAGGGGCGAACGAGGAAGAGATTACACGTTTCGCGCCCGGAGGTGAAATCCGTATCCCGCGGCGAAGACCGCAGGTGGGCGAGGGGTACGGACGGACGATCCAAGGCCCGGCGTTCGATCGGCCCGCGAGCCGCACGGCCCGACCCGATACGACTATTGCCCGCCTCCCGGCGACCCGCCCCCCGGGCCCATAGGCTCGACGCTCATTGATCGGGAGGGCTGGCCGGCGGTACGGGCCAGCCGTACGGGGCCGACCGCACGGGCCGGCCCGAGAAGGAGCCGGGCGATGGACAGCGCAGCCGCCGACGGGCCGCACTCCGGGCCCGGCCCGGCGGCCAACCCGCTCGGGCACGGCCCGGTCCTGCTCCTCACCGGCGCCCGGCTGGCGGACGGGCGGGTGGTGGACGTCCGGATCAGCGGCGACCGGATCCAGGCGGTCGGCACCGTCGGCAGCCTCGGCCCGCTGCCCGCCCTGCCCGGCGCGCCCACCGTCACCACCGGCGCCCGGATCGACCTGCGCGGCTACCTGCTGCTCCCGGCCCCCGCCGAGGCGCACGCCCACTACGACACCGCCTTCTCCGCCGCCCTGCCCACCCCGCCGCCGGACACCCCGGCCGACCTCACCCGCCGGGTCACCGAGGCCGCGCTGACCTCGCTCGGCTACGGCGCCACCGCCCAGCGCACCCACGTCCGGATCGGCGACGTGCACGGGCTGCGCCGGCTGGAGGCGGTGCTGACCGCCCGGCAGGCGCTGGGCGGGCTGGCCGAGCTCCAGGCGGTGGCGATGCCCCGGCTGCTCACCGGACGGGCCGGCGCGGACGGGCGGGCGCAGCTGCGCGAGGCGCTCAAGCTGGGCGCCACGGCGGCCGGCGGCTGCCCGGAGCTGGACCCGGACCCGGCCGGGTACGTGCAGCTGCTGCTGGAGGCCGCCCGGGAGGCGGACTGCCCGGTGGACCTGCACACCGGCGCCGGCGACGCCGCCCAACTCGCCCGGATGACCGGGGCGTTGGCCCCACTGCGGCCCCGGGTGGCGCTCGGTCCGTGCGGGGCGCTGCCCCGGGGCGCGTCGACGGTGCTGGCGACCAGCGGGGTCCGGGTGGTCTGCCTGCCGCAGAACGGCTGCTGCACCGGCATGGAGGGCCGCTCGGCGGGCCTGCGGCCGGGCCTGGTACGGGAGTTGGCGGCCGCCGGGGTGCCGCTGGCGGCGGGCAGCGGGGCGCTGCGCGACCCGTCCAACCCGGTCGGCCGGGCGGATCCGCTGGAGTCGGCCTACCTGCTGGCGGCCGGTGGGGAGTTGACCCCGGAGGCGGCGTACGACGCGGTGGCGAACCAGGCCCGGGCGGCGCTCGGCCTGGCACCCGTCCGGGTGGACGCCGGGTTCCCGGCGGAGCTGCTGGCGGTGCGCGGGGACAGCCTGGCCGGAGCGCTCGCGGGCGGGCACAGCCGGCTGGTGGTGCACAGCGGCCGGGTGGTCAGCCGGACCAGCGCGGTCCGGGAGTTCGCGGACACGGTGGCGCTGGCGCTGCCCCGGCAGTCCGGGGGCGGGGACGGCTGAGCCGGTCCCGGAGTGGGCCTGATGGCCCCTGACGGCAGATGGGGGCGCGCCTGCGACGTGCCCTCGCACCTCTACTCCTTCTCCTTCGCGCCCAACCCCGACTGGCCGCGCAGCTTCTCCGGCC
>NZ_JBHJSJ010000030.1:0-102601 GCF_042268845.1 Kitasatospora sp. NPDC056273 | reverse complement strand
GCCCTAAAGGGCCTTACCCCTGGCCTGGCGGCCAGGGCGCCGCTGACGCGGCGTCAGCCGGGGGTGCCGGCTGCGCCGTCACCGTGGGTGGTGTGGCCTCGGCTGCGCCTCGGCGGGTGGATGGGTGGTGGGGGGTATTCGCCTGCGGCGAATACGTGGGGTTGTGCGGGTGGTTGGTGGTGGGCGTCTGGCGTCGCCGCGCTCCGCCTTGTCGGGGCATTGTCCCGGGCCTACGGCCCGTCAACCGGTCGGCTTTCCGTCTTGTTGGTGCGGTGTTTTCACGGCCCTACGGGCCGGTTTTCTGGCAGGGTTTCCCGGGCTGCGCCCGGGGGTGGGCGTTGACGATGTGACGCGGAATTCGGGTAGTGGCCCATCCCTCCGGGGAGGCGGGGTGCCTGCCGGGACCCGCGGCCCTCGGCGTTGACGATGTGACGCGGACTTCGGGTATCAGGCACAACCCCACCCCCGGGGGCCTCCCCCGGTCCCGGCCGATGGGGTGCCCGGGGCCGGGTTCACCGTGTGGTTGCTGGGCTGGCGGCCCGTCCTCCGCCCTTGGGACGGGGCCTGCGGCCCTCGGGAGGCGCCTTCGGGCCACCGGTCCGGCCCGGGCCTCCCCCGACCCCGGTGGCGGACCCTCACCGGCACCCCGCACAGCGGCCCCTGACGGGCCCTCAACCACAGACTCCGGGCCGGAATCCGCAGCGAATCCGGGAGCGTTTCCCCGGCTTCCGCACAACTCTATCCAACCAGTTCCCCGACGGGTACCGGAGGAAAACGGGCAACCTCGCGGCGACCGTCCATCCCGGCTCTATCCGGCCGCGCTTCCGGCAAGAATACGAATTTCTTTCCATTCTCTTTCAGGCGGCAAATCGGAAAGCCTTTCGGGGCACAGCCGACAGAAATCGAATTCAGGCACACCCGAAAGGGGCCTACGGCCCTCCACGCCGACACGGCGACCACCCTTCCCGACCGCCCAGGAAATCCCGCCCAGCGTCAACGGAGCAATTCCCGGAGCAGCGACACCAAACCGAACACCGAACCAGGACGGGCGGCCAGGACGGTGGCCCTGGGTAACAACACGGGCCGCGGGCAGGGAACACCCGGAGGTGGCCAGGCAACCCGGGGACCGGGGCCTCCAGGTAGCACGGGCCTGGACGGCGCGGCCAACCCGGGCGCAGCGGGACGGCCTGACGGCCGACCAGGACGTCGACCAGGCGCAGCTGCAGGGCACGGCGCCGGGCCGCGCGGGCGGGCGGGCGGGCAGCGAGAATCGCCGAGGTCGGCAGAACGGACCAGCGGGGTGCAACACGCCACCGCAGCACGCCCACTCGCCCCCACTCCCGGCCACATAACACCTGGTCAGACCCGCAACACGACCCCGTGTTGCACCCCACCGCAACACCGCGTTGCACCCCCACCGCCACCGGGCCACCCGCCGCCGAGCACCACCACCAGGACCAGGCCGTCGGGAAGGCCGGCCTACCCGACGGCCGCCGTCCCGGCCGTGCCCCGCCGCCCCGGACGGCGCCTCCGGACTACCGGCACCTGGCGGTCGTCGACACCCCGGAGGCGGCCACCACCAAGCAGCAACCGCAGCCCCCAACCCCGGCACCCTGTCCCACCCACCTGTCGCGCCCAGATCACACACAGGGGGACAGGGGCATCCGCCCACGTCACACCACGCGACACCACCCCGGCGCGACAGGCAACGCGACAGAACCAAAGCGGGCCCAGGGCAACAGCCCCGGACCCAATCCGATACAAGGTGGGACCTCCGCTCGCGGACAGCCCCCAGCAGAACTATTTCTTCGTGCCCTTGACTCCCCAGACCACCACCACAACAGGAGCCCACACCATCAGCGCCGCCCCGCCACCCAACATGAAGATCAACCCGCACAGCGCCAGGGCGGCCAGGGCCTGCGGCTCCAGGAGTGGCCCGACGAGGACGGTGTACAGCCAAGGCAGCCCCACCACAAGGATCCAAAGCCACGCGAGATTAGCCAGACCGCGACCCTTATCCCAGTAATTCATATTCATTCCTTCTTTCTCTCGGATTCAAATGTCCAATACGCAAGTTTCGCATATTCAATTCCATTCAGATTCGAGGCCGCAACGGGATGCCGCAGCCTCGAACGGACACTCTAGAGCTGAAGTGTACAAACCATCAACAGACGCCCCGGAGGGAACAAGACCCAGAGATCATCAAGATACAGGAAGCCACATAAAAGCGCCCCACCATATCCCTATCGAGGGACCGGGCAGGAACCAGCTCCGGAGGGCGGGCCGCCATCCTCGACCACCACGCAAAGTAGTCAATCCCGGCCTAAGCCGCCGACCGGCAACACATCCACACCCACGCAAATAGGTCCAGACAACCCAGCATCCAAGGCCATTCCATCCCCAACAACACCAACAGGTCACACCTAGCAAGGGTGGCTGAGCTACTTCTCTCCGCGGCTCGGCGCCGGGCGTCCGCCGCCTCCGCACGGGCCTGCTTCGCTGCCCGCTCGGCCAGGCGCGCGGGACAGAACTCCTCCTCCGACTGGTGGTTCACCGCCTGGCGCAGCTTGCGGTCGGCGGGCCAGCGGGAGCCGCGGGCGTGGCGGCGTACGGCTCTGGGAGGCACGCTCAGGAGGGCCGCGAGCAGGCGGATCGCCCGCCGGGTGGCCTTGTCCGGGCTGAACAGGTAGTCGAAGCTCAGCGGGCCGTCGGCGTACAGCTCCAGCAGCGCCAGGAGTCGTGTCTGGACGGTGCGCAGCTCGGCCGTCGGGCAGTTGGCTCGGTCGTCGGCGGCATGGGCCTGGCAGGGCGCCGTGGTCTTCGTCGTCGTCATGGCAGCCACCCTGGCCGGGGCCGGTTGTGGACAGCGGCACCGGCCACGAAGCGGCGCGCCTTCGGACGGGTGGGCGGGGCCTGCTCGGTGCCGTGCAGGGCGCGGGCGCCGGCGCGGGTGCGCTCCAGCCAGGTCATGACCTGGCGCTGCGTGGCGGGGTCGACTTGGCGGGTGAGTTCGCGGACGGCCTGGTGGTCGTCGTCGGTGAGGGTGTGGAGGCCGGCGCGTTCGAGTGCGGTGTAGAGGGGCTGGGCGGCGGCGCCGGCGAGGGAACGGTGGCAGCGTCGGACCTCTGGCGGGCCTGGAGGGCCGCCTCGGCGGCCCAGTCGGCGATGTCGCGCCGGTGGCGCTCGCGGCGCAGCGCGTGTTGGAGGGCGGTGTCGTGGTCGGGGTCGTAGCGCTCGGCGCGGGTTTCGGCGGTGTGGTCGCGGACGCGCTGCCACTCGGCGCGGATGGTGTCCGCGGTGGCGTAGGCGGCCTCGTGGCCGGCGTCGGCGTACCGGTCGGCGGCGCGTTCGTCGTCCCGGGCCCGGCGCGGGGCCTGCTGGATGGTCTCCGGGGTCATCCCGGCGGCCCGGCCGCGGACCCGGTGGCGGATGCCGCCGAGCAGCCCGTGCTCCTGGTCGTCGCCCTCGTACCCGTCCCCCTCATCCTCTTCGTCCTGGTCGGCGGGGCGCTGGGCGAGGGCGGCGTGCAGCGTCGCGCCGGCCTGCCAGGCCTCGGCGTGGACGACGGGCTCCGGCAGGCCGCCGGGGCGGGTGGCAAGGACGATCCGGCCGTCGACCAGGGCCACCCAGCCGTCCAGGCCGTCGACGTCGCGCTCGGTCCAGCCGCGGGCCGGGTCGGCGCCCTGGTGGAGGGTACGGGTGCCGTCGTGGCCACTCCAGCACAGCCACATCGCGCCGCGCACCAGCGGGGAATCCAGGATCGGGCGGCCCAGGTCCCGGCCGGCGGACGCGGTACTCACCCGCACCGGCCACCGCCTCGACGCCTACCTCGCCGATGTCCGCGAATTGCTGCTCCGGGCAATCCTCCAGGAGGAGACGTGGCCCAGCGTCTTCGCCGCCGTCGCCACCCACGTCGACTGGTACGCCGCCGGCCTCGGCCTCGCCGGTCGTCGCCACGTAGACCCGGCAGGGGCTTCCTGAGTCGCCGCAGCTGACGAACGGCACCCGGCGACGATCCGTACCTGTCGGTCGCGCGCGCCCGACGGGACCCTCAGCATTCGTCCGGCTCGCCCAGGCTCCAGCCACCGACGGCCGCGACATCCTGCTGGTCTCCTTCCCCTGGTGGGTCTGGTTCTGGCTATGCCCCGGCGGGGGTGGCGCTATCCGCTGGTGATCTGCCGGCGGTGGGGTGGAACCTTGGAAACGCGTGCGGCGCCCGGCTGGTGCCGGACGCCGCACGCGCTGATCGATTGTTCATCGGGCCTGGGACTCGGCCTCGCGCTTCGGGAGTTCGAGCAGTTCAGTCGCCATCTGGACGGCCTGGCGGTGGTCCAGCGCGTCAAGAAGCAGTCGGGCGGATGCCCGAGGGTCGAATGGCACCAGGCGGACCGTGGCCTCCGGGGCCCCGACCGCATGGGATCCGGCCTTCGCGGACGCGGACGACTGACTTCTCCGGCAATCTCACCACCGCCACGATGCCAACTGACGCGCTGTGGGACCCAGTGGCGGGGTTCTCGGCTGACCTCGCGGTCGTGTGGCCCCGGGGCCGCCGGCGCCGTACCGACCGATCTCGGTGGCGAGCGCGGCGCCGCCGGCAAGCCGGTCGGCGTCCCAGGCGGTGACGTCCAGGAGAGGCCGTCGAGCGGACCACCGACACGCTCGCGGTACACGTGCCCGGGGACGGGGTCGTCGTGGTCGGTTCCGTAGGCCCGGCCCCGCAGCGGCGTCTCGTCGTCCATGGATGCGTCCGGTCCCGCGACCCGATGGTGCGGCGGTGGCCGGTCAGGAGGTGATCACCTCCAGGACGGGGTGGAAGGTGGTGTGGCTGCGGGCGTCGAGGTTGACGGCGAGGCCGACGGTGGCGAGGGGCTGGAAGAGGGCCAGAGTGAGGGAGGGGTTGCCCGGGGTGACGGCGGGGGTGACGTCGAGGGGGATCCAGTCGGGTGTGGTGGAGATCCGGCCGGTGCCGAGGGGTTGGGCCAGGCCGGGGGCGTTGGCCCAGGTGACGGCGGGTTCGGTCCAGGGGGTGGGGGCGGTGGTGAAGGCCTGGAGGGTGGCGAGGGTGCCCCCGGAGTCGGCGACCGCGCCGTGGACCCAGAGCACGGCGCGGCGGACGGTGCCGGGGACGGCGGTGGTGTCGAAGGTGAGGAGGGCGCGCCGGCTGAAGCCGCTGTCGGTGGTGTTGGTGTTCTTGACCGTCAGGGTGGTGGCGGTGCCGTAGTTGGTGGTGGCGTAGGAGCCGTCGCGGACGTAGCTGTCCTGGGTGGGGTCGAGCAGGGTCGCGGTGGCGGTCGCCGGGGCGCCGGAGGCGGTGGTGAGGGTGATGGTGCGGCCGGCGCCCTGGGTGCCGCCGAGCTCCACCAGGAGGGTCACCGCGCCCTCGGTGGAGAGCACACTGACGCCTTCGGCGGCCTCGGTGGGGCGGCCCGTGCCGGCGAGGGTGAGCGTGACGGTGGCGGCCCGGCGGGAGGGGTCGGCGACGGTGACGGTGCGGGTGCTGTCGGTGTCGCGGACCAGCACCGAGCAGGGGGCGGAGGCGGTGAGCGGCCCGGCCGTGCCGGCGGCGAAGAAGTTGGCGGCGGTGACACCCGAGGCGGAGTCGGATATCGCCTGGACCGTACGGGAGTTGGCGAGGGTGGTGACGGTGGGGGCGGCCGCCCGGGCCGCGGTGGCCGCGGCGGTCGCGCCGGGCAGCACCTGGTACTCGTACCCGGCGTCGGTGGGGTTGGTGCCGTGGTCGAACCAGAGGGTGAGGTAGCGGCGGGTGAGCTGCTCGGTGGAGCCGCCGGTGTTGATGTCGTGCCAACTGCCGGTGCGGGCCTCGCGCTTCGCCCGCAGGGTGGTGCCGGCGGGCAGGACGTAGCCGCCGAAACCCGCGACGGCGACGGCGCGGGCGCCGTCGAGGCGCTGGGACCAGCCGAGGGTGGTGGGCTGGGCGGCGCCGTCCACGGTGAGGGCGTGGGTGCCGGCGGGGCCGAGGTTGCGGTTGTCGACGACGGTCTCCACCGGGGTGCCGTCGGTGCAGCTGATGCCCGCGCCGAGGCAGACCACCGCATCGTCCAGCAGGAACCAGGACTTGCGTCCGGTCAGGGTGGAGGAGAGGCCGCGCAGGTCCTGGCCGACGGCGGCGTAGGTGCCGTCGGTGGCGCCGCCGGCCCAGGTGGAGTCCGGGTGGGGTGCGCCCCAGGTGCCGCCGGCGGCGTCGGCGAGCGGCTTGGCGGAAACGGTGGTGCCGGGCAGGCGGTACGGGTCCACGGTGGGCCAGAAGGCGTCCGAGTACTGGCCGTTGCCAAAGGTGGCACCCCACCAGGAGAGCATGCCGTTGTTGGTGTGCCAGCCGCGCAGGTGCTCGCCGTTGCCGGTCTCGTAGAAGGTGGTGCGGGCGGAGCAGAGGCTGAGCGAGGCGGCCCAGCCGGAGCGGCGGACCACGGCGCGGTCCATCGCGAACACCCGGGCGCCGAGCGGCTCGGGGGCGGCGGCGGTGGCGGAGTTCAGGAGGGCCTGGGCACGGGCGAGCTCGGGGACGTCGAGGTAGGCGTTGGAGAGGTAGGGCAGGTAATGGTCACGGGTGAGCCAGCCCTTCACGGCGGAGCGCCAGGCGGCGGACTGGGCGGCCGGGGCGGCGCCGGAGTCGGCGAGGCGCAGGATGTGGCCGATCAGGGTGTGGCCCCGGACGTGGTCGTCCTGCTGGAGCTGGAGCTGGTCGCCGCTCTGACGGCCCCGGCTGACGGCCCGCCCGCTCACGGCGTCCATCACCAGGCCGTTGTAGAGGAAGGGCGCGTAGGCGTCGGTGACGGCGTCGAAGACGTTCTGCCGGGACGGGTCGGAGATCTGCCAGGCGGAACCGGCCAGCAGGGCGAAGAGCCTGCTCAGGCCACCGAGCAGCACCTCCCCGTAGGAGCCGGTGTACGGCACCCAGGTGTGCTGGACGAAGGAGCCGTCGGCGTACAGGCCGTCGCCGGCCAGGACGTACGGGAAGACCGGGGAGAGCGCGGTGGTGGCGGTGGTGAGCTTGGCGGAGGTGCGGCCCAGAACTCCGCGCAGGGCCAGGACGCGGCACAGGTCCACCCGGTTGCCGCCGGTGCTGGTGCCCGTGTAGCTCGACACCAGGGAGTCGGGGACCTGGCGGTCCACGGCGGCGAGCAGGGCGGAGAGCCGGGTGGGCGGCAGGAGGTCGTGGGCCAGGACGCAGGTGTCGAGGAGGGCCTGCGGGGTGCCGATCTGCCAGTCCCACCAGTTGCCGTAGGCGGTGGCCGTGGGGGTGTAGGCGCCGGTGGTGGTGTTGAGGTGGTTCAGGCCGGTGGTGATCGCGGTGGCCAGGGCCTGGTCACCGGTCAGACCGGTGCCGGGCTGCGCCCAGGCCATGGCCAGGGTGCGCAGGCGGGTGTGGGAGGCGGTGACGTTCGCCGAGGCGGTGCCCAGGGGGAGGTCCGGCCAGAGGGACGTGGAGGTCGGGGCCATGGCCTGGAGCTGGGTGCGGGCCCGGTCGCCGAGGGCGGCGAGGGTGGTGGCGTAGGGGGCCGTGGCCGGGTCGAAGCCGGTGCCGGTGAGCAGGTCGAGCCAGCGCAGACGCAGGGTGTCGTAGGCGTCGGCCGCGGCCGTGGCGGGGGTGGGGAGGGCACCGAGGGTGAGGGCGGTGGTACCGATGGCGGCGAGTCGCAGCAGGCGGCGGCGGGAGAGCAGGGCGGGGTTCGGCGCGGCGGTCATGGGGGGAGCTCCTCCTGGGAGGTGGGGGCCGGGCGGGACGACGGTGAGCGTCTTCGGTATGACCTCGCCGTCGGCGATCGAGTGGAGGCGCTCGGGTGGAGGTGCTCGGGTGGAGGTGCTCGGCGCGGGCCTTCTCGGCCGCGTGGTCCGGATCGCGGGAGGCCTTCCACGTCGTCAGACGGTGAAAGGAGGCGCCGCGCGGGCCAGTCGGGCGCCGGCGGCGGTGAGCCAGTGGGCCGCCCGGTGGCGGGCGTCGGCCGGGTCCCCGGACAGCCCGGTGAGGGTGAGCGCGCCGGGGTCGGAGGCCTCCCCGGCGACGACCCGGGCGGGGACGCCGGCCCGCTCCGCGCGGGCGAGGACCTCGCCGACCGCCTTGCCGAGCAGGCTGGTGCGGTCGAAGCGGCCCTCGCCGGTGATCACCAGGCCGGCCCCGGTGAGGGCTTCGTCGAGGCCGGTCAGCTCGGCCACCGCCGCCGCGCCGGGGACCACCTGCGCACCCCAGGCGGTCACCAGGCCGTACGCGGTGCCGCCGGCCGCGCCGGAGCCGGGGAGGGCCGGGTCGCCCCCGAGCAGGTCGGCGAAGCGGCGCAGCCCCGCCTCCAGGACGGCGATCCGGGCCGGGTCGGCACCCTTCTGCGGCCCGTAGACGGCGGCCGCCCCGGTGGGGCCGAGCAGCGGGTTGGTCACGTCGGTCAGCAGCCGGACGCCGCCGGGCGGGGCGGCGCGCAGGGCGGTGCGGTCGAGCCGGGCGGCCCGGGTGAGGGCGCCGCCGCCGTCCGGGAGGTCGGCGCCGGTGTCGTCCAGCAGCCGCAGGCCGAGGGCGGCCAGCAGCCCGGCGCCGCCGTCGGTGGACGCGGAGCCGCCGAGTGCGACGGTCACCTGCCGCGCGCCGGCGTCCAGTGCGGCGGCGATGGTCTCGCCCGTGCCGCGGGTGCCGGCGGTGAGCGGGGCGAGGGCGCCGCCGAGCAGCGGCAGACCGCCGGTGTCGGCGAGTTCGACCAGCGCGGTGCCGTCCGGCAGCAGCGCGTAGCGGCCGGTGACCGGCCCCCCGTCGGGGCCGGTGCAGTCGGGGACCGGGTACGGGACGGCGCCGGGGAGGGCGGCCGCGAGCGCGTCGAGGGTGCCCTCCCCGCCGTCGGCCATCGGACGGAGCAGCAGCTCGTCGTCCGGCCGCACCGAGTGCCAGCCGGCGGCCAGCGCCAGGGCGGCGTCCCGGGCGGTGACGGTGCCCTTGAAGGAGTCGGGCGCGACGACGACTCTCACGGCGAGGCCAGGTGCGTCAGGTGCCGCTCGATCAGGGTGCGCAGCGTCAGCTCGCCCGGGGTGTCCCAGATCTCCTGGTTGAAGATCTCGACCTCGATCCAGCCCTCGTACCCGGCGGCGGTGACCAGGTCGGTGAGGGTGCGGAAGTCGATGTGCCCGTCACCGACGTGGCCCCGGCCGAGCAGGGCGTCGGCGGGCAGCGGCAGGGTCCAGTCGCACACCTGGTAGGAGGCGATCCGGCCCTCTCGACCGGCGCGGGCGATCTGCTCGGGCAGTGCCGGGTCCCACCAGACGTGGTAGCTGTCGACGACGACGCCGACCTGCCGGGCGGGGTACGGGGCGGCGAGGTCGAGCGCCTGGGCCAGGGTGGAGACCACCGCCCGGTCGGCGCAGAACATCGGGTGCAGTGGCTCGATCGCCAGTCGCACACCGAAGTCGCCCGCGTGCGTGGCGAGTTCGGCGAGCAGGTCGGCGACGGCGGCGCGGGCGCCGACCAGGTCGCGGCTGCCGGCCGGCAGGCCGCCGACGACCAGGACCAGGGTGTCGGTGCCGAGTTCGGCGGCCTCCTCGATGGCCTGGAGGTTGTCGGCGAGCGCGGCCCGGCGCCGCTCGGGGCCGTCGGCGGTGAGGAAGCCGCCCCGGCAGAGGCTGCTGACGGCGAGTCCGGCGTCCCGGCACAGCTTCGCGGAGCGGGCCAGGCCGGTTTCGGCGACCTTGTCGCGCCAGAGCCCGATGGCCGGGATGCCGGCGTCCACGCAGCCCCGCACGGCCTCCGGAAGGCTCCAGCCCCGGGTGGTGATCTGGTTGAGCGACAGCCTCGCGAGGCCGTTCGCCGCGCCGGCGCCGCTCATGCCGCCACCCCCGCGACGGCGAGCAGCCGGCGCATCCGGTCGGCCGCGAGATCCGGGTCGGGGAGCACGGCGGCGGCGTCCGCGAGCCGGAACAGTTCCACCAGGTGGGGCACCGAACGTCCGCTCTGCGCGCCGCCCACCATGGTGAAGTGGTCCTGGTGGCCCGCCAGCCAGGCGAGGAAGACCACGCCGGTCTTGTAGTGGAAGGTCGGCGCGGCGAACAGGTGCCGGGCCAGCGGCACGGTCGGCGCGAACAGCTCCTCGTAGCGGTCGAGGTCGCCCTCGTCGAGCGCCCGCAGCGCCGCCGCGGCGGTGGCCGCGATCGGGTCGAAGACGCCCAGCAGGGCGTGGCTGTGGCCGTGTTCGTCGCCGCGGATCAGCTCGGGGTAGTGGAAGTCGTCGCCCGTGTACATCCGCACGCCGGCCGGCAGCGCGCGGCGCAGGGCGATCTCCCGGTCGGAGTCCAGCAGGGAGACCTTGATGCCCTCGATCCGGTCGGCGTGCGCGCCGATCAGCTCCAGCACGGTCGCGGCGGCCGGGTCGGGGTCGGCGGAGCCCCAGTAGCCGGCCAGCGCCGGGTCGAACATCTCGCCGAGCCAGTGCAGCAGCACCGGCCGCTCGCAGGCGGCGATCAGCTTGCCGTAGACCTCCAGGTAGTCCTCCGGGCCGCGCGCGGCGGCGGCCAGGGCGCGGCTGGCCATCAGGATCGGCTGCGCGCCGGCCTCCTGGACGACGGTCAGCTGCTCCTCGTAGGCGGCGCGGACGGCGTCCAGCGGGTGGGGGCCGGGAGCGAGCTGGTCGGTGCCGACGCCGCAGGCCAGCAGGCCGCCGCAGGCGCGGGCCTCGGCCCCGGAGCGGGTGATCAGCTCGCGGGTGGCCGGCCAGTCGAGGCCCATGCCGCGCTGGGCGGTGTCCATCGCGTCGGCCACGCCGAGGCCCAGCGACCACAGGTGTCGGCGGAAGGCGAGGGTGGCGTCCCAGTCGACGGCGGCGGGTGCGCCGGGGGCGTTGTCGCCCAGCGGGTCGGCGACCACGTGGGCGGCGGCGAAGGCCGTCCGCGAGCGGGCGGGGGCGGGCGGGGCGGGCAGGACGGCGGGCTCGCGCAGCCGGAGCCGGCCGTGGCCGGGCAGGTGGATCTCGGTCATGGTGTCAGCGCATTCGTCTCGTCGGCGGGCGGCTGCGGGGCGCTCGGGTCTCCCCGGCGGCCGGGTGCTCGGTGGCCGGCCCGGATGCGGCCGGCGGCCGTCACAGGGACAGCTCGGGGACGTCCATCCGGCGTCCCTCGCGGGCGGAGCGCAGGCCGAGTTCGGCGAGCTGCACGCCCTTGGCACCCTCCAGCAGGTCCCAGTGGTACGGGGAGCCGGTGGTCACGTGGCGCAGGAAGAGCTCCCACTGCGCCTTGAATCCGTTGTCGAACTCCTCGTTGTCCGGCACCCGCTGCCACTGCGCGCGGAACGGCTCGGTCGCCGGCAGGTCCGGGTTCCAGACCGGCTTGGGGGTCGCCGCGCGGTGCTGGAAGCGGCACTCGCGCAGCCCGGCGACCGCGCTGCCCTCCGTGCCGTCGACCTGGAACTCCACCAGTTCGTCGCGGTCCACCCGGACCGCCCAGGAGGAGTTGATCTGGGCGGTGATGCCGCCCTCCAGCTCGAAGACGCCGTACGCGGCGTCGTCGGCGGTGGCCCGGTAGACCTGCCCGCGCTCGTCGGTCCGCTCGGGGATGTGGATGGCGGTGTGCGCGTACACGGAGCGGACGGGGGCGATGATGCCGTCCAGCACGTAGCGCCAGTGCGGGAACATGTCGAGGACCATGCCGCCGCCGTCCTCGGCGCGGTAGTTCCAGGACGGCCGCTGGGCCTGCTGCCAGTCGCCCTCGAAGACCCAGTAGCCGAACTCGCCGCGCACGGAGAGGATCCGGCCGAAGAACCCGCCGTCCACCAGCCGCTTGAGCTTGCGCAGGCCGGGGAGGAAGAGCTTGTCCTGGACGGCGCCGTTGCACACCCCGGCGTCGCGGGCGAGGCGGGCGAGGTCGAGCGCGGCCTCCAGCGACTCGGCGGTGGGCTTCTCGGTGTAGATGTGCTTGCCGGCGGCGATCGCCGTGCGCAGCGCGGTCTCCCTGGCGGGGGTGACCTGGGCGTCGAAGTAGATCTCGGCGAGCGGGTGGGCGAGGGCCTCGTCGAGCGAGGTGGTCCAGTGGGTGAGGCCGTGCCGGTCGGCGAGGTCCTTGAGCTTGTCGGCGCTGCGGCCGACCAGGATCGGCTCGGGCCACAGCGTGTCGCCGTCGCCGAGCGGCAGGCCGCCCTGATCGCGGATGGCGAGGATGGAGCGGACCAGGTGCTGGCGGTAGCCCATCCGGCCGGTGACGCCGTTCATGACGATGCCGATCACCCTGCGGGGCATGGGGGTTCTCCGATTCGTTGCTGGTGCGGGGAGCACGTGGTGCGAGGGACGTGCTGAGAGGAGCGTGCTGCGGGGCCGCGCGGCACGGGGGCGCGGCGCGGGGTCACGCGGTGCGGTGTCCGTCCTCGGCGAGGACGGGGTGGGCGAACGGATGCCCGGCGGTGTAGCGGGCGAGCTCGTCGGCGGCGGCGGCCGCCATCCGGTGCAGCTCGCCGCCGAGCGAGCCGGCCACGTGGGGGGTGAGGAAGACGTTCGGCAGCTCGTAGAGCGGGGAGTCGGCGGGCAGCACCTCCGGCTCGGTGACGTCGATGACGGCGTCGAGGCGTCCGGAGGCGGCCTCGCGCACCAGTGCTTCCTGGTCGACCAGGGAGCCGCGCGAGGTGTTGACCAGGGTGGCGCCGTCGCGCATCAGGGCGAGCCGGCGGCCGTCGATCAGGTGCCGGGTGGCCGGCAGTTCGGGGGCGTGCACGCTCACCACGTCGGAGGCCGCGCAGAGTTCGTCCATCTCCACGGCGCGGGCGCCGAGCCGGGCGGCCTCGGCGGGGTCGACGTACGGGTCGTGGAGCAGCAGGTCCAGGTCGTGCGGGCGCAGCAGTTCCATCACCCGCCGGCCGATCCGGGAGGCGCCGACGATGCCGACGGTGCGCCGGTAGTTGCCGGCCGCCCCGTACGCCAGCTGCCAGTCGTGGGGGGCGCGGCGGCGCCGGTACTCCTCACGGATCGGCAGTAGCCGCTTGTTGGCGAGCAGGACGACGGCGACGGTGTACTCGGCGACCGGCAGGGCGTTGGCCCAGGCCGCGGAGGTGACCTTGAGGCCGTGGCGCCAGCAGGCGTCGGTGATGTGGTGTTTGACCGAGCCGGCGGCGTGGATGACGGCGCTCAGCCGCGGGGCGGCGGCCAGCACCTCCTCGTCGATCGGCGGGCAGCCCCAGCTGGAGACGATCACCTCGGCGTCGGCGAGCGCCGCGCGGGCCTCGGGGGTGGTGAAGTCGTCAAGGACGAGTGCCGGGTCGAGGTCGGCCAGGGCGGTGAGCCGGGCCATGGTGTGCGGGTCGATCAGGCGCCCGGCGAGCTCGCGGTGCATGGCGAGGACGGCGCGGGGGCGGCTGGCGGGCCGGCCGTCGGGCACGGTGGTCTCCCGGTCGGGCGTAGGGGCGGGCGTGGTGGCGGTGCCGGTCGCGGCGGTGGCGGGGTTCGGGCTCACTTGACGCTCCCCGCGGTCAGGCCGGCCTTCCAGTGCCGCTGGAGCAGCACCAACGCGAGGACGAGCGGCACGACGGCGAGCAGCGAGCCGGTGATGACCAGCGGGTAGTACTCGGGGAAGGCCTTGGTCTGGGCGTTCCAGCTGAACAGGCCGAGGCTGACCGGGAAGAGCCGGCTGTCGGAGAGCATCACCAGCGGCAGGAAGAAGTTGTTCCAGATGGCGGTGAACTGGAACAGCAGGACGGTGACGAAGCCGGGCATCACCATCCGCAGCCCGATCGACCAGAAGGTCCGCAGCTCCCCGGCGCCGTCCATCCGGGCGGCCTCCAGGACCTCGTTCGGCACGTAGCCGGCGCAGAACACCCGGGCCAGGTAGACGCCGAAGGGGTTGACCAGCGAGGGCAGGAAGACCGCCCAGAAGGTGTTGACGATGCCGAGCTCGGAGGCCAGCAGGTACATCGGCAGGGCGAGCGCGGTGGTGGGCACCAGCACGCCCAGCAGCACGAGGCCGAACACCTTCTCCTTGCCGGGGAAGCGGTAGACGTGGAAGGCGTAGCCGGCCGCGACGCACACCAGCGCGCACAGCAGCGAGCCGATCCCGGCGTACAGCAGCGAGTTCAGGTACCAGCGGAAGTAGATGCCGCCGCCGGTGGTGGCCAGGTCGTGCAGGTTCTGGCCGAGCCGGAAGTTGTCGGCGCCCAGGGCGTTGCCGCCGAGCAGGTCGGCGGTGTTCTTGGCGGAGGCGGTGAGCAGCCAGCCGAGCGGCCACAGGGTGTAGACGGTGGCCAGGACCAGGGTGCCGTTGACGGCGGTCTTGGAGAGTGTCCAGGGGCGGCGCGGCCGGGCGGCGCGGGCCGGGCGGCGGGGCGGGGCGCCGCTGGGGCGGGTGGCGGTGGTGGTCATGCGTCGGCCTCCCGCCGGCGGTCGGAGCGGCCCCGGGTGAGCCGGGTGACGGCGAAGGAGAGCCCCGCCGCGGCGAGGGCCAGCAGCACCGAGGCGGAAGCGGCGAGCCCGTAGTCGTGGCGTTCGAAGGCGGCCGTGTAGGCGTACATGTTCGGGGTCCAGGAGGAGGTGACGCCCGGTGAGGTGCCGTAGAGGATCATCGGCTCGGTGAACAGCTGGAGCGAGCCGATGACGGTGAACAGGCCGACCATGGCGATCGAGGGCCGGATCAGCGGCACCTTGATGTTCAGGGCGGTGCGCAGCTCCCCGGCGCCGTCGACGACGGCGGCCTCCAGCACGGAGCGGTCGACGGCCTGCAGCGCGGCGTAGAAGATGACCAGGTTGTAGCCGGTCCACTGCCACAGCGCCATGTTGACGACGGCGGGCAGCGGGTGGCCGAGCGGGTCGGGCTGGGTGCCCAGGGACTCCAGCGCGTCCAGTACGGGGCTGATGCCGGGGGTGTAGAGGTACATCCACAGCAGCGCGGCGATGATGCCGGGCACGGCGTGCGGGATGAACAGCGCCAGTTGGAAGAAGCGCCGGGCGCGGGCCAGCGTGGAGTCCAGCAGCAGGGCCAGGACGAGCGCCAGGCCGGTCATCAGCGGGATGTAGATCAGGCAGTACTGGGCGGCGGTCAGGAAGCCGCCGCGGAAGGCCGCGTCCGACAGTGCCCGGGTGTAGTTGCCGAGCCCGGTGAAGACCGTCTCGGCGTCGCCGAAGCCGAGGCCGGAGCGGTGTTCGGTGAAGAGGCTGAGCCGGATCGCGTAGCCGATCGGGATCAGCGTGCACGCGGTGAAGAGCAGGAGGAACGGGGCGAGCAGCACGGCCGGTGCCCCGTACCGCCCGCGCCACCGGCCGGCGGTGGCGCGGGTGGTACGGCCTGGATGGGTGCCGGTGGTCACTGGGCGACCTTCAGTCCGCGGTTCTTGAACTCGGCGAGGGTGGCCTGCTGCGCGGCGGTGAGCGACTCGTCGATGGTGCCGGTCCGGCCGGCGACCTTGCCGAAGGAGTCCTTCAGCGAGCCGTTGGTGACGCCCATCGCCGGGCCCCAGGTCCAGCCCGGCTTGACGGACTTGGCGGCGTCCGCGTAGAGGGCGTAGAGGTCCTGGCCGCCGTAGAAGTCGGTGTTGAAGGCCTGCTTGGCGGCCGGCACGAGCTCGGTGGCGGCCGGGTAGGCGGAGGAGGTGCCGGAGGAGATCCGGGCCTTGAAGCCGTCCGCGGTGGTGGTCGCCCAGGTGGCGAACTCGACGGCGGCCTTGGCCTTCTTGCTGTCCTTGGACACGGCGAAGGTGGTGCCGCCGAGCATGCCGCTGGCGGGGCTGCCGTCCCAGCTGGGCATCGGCGCGGCCGCCCAGGTGCCGTTGACCTCGGGGGTGGTGCCGAGGTTGGCCTTCAGGACGCCGCCGCCCCAGGTGGCGCCGAGGTAGCCGGCCGTCTCGCCCTTTTGCAGGGAGGCGGTCCACTGCTGGCTGAAGGACGGCATGACGCGCACGAGGTCCTCGTCGGCCAGCTTCTGCCAGTAGTCGGCGACCTTGCGGGTCTCCGGCCCGGTCAGGTCGGTCTTCCAGGCCTCGTCGGCGGCGGCGAACCAGTGGGCGCCGTTCTGCCAGGCCATCGCCTCGAAGGTGGTCGGGTCGTCGGGGAAGAAGGTGGCGATGCGGGTGTCGGGCTGGGCGGCCTTCAGCTGCTGCGCCGCGGTGCGGAACTCGTCCCAGGTCTTGGGGACGGTGATGCCGGCCTTGGCGAAGAGGTCCTTGCGGTAGTAGAAGACCTGGGGGGAGGCGTCCAGCGGCAGGGCCCAGGTGCGGCCGCCGAGCGAGGTGAGTTCGACGGCCTGCGGCAGGTACTTGGCCTTGAGGTCGCCGTCGACCAGCTTGCTGATGTCCTGGACGGCGCCCTGGCTGACGAAGTCCGGCAGCTGCGGGTACTCGACGTTGAAGACGTCGGGGGCGTTGCCGGCCTTCACCGCGTTGGAGAGCTTGGCGTAGCCGCCGGCCGCGCCGGCCGGGATCTCCTCGAAGACGACCTGGATGTTCGGGTGGCTCGCGTTGAACGCGGCGACCACGTCCTTGGTGCCCTTCGCCCAGCCCCAGAAGGTCAGGCTGACCGGCTTGCCGTCGTCCGCGGCGGTGGCCGCCGCCCCGTCGCCGCTGCTGCCGCAGGCGGCGAGCAGGGTGACGCAGAGCGCGGCCGAGGTGGCCGCGGCGGCGGTGCGGAGGGCTCTGCGCCGGGAGAGGGGGGTCGAGCGCATCGGTGGGCTCCTTAGGACGAGGGTGCACAGGGCCCGGAAACGGTCGGCTCCGGCCGGGACCCGCAGAGGGTGGGGGCGATTGGCTGTCATCCTGAGCAGATAGGCGATCGGAGTCAAGAGATTTGGATCAAATGATCTGACATGATCGACCTGCCGGGCTTCCGAAGCCGCCCTCGCGATCACTGGAATGCCGGAAAATCGGGGCAATACGCTGCCGCGGCGACAACATCACAATCCGATCAAGCCGCTCATTTGATCGCTCCAGCTTGACGAACGATCAGGCACTACCTAGATTCCGGCCCACCACCCGATCACGGAGGACCTCATGCGCCTGCCCCCGGAGGACCGCGACCTCAGCCCGCACACCGGCTGGACCAGGGAGCACTGGGAGGCGGTGGCCGACGGCCTGCTGACCGCGGTCCTCCCCCACGCCAGTCCCGCCGGGGCGCTGATCGACCTGCCCGGCCCCCGCCCGAGCCGCTCCGGGCGCCGCTCCGACGCCCTGGAGGGCTTCGCCCGCACCTTCCTACCCGCCGCCCTGCGGGTGGCCGGCGCGGGCGGCACCGATCCGCACGGCCTGCTGGCGCACTACGCCGCCGGACTCGACGCCGGCACCCGCACCCCCACCGGCGAGCGCGACCTCGCCGACGGCGACCGCGAGTCCTGGCCGCTGATCACCGACCGGGGCCAGGCCATGGTCGAGGCCGCCTCCATCGCCTTCGCCCTGCGCCTGACCCGCCCCTGGCTCTGGGACCGGCTGTCCGGGCCCGTCCGCGACCGGGTCGGCCGCTGGCTCGCCGACGCCCTGCACCGCGTGCCCAACGACAACAACTGGCAGCTCTTCCCGCTGTCCGTCGGCGGCTTCCTCGCCGAGGCCGGCATCGCCGAACCCGAGGCCCGCGCCGCCGTCCGCCGCGGGCTGGAGCACATCGACCGCTGGTACCTCGGCGACGGCTGGTACACCGACGGCCGCCCCCGCGCCTTCGACCACTACAACGGCTGGGCCCTGCACCTGTACCCCGTCCTGCACGCCCACCTCGCCGGCGACCGGACCCTGGGCGCCGTGTACGGCGAGCGCCTCGCCGCCCACCTGGCCGGCTACGCCCACACCTTCGGGGCCGACGGCGCGCCCGTCCACCAGGGCCGCTCGCTCACCTACCGCTTCGCCGCCACCGCCCCGCTCTGGGCCGGGGCTCTGACCGGCCACACCCCGCTCGCCCCCGGCACCACCCGCCGCCTCGCCTCCGGCGCCCTGCGCCACTTCCTCGACCGCGGCGCCGTCGACGACCGGGGCCTGCTCACCCTCGGCTGGCACGGACCCGACCTCCGGCTCGTCCAGGTCTACTCCGGCCCCGCCTCCCCGTACTGGGCCGGCAGCGCCTTCCTCGGCCTGCTGCTCCCGCCCGGCCACCCGGTGTGGACCGCGCCGGAGGGACTCGCACCCGTCGAGGAGCGCGACACCGTCCTCGCCCTGCACGGGCCCGGCTGGCTGGTGCAGTCCACCGCCGCCGACGGCCTGGTCCGGCTGCACAACCACGGCAGCGACGACCAGCCCGCCGACGCCGTGGGCCCGGACGACCCGTACTACGCGCGGCTCGCCCACTCCACCGCCACCGGGCCGGCCTTCGAGGGCCCCGCCGACAACCACCTCGCCCTGCTGACCGACGCCGGACCCACCGAACGCGGCCGCGTCCACCCGCTCGGCACCGGGCCCGGCTGGGCCGCCTCCCGCTGGCACCCGCGCGTCGGCGGCCGTGAACTGCCCGGCGTCACCGTCACCTCGCTCACCCTGGCCCACGGCGCCGAGGAGTTCCGGGCCCACCTGGTCACCGGCGGGCCGGCCGGCACCCCGGTCACCCAGACCGGCTGGGCCGTCGCGGGCCGGGGTGCCGGGCAGCGCGCCGGTGCCGGTGTGCGGGCCGACGGCGGGCTCGCCTCGGAGCTGCACGCCCTGCGCGGCTTCACCACCGCCGGCGCCGAGCACGTCCCCGGCGGTACCGCGTTCGGCCCCGAGGCCGCCCTGCCGGTGCTCACCGGCGAGCTTCCCGCCGACGGCCCGGCCCTGTTCGCCTGCGCCGCCCGGCTCACCGCCGTCGCGCGGCCGCCGGCGCTCGCGGACACCGTCGAGCTGACGGCCCGGCCGGACGGGCAGGACCCGGAGGCCGTCCTGCTGACCGTCCGCCTCGTCGGCGCACCGGGCCTGCGGATCCGCCTGGCACCCGCCGCCGTCACCGTCCACCCCGCCGAAGGGGACTGAACCGCCGTGCCCCTCGCCCTCGCCACCCTCGGCCTGCCCGGGACGCCGCTCGACCGGGCCGCCGCCCTCGCCGCCGAACACGGCTGGCACGGCCTCGAACTGCGCTGCGCCGACGACCAGCCGGTCCGCCTCGGGCTGGACGCGGACGAACGCCGCCGCGCCGCCCGCCTGCTGTCCACCGCCGGGGTCCTCCCGCTGACCCTCGCCTCCTACGTCGGCGTCGCCGCGCCCGGGCCGGACGCGCCGGTGCTCGCCGCGCTGACCGCCCACCTGCGGCTGGCCGCCGACCTCGGCTGCCGCCACCTGCGGGTCTTCCCGCACGGCGGCCCCGGCCCGGCGGCCGAGGCCGACGAGCGCGCGGTCCGCCGCCTGCGCGCGGCGGCCCCGCGGGCGGCGGCCCTCGGCGTGCGGATCCTCGTCGAGACCCACGACTCCCACCGCGCCGGGGCAGCCCTGGCACCCCTGCTGAACCGGGTGGACCACCCCGCGGTCGGAGCGCTCTGGGACCTGCTGCACACCTGGCTGGCCGGCGAGACCCCGGCACGGACCCACCGCGCGCTCGGCCCCCACCTCGGCTACGCGCAGGTCAAGGACGTCGCCTCGGCGGACGACCTCACCCCGCTGCCGCTCGGCACCGGAGTGCTGCCGATCGCCGACTGCCTGCACCTGCTGCCGCCCGGCACCTGGGCGGCCTGGGAGTACGAGGCCCCCTGGCACCCGCGCGCCGCGCCCCTGGCACCGCGGCTGGGCGGCGGGGCGCGCCACCTGTCCGCGCTGCTGCCGGGCTGAGGGCGCACACGGGTTCCTCAGGCCCTGTCCGGCCGAGGCGGCGCCGCGCCCCTCACCCCAGGGTCGCGGCGCCCGTCCGCGGGGCCGTCCGCTCGGCCCCGCAGGAAGCGCGCACGCGCAGGACCGGGAGCAGCGCCGTGCGGTGCACCGGCAGCTCGGCGCCCGCCGCCAGGCGGCGCAGCAGCAGGTCGACGGCCGCCGCGCCCACCGCGTGCTTGGGCGGGGCGACGGCGGTCAGCGGGGGCGCGGCGAGCGCGGCGAAGACGTCGTCGTAGGCGACCAGTGCCACGTCCGCGGGCACCGCCAGGCCGTGCGCGCGCAGCAGCGGCGCCAGCCGCAGCGCGTCCTGGTCGTTGTGGACGAGCAGCGCCCGGGTCCCGGACCGCGCGGCCTCGGCGATCCGTGCCACCAGCGGCTCGGGATCGGCCGGCAGGTTGCCCGGCCCGAGCATGTCCAGCGCCGGCAGGTCGGGCAGTCCGAGCAGCCGGGTGCCCTCCCGGTATCCGGCCCGCACCTCGGCGGCCGTCCAGGAGTCGCCGCGGGCGGCCAGCAGCACGCTCCCGTGGCCGAGCCCGGCCAGGTGGCGCAGGGCGCTCAGGACCCCGTGCCGGTGGTCGGAGGCCACGGTGTCCAGTCCGGCCCCGGGGCCGTCCGGGGTGGGGGAACGGCGCTCCACCAGCACGGCGGGCACCGGCAGGGCGTCCAGCCAGGCGTAGTCCTCGGCCGTCCGGCCCGGGACCAGCCCCGGGGCCAGCAGCAGGCCCTCGGCTCCGGACTCCAGCAGGCGTTCGGCCTGTAGCCGGTCGCCGCCCGCCCCGTACGGGGCGATGCCCAGGACCAGCCGGGCCCCGGCGGCCGCGGCGGCGGCCCGGGCCCCGGCGATCACCTCGTCGAAGTAGGAGCCGACCGAGGGCACCAGCAGGCCGAGGGCGCGGCCCTGCCCGGGGCCGGGGGCGAGCGGCGGCCGGGCGCCGTCGTCCGGGCGTTCCAGGGAGACGAAGCCGTGCGAGCGGGAGAGCCGGCCGGCGTCGGCGAGCGCGGCGACGTCCCGGCGGACCGTCACGGCCGGGATGCCCAGCCGGTCGGCCAGCTCCGTGAGGCGGACCCGCCCGCCGAGCTCGCCGACGGCCGACACGATCAGCCTGCGGCGCTCTTCCCCCGAGATGGCCATTCCGGCCTCCATCCGTCGTGCCGGCCGACGCGTCGTCCGGAAGCGGTCAGCCGATGATATTCCGATCGAAGAGTATCGTTCGATCGGAAATTGATCAATAAAGCCGATGATCGTCGATCGATTGACCGTGCGATCACCGAACTCCTAGGGTGACCACGGTGGCCGCCGCCGATCCGCCCGCGGCCACCCGCGCAGCTGTGCGCCCGGACCCACCGAGGTCCCCACACCCCCCTCACTCCCGCTCCCCTCCCGCGGAGGACCCGATGGCCGACCAGGCCCCCCACCCCGCCCTCACCACCGACGGCGACACCTTCCTGCGCGGCGGACGTCCGCACCGGATCGTCTCCGCCGCCGTCCACTACTTCCGCATCCGCCCCCAACAGTGGACCGACCGCCTCACCCGGCTGCGCGCCATGGGCGTCAACACCGTCGAGACCTACGTCGCCTGGAACTTCCACCAGCCCGCCCCGGGCCGCGCCGACTTCACCGGCGACCGCGACCTCGCCGCCTTCGTCCGCGCCGCCGGCGACCTCGGCCTCGACGTCATCGTCCGCCCGGGCCCCTACATCTGCGCCGAATGGGAGTTCGGCGGCCTGCCCGGCTGGCTGCTCGCCGACCCCGCGATGCGGCTGCGCCGCCTCGACCCGCCCTTCCTCGCCGCCGTGGACGCCTGGTTCGACCACCTGGTGCCCGTACTGCTCCCGCTGCTCTCCTCCCACGGCGGCCCGGTGGTCGCCGTCGCCGTGGAGAACGAGTACGGCAGCTACGGCAACGACACCGCCTACCTCGAACATCTGAGGGACGCCCTGGTCGCCCGCGGCGTCGACGTCCTGCTGTTCACCGCCGACGGTGCCGAGGACGGCTTCCAGCTCGGCGGCCGGGTGCCCGGACTCCTCACCACCGGCACCTTCGGCTCCCGCCCCGAGGAGTCCCTCGCCTGCCTGCGCCGCCACCAGCCGGTCGGCCCGCTGGTCACCATGGAGTACTGGTGCGGCTGGTTCGACCACTGGGGCGCACCGCACCACGTGCGCGACGCCGAGGACGCCGCCGAGGTCCTCGACGCCCAGCTCGCCGCCGGCGCCTCCGTCAACATGTACATGGGCCACGGCGGCACCAACTTCGGCTGGTGGAACGGCGCCAACCACGACGGCACGAGCTACCAGCCGGACGTCACCAGCTACGACTACGACGCCCCGGTCGGCGAAGCCGGCGAACTCACCGAGAAGTTCCACCTCTTCCGCGCGGTGATCGAACGCCACCTCGGCCCCAACCCCCACCCGCTGCCGCCGCTGCCCGCCCGCCTCGCCCCCCGCAGCGCCCCCGTCACCGCCGGCCGCCCGCTGCTCGGCGCCGGCGGCGCCCTCGGCGAACTCTCCACCGCGCACCACCTCCCCGAGCCCCTCCCGATGGAGCGGCTCGGCCAGAACCTCGGCCTCATCCACTACCGCACCCGCCTGCGCGGCCCGCTCGCCCACGGTGAACTGCGGGTGGACGGCCTCGCCGACCGCGCCCAGGTCTTCCTCGACGGCGAACCCCTCGGCGTCCTCGACCGCAACCACCCCGAACAGGCCCTGCCGCTGCGGGTGCCCGAGGGCGGCGCCGTCCTGGAACTGCTCGTCGAGAACCTCGGCCGGATCAACTACGGCCCGCTGCTGCACGACCCCAAGGGCATCACCGGCGGTGTCCGGGTCGACCGGCAGTACCAGTTCGGCTGGGAGATACGCCCGCTGCCCCTCGACGACCTGACGGCCCTCGCCCTCGGCGCGCCCTCCACCGCCGACGGCCCCGGCTTCCACCGCGCCGAACTGACCGTCGACACCCCCGCCGACGGCTTCCTCGCCCTGCCCGGCTTCACCAAGGGCATGGTCTGGCTGAACGGCTTCGCGCTCGGCCGCTACTGGGACCGCGGCCCGCAGCGCACCCTCTACGCCCCCGCGCCGCTCTGGCGGGCCGGCGCCAACGAGCTGCTGGTCCTCGAACTCCACCGCCCGGGCGACCGCGTCGAACTGGTCGAGGGCCCCGACCTCGGCCCCGCCGTCCCCGAGGAGCGCTACGGCTCCTGACCCCTCCCGCCCCGCGGGCGCGCGCCGGCCCCGGCCCGGGCCCGCGGGGACCCCGCACCGGCCGTCCGCCCGGTGACCGAATGGTAGGTTCCTGTCCACCTCGACAGACCGGCCCACCGACAGGGAGTGCCATGCCGATCCCGGCGGACGATCGCCGCGCCCGCATCCTCGACACGGTGCGCGGCCTGGGCACCGTCCGGGTGGTGGACCTCGCCGAGCGGCTCGGCCTGCCCGCCGTCACCGTCCGCCGGGACGTCGCGAGCCTCGCCGACGCGGGCCTGCTCCGCCGCACCCACGGCTCCGTCTCCTTCGGCGGCCCCGCGGACGCCCCCGCCCCCGTGCCGCCCCGGCCCGTCGAGGCCCCCACCCTGGGCCTGCTCGTCCCCGCCGTGGTGCAGTACTTCGACGAGGTCATCGCCGGCGCGCGCACCGCCGCTGCCGAGGCCGGCGCGCACCTGGTCCTCGGCATCTCCTCCTACGAGGCCAGCGCCGACCGCGTCCAGGTCGACCAGCTCCTCGCCTCCGGCGCCCAGGGCCTTCTGCTCGCCCCGAACTGGACCGCCGCCGACCGCCCCGAGGACCACGCCTGGGCGGCCGAACTCCCCGTCCCCGCCGTCCTGCTGGAACGACGCCCGGCCCCCGGCAGCCCCGCCGCGGCCCTCGACGCGGTCGGCTCCGACCACCGCCACGGCGTCCTGCTCGCCTTGCGCCACCTCACCTCCCTCGGCCACCGCCGGGTGGCCCTGGCGGCCCGCACCGACACCTGGACGGCCTACCAGGTCCGCCTGGGCTACACCGACGCCTGCCGCGCCCTCGACCTGCCCGCCGAACCCGTCATCGACGTCCGCACCCCGGCCGCCGGCGTCGACTCCGTCGCCGCCCGGCTCGCCGAGGCGGTCGCCGACGGGGTCCGCGCCGCCCTCGTGCACAACGACCAGGACGCCCTGCAACTGCTGCCCCTGCTGCGCACCCGCGGCGTACGGATCCCCGAGGACCTCGCCCTGGTCGCCTACGACGACGTGTTCGCCGCCCTCGGCGCCCCGCCGCTGACCGCCGTGGCCCCGCCCAAGCGCGCCGTAGGCGCCGCCGCGGTGGACCTCCTGGTCCGCCGGCTGGCCGCCACCGGCCCCGCCCTGCCGGTGCACCACCTGGACCTCCTGCCGGACCTGACGGTGCGCGAGTCCTCCGGGGCCTGAGCGGGCGATGAAGGTGTACTTCATCCCCATTGGCCCGGCGCGGCTGAGCCGGTTCGAGGAGATCGGCCGCAGGCTCGGCCACCACGAGTGGGTCGTCGAGGACGGCAGTCTCAACATCTGGTCGGACCCTAGAAGACTGACCAGGACATCGCTCCGGCGCCGGTGACGATCAGGGCCACCGGCGGGTACCCGGTCAGGGCCTCGGGTCGAGCGCGGGGCTGAGCCCGATGTCCTCTGACACGCGGTCCTGACCGATTGCCAAGTGATCCTGACCAGCGCGGTGAAGTGCTCGCCGGTACGGGCTGTCACTGTCCCGCCGTACGCTCCCCCGAGCTGGAAGAGCCAGCCGGTCCGGGATTCCCGGGGCCGGCAGCGAGAAGGGTGCGGGACACGTGAGCTGGGATGTTGTCGCGGCGGACGAGCGGATCCGGTGGACATCGGAGCCGCTCCGCCGGGTAGGCCCGCTGCGGTTCGGGATGACGGCCGAGGAGGCCGAGCAGGCACTCGTCGGCGAGCTCGTGCCCAGCCCGTGGAGAAGGGTCCGACCGCACTACGGGTCCGTGGTGAGCAGCGAGTTCAATCTCCCTCGCGTGCCGGCCTTGGCGGCCGTCACCGCGTACTTCGACGCCGGGCGCCTGGTGGGCGTGGCGTTCGACGCGCGGCGCGGTCCCCAGGTCTTCCTGGACGGTCTGCCGTTGGTGGGGCGTGTGCCGTCCGAGCTGGTGGCCGACCTCACCGCGCACGCCGACACCCACGACGTCTACCTGCAGCACACCCAGCTGGGGGACCTGGCCTCGGAGGAGTTGGGGTTCCTCGGCTCCACCCAACGGGCCGGTGACGTACTCCTCACGAGGGCGATGCTCGTCGACTCCCGTTGGGCGGAGCGGATCGGCGACCACTCCGAGACCTATCTCCCCACCGCGGAGTGGCGGGACCGCATGTGGTGACCATGCCCTCCCCCTGGGCAGCGCGCTGGGTGCCGAAGCAGCGCCGGGAGCCCATGCTGCGGTGATCCACCCGGAAGGTGTCGACGAACGTCCCGGTCCCGGACGGCAGCCGCGGCGAAGGCTTCGGCCGCGACCGCAGGCTGCCGAGCCGGGGGCGGGGGCGCAGCGGGCCGGACGACGACCATGCGCTCAACGCCCGGGGCGGGGCAGTGCGAGGGCCCCGGCGCGCGCTGGGGGCCGTTGCCACCGCGGCCGACGTTTCGTCAGAATCTGCCGTGTGACGTAACCCTCGGCCAGCAGGCCGGCCTGCGCCCGGCCCGGGTGCGGCCGCGACCTGCCGAAGGCCGCCACCGGCCGCCCCGCCCTCCACTGCAGCCCGGCCTGCCGCCAGGCCGAACACCGCCGACGCCGCCTCGAAGAAGAACTCCCCGCCCTACGGGACGAGGCCCGCGCCCTGCGACGCGGCCTCGGCGGCGGCGAACACGCCCAGCAGGCCCTGCAGGAACTCGACAGCGGCCAGGTCCTGGTGTTCGTCCGCCACGCCCGCACCGCCCGGACCGCACTCGACAACGCCTTCACCGTCCTCGAACTCCCCGCGCCATCCCCCGACCAGGCGGCTGGCGGGCAACAGGACGGGCCGGCCCCCGCGGGCCGCGGCAAACGCGTGCAGGTCCACGGTCAGCAGAGCCTCCCCTAGGCCCCGCTGACCGCCTTCCAGAACGCCTGCGGAGCCGGGGCGGGCGACCAACTGTGCCCCTGGCCTGTGCCCGGTGTCAGCGGTCGCGCGTAGGGTCCGTGATCATGTTCAAGGGATGGTGGCACGTGGTGCCGGACGACGAGCGGCCGCAGTGGACGCTGGACCCGTACGTGAGCGTGGGACCGCTGCGCTTCGGGATGCGCGCGGCGGAGGTCGAGGACACGGTCAGCGGAATGACGGCGGACACCGGGCACCGCAGGTTCACGGGCCGTGGCAACGCCTGGGAGCTCGTCGAGGCCACCTACCGCGAGTTCGGCCTCCACCTGTACTACGACGGCCAGCGGCTCACGGGTGTCGTGGTCGACGCCCTGTGCGGGCCCCAGGTCCTCGCGGACGGCGTGCCGCTGGTCGGGCAGGTGCCCTCTGTGGTGGAGCGGTGGATGACCGAGCGTGCCGAGCAGCGGCCGCCGGACACCGAGCTCGCCTACATGAGCGCCGGCGTGCCCGCCTCGCGGTCCCTGGGCGTGACGGTCAACGTGCAGCGGGAAGGCGACCGGCTCCTCACCCGGCCGATCTTCTACCCGGCCGAGGCTCTCGACGACCTCTCCCACTGGCTGCCGAGGGACACCTGGTCGATTCACGACTGAGCGCCACAAGGGCAACCACTCGTCGAAGCCACCGACGCAGGATGCAGCGGCGGCTTCCCCTCTTTTGGTCCCTGGAGGCATGGCGGCCGCGCGGGACCGGTAGGGGTCCAGGTGGTCTCCCTGCTGAATCAAGATCAACAGCGTCGAGGGGCGATCCCTTCCCCCGCCTTTTGGTTTTCCCAACTGGGCTGAACAGCAGTCCCGGATTCTGCAAGTCCAATGGCCAACACATGATCAATTAACAAGATCTTTCCAAACAGCCGGGACGGAGCAGCCGTGAGCCGATCGGACGAAATCCGTGGACACCCGCCGCCGGGGTCCCGGCCGAAGACCCGGTGGGCTGAACACTGACTGCCGCCCGGAACCGGCGAGCGCGAGGGAACGAGGAGACCTGGTGAACCACGGAATGAGCGTGCTGCTCCGGGCGATTCCGCTGCTCATGGGCGCGGTGTCGGCCTCGCTCGGCGGCTACGTCCTCGCGCACTCCACCGGGCCGAGCGCCCGGGTCGCGGGCCTGACGCTGGTCTTCCTGGCCGCCGTCTGTCTCTGCCTGTTCGCCGTCGCGGCGACCGTCGTGCGGCAACTGATCGGCCGTTTCGGCGCGTTGGACCGGATCGGCTACCCGGCGTTCGGCTTCGCGGTGTCCGGGGCCGCCGTCGGCTACGGGCTGGGCCTGCTGGCGGAGAGCCACCGGCCGGTGGCCGACTTCGTGGCCGGCAGCGTGGTCCTCGGCATCGGCCTGGTCTGCGTGTGCGTCTCGTCGGTGGCCGCGGTCGCCACCCGCTTCACGCTGATCGGGCAGAACGCCGTCCTGCCGGAGGGTTCCCCGCCGCGCTCGCCCGCGCCGTTCGGCCGGTCCGCGGCCCGGGCGCTGGTGGCGGTCCCGGTCCTTGCGGCCGCCGCCGCCTGGGCGTGGGCGACCGTCATGCTGGCCAACGGGGGCGGCGGGGACTCGGACGGGCGCTTCACGGCCGGGCACGTGGTGGTCGACCAGGCGATCGTCTGCACCGCCCTGATCGGGCTGGTGATCACCCTGCTGCGGCAGATCCGGAACACCTACACCCGGCGGGAGCGGGTCTGGTGGCTCGTCCCGGCCGCCGTGCTCGGCGCCATGGACATCACCGGGGGCCTGGTCGTCGTCGCCTTGGACCCCCGGCCCGGTCAACTGGCCACCGGGTACGTGCAGATCGGGCTGGGTCTGCTGTGCTGGACAGTGCTGAGCGCGGTGCTGCTGCTCGCCCTCGGCTGGCGCCGTGCCGCGCCGCCGGCCGGCCGCGCCGCGCTGCTCCCGATCGGCACCACACTGCTGTGCCTGTTCATGTCGGCGTTCCTGTTCGAGTCGGCCGACCCGGACGTGACGGTCGCGGCCCGGGTCCTGGTCGGCCTCGGCGCCGTCTGCTTCTCGCTGTTCGCCGTGGTCTCCGTCCTGGAGGCCGGCGTCGCCGACCGGAACTGACCGAACGCCCGAAAATGCCGGCCGCGAAGGTGACACACGCGGGGAAAGAGGCCCGAAACCTCGCCGCAGCCACCCAGTACCGCGAGCTGGAAGGGCACCTCAACGTGCCGCGCAGACACAAGGAGACCCTGCGACTCGCCGACGGGAGCACCGCCGAGATCGGCCTCGGCCACCAGGAGCCGCTCCGCTCCGAACAGAACCAGAACGGCCACCCCGCAGAGCACCGGCCGACCGCGCGCAGCCGCCGGGGCGTCCCGGGCCGCCGGGTCGGATCGCGGGTCGGGACCGCGGCGCGGCAGTGCGGTACCGATCCTTCTGTCCGGGGGAAACGCGTGGCCGCCGCCGAGGGCCGGACGGTGCGGCCAGCGGACCCACGCACGTCCCGGCTCCGGGCGGCGGGGCAGGCCGAGCTCGGCGGCAGCCGCGTCCAGCCCGGCCGTACCTTCCAACCGCCACGACGTGCGGGGCCGTCAGCGGGCGGGGCCGATACGGGGACGCGGGATGCTCAGCGGAGTGCTTCGAGCAGGGGAACGGTCTGCTCCGGTCCGGGCAGGGCGTTGGTCTCGCGCTGAAGCCGCTCGGCGGCATGGCGGTAGCCTTCATCGGCCAGTACCGCCGACACCGTCTCGCGCACCTCGTCCGGGGTCACGGTGACCGGCTCCAGCGCCCGGGCGGTACCGAGTTCGACGCACCGCCGCGCGTTGTACGGCTGGTCCGCGCCGAGCGGCAGCAGCACCGAGGGCAGGCCGTGGGCGAGCGTGCCGAGCAGGCTGCCGGAGCCGCCGTGCGAGACCACCAGGCTGCACTGCGGCAGCAGTTGATCCTGCGGGACGAAGCGCTCGATCCGAACGTTCGGCGGCATTGGCCCGAACAGCGCGGGGTCGACCTGGGAGCCGACCGTCGTGACCACGTTCGCCGCGAGTCCCTGGAGCCCGCTCAGGACCCGGGCGAACAGCTCGGTGCTGGTGTAGACGGTGCCGAGCGTGAAGTACACGGTGGGGGTGTCCCGCACAGGGGCTGCGGGAACGGCCGGGCCCGGCCGGAACGCGAACGCGTGGGCGGGCAACGGGAAGCGCGGGTCCCGGAAGGCGTGCGGGGACGGCGACAGGACCACGTCCCGGTCCAGCATCGCGAGCCCGGGGTCGGCCGGCAGCCCGTACTCGGAGCGCAGCTCGTGCAGCGGCCCCGCGACGACCTCCTTGCGAAGGAAGCCCCCGGCGGCCAGCACGATGACGGTCGCACAGGGTATCCCGAGCACCTCGGCCGCGATCGAGCTGCCGAAGTCGACCTCGTCGCGCACCAGGACATCGGGCTTCCAATCGCGGGCGATGTCCAGCACCGCAGCAGCCTGCCGTCTCCCGCCGCGCCGGGCGAAGCCCTCGGCGAGCTGCCGCAGGTCAGCCGCCGGATCGGGTACGTCGACGGGCACGGCCGCCGCGCCCGCGGAACCCGCCGTACTCACCCGCGGCTCGCTGGTGGCGAAGGCGGTGAACCCGGCCGCCGTGATCTCGGCCGTTCTGCCGCCGCTGCCCGCGACCGCGACGGTGTGCCCGGCGGCCTGCGCCGCGCGGGCCACCGGGATGAGGGGGCGGAAGTGGCCGCTGCCACCGATGAACGTGAACAGGATGCGCATCGGGCGAGGCTACCGAGCCGTCCGCGGGCAGAACGGCCAGCCCCTGCTTCCCTGACCACCCACAGGTTCTCCCGACCGACCCGAACATCGGTCCCAGATTCTGCAAACCCTCAGGCCACAGCCCATGAACGATCAATCACGGCAGCAGAACCACAGGCCAGACAACCAGGATCTCAAGTCCCAGATCCTGCAAGTCCCCTGCTCAACGCATGATCAATCGACAGGATCTTTCAAAACACACCGGAACGGAGCAGCCGAGCGGTCCGCTGGGCGCGCGGGGCATCCTCCCGTGAGTTGATGCGTCTCGGGCCCACTCTCATGAGCGGCCGGGTGGGCCCGTGGTTCAGCGCTCGGCGGGTTGAAGGGCGAGGCGATCGACCGCGTCCCGCGCGAGCTCCCAGGCGTCCAGGAGCAGCTCCTGCTGCGAGCGCAGGCCGGGCAGCAGGGTCACGGATGCGCCGTCGGCGCCGCGGCTGACCGCACCGTCGATGCCAAGGGCGGTGCTCCCGTGGACGGTGGCACCTGGACGGTCTCCATCAGCAGGCCGACGGCGTCGTGCGGGCCGGTACGCATCCGCCGGACGGCACCGAGCCGGCCTTCGGCCGTGGCCTCTTCCTCGGCGGCCAGCAGGGCGAGCGCCTCATCAGCGAGCCGCTCGCACGCCGGCGGTGCCGTCACCGCGTCGACGACGTGCCGGCTCCCGCGGGTGGCCTCCTGGCCGGTCTGCTCGGTCACCCGTGTCCGCTGACAGGCGACCTTGACCGACTGCCCGGCGAGTTCGATCGGATCAGGTGTAGACGTCCCGGCTGTACTCCTCGCGGCTCAGCTGGAAGTCACCAGGCCGATCACGGCGGAGCTCCTCGTACCGCTGTGTGAATACGTCGAGTGCTTCATGGAGCGTGCAGCCGGACGCGTCCCGGATCGCCCTGATCGCACGGCCTATCCGGCGGTCCAGGATGTCGCGGTCCACGCCCTCGGGCAGCTCTTCCATGAGCTGACCGTACCGACAGTTCGACTGCACCGGTCAATATCGCCCGTCAAACGGTCATGACCGCCTGTCGGACGACACCGCCGGCGAGACCGTCCGGGTCGTACGGGTGGCCTACTACGCGCCCGACCGGGGTCGGCGACGGCCTCGTCGATCGCGTCGGCGGAGTCCCGGTCGACGGCCGGGTGGACGCGGCCGCGGTAGGCGACGATGGCCCGTCGCCCGCCGGAGACTCTCCAAGGCGTCTCTGCCCGCCCGTGCCCATCGTGTTGAAGGAAGGGCGGCGGTCGGGCGGCGTGGCCGCCTTCCGGAGCAGGTGGTGCGCAGCGGCGGGCACGGGGGCGGTCGGGGCAGTGGCAACCGGAGGCCGTGCGGCTGCGTCCACCCGGATACGAACGGTCGCCCGACCATCGTTGCTCCTGGGGGGATTTCCGTACATGCCGATCAACGACGCCGTCTTTGCGCCACCGCCGCCCGGTGCCCTGACGCCCTGCCCGAGCTGCGCGCTGACCGACCAGGTCCGCAGTGTGCCGGCGGTCCACCTGGGCGAGCGGCGGAACGTCACCGTGCGCTCCTCCGGCCGCGACGGCCGCGTTGAGACCCGCGAGGAGGTCTCCGCCCTCGGCCGGGCCCTGGCGCCCGCGCCGCCCGCGGTCGGCACGGCGGTCCAGACGCTGGCATCCCTGGGCTTCGTGACGCTGGTCGGGGCGGTCTTCACCTTCGTCCAGGGGACCATGCCGCGCGACGCGCCCGTCGCCCGGAAGCCCGACCTCTCGCCGCCGGACTGGGTGACCGCGCACCCGGGGTTCCCGAACGACTTCCCCACCGACCTCCTCCCGGGCGACCTTCCGAAGGCCGCTCCGGCTTCCCCGGCCACGCACACGGCGGCCGCGCTCGCCGACGCGAACGACGCGCTGGTCCCGCTCTGGGGGTCGTGTCTGATCCTGGCCGTCGCGATCGCCCTGCTGGCGGGCGCGACCGCACTGTTCCTCGCCAGGCGGCGGCACCTGGCAGGCCGGCCCCGGGCCGAACGGCTCTGGAACCAGGCCTGGTACTGCGCCCGTTGCGGCACCACGCACTTCCCGCCCGCCGCCGGACAGGGCACCGGGTCGCTCGGCCTCGCGGAGTTCCGCAAGGCGGTCTGGACAGCGGGCGGCTACGGCGACCTCGCCGACCGGTACCGGCCGTAGCCGGGTCCGGCAGGCCCCGAAGGTCGGCAGGATCCAAGAGGTCGGCAGGCCGCGCTCCCGCTGACCACCCACCACTTCGCCGAAGGCAGGGAAGACACCGTGCGCCCGGACGGGCTGCTTCGCCACGGGCGCGCCAGCGGCTCCCGACGGGCCGAGCGGCGGCGCGCGGGGACCCGGCGGGCGGACCGACGGCGGCGGAGGGGACGGCCCCCGCCCGGCAGCCGCTCGCGCCTACCTCGGCCCGACCAGCCCGCACTCGTACGCGAAGATCACCGCCTGTACCCGGTCCCGCAGGCCCAGCTTGGCCATGACCCGGCCGAGATGCTTCTTCACCGTGGGCTCCGCGAGACCGAGGGCGGCGGCGAGTTCCGTGTTGGTCAGGCCGCGGGCGGCCCCCAGCAGGACCTCCCGCTCGCGCGCGGTCAGCACGCGCAGCCGCTCCGCGTCGCCTCCGCCGCCGTCTCGGGCGGCGGGGAGCCGGTGGGCGAAGCGGTCCAGCAGCAGCCGGGTCACCCGAGGGGAGACCACGGCGTCCCCCCGGGCCACGTCGCGGATCGCCCCCAGCAGTTCCTCCGGCCGGCTGTTCTTCAGCAGGAAGCCGGAGGCCCCGGCGCGCAGCGCCTCGACGGCGTACGCCTCCAGGTCGAAGGTCGTGAGCACCAGCACCCGCGTCCCGGGCACCTCGCGCAGCAGGCGCCGGGTCGCCCCGATGCCGTCGGTGCCCGGCATCCGCACGTCCATCAGCACCACGTCCGGCCGCAGCCGCCGCGCCAGCTCCACCGCCGCCGCCCCGTCGGCCGCCTCCCCGACCGGCTCCATGTCCGGCTCGGCGCGCAGGATCATGCCGAACGCCAGCCGCAGCAGCTCCTCGTCGTCCACCAGCAGCACCCGGACGCTCACGGCGCGCCCCCGGGATCCAGCCGTACGAAGACCCGCCAGCCGCCGCCCGGCCGCGGGCCCGCCTCCAGCACCCCGCCGAAGGCCGCGGCGCGCTCCCGCATCCCCGTGAGACCCCGCCCGGACCCGGCGGATCCCGGCCGCCCGGTCCCTGCGGCCCGCCCGTCGTCGGTCACCTCGACCGTGACCGCCCCCGGCGCGCAGGACACCCGCACCTCGGCGCGCGACCCCTGCGGCGCGTGGCGCAGCGCGTTGGTCAGCGACTCCTGGACGAGCCGGTGCACCGTCAACTGCGCCGCGGCCGGCACCCCGGCCGCCTCGCCGTCCACCCGCAGCCGGGTCACGAGGCCCGCCGCCTCCATCTGCTCGCACAACGCCCTGAGCTGCCCGATCCCCGGCGGCGACCGCCGGTCGTCCCCGGGCCCCGTGTGGGGGCCGGCGTCGGGACCGGCGTCCTGGAGCAGGCCCAGCGCCCGCCGCATGTCGGTCAGCGCCTGCCGCCCGGTCTCCGCGATCCGGGCCGTCACGGCGCAGGCGTCGGCCGGCCTCGCGTGCCCGAGCGCGTCCGCCAGCGCCACCACCACTGACAGGCCGTGCGTCACGCTGTCGTGCAACTCCCTTGCGATCCGGGCGCGTTCCTCCTCCACCGCCCGGCGCTCCCGCTCGTCGCGGTCCAGTTCCAGCCGCGCCAGCCGCTCCGCCCGCGCGGCCCACCGGATCCGGGCGTTCGCCCCGAGCAGCGCGCTCGCGGCGACCGCCGCCGTCATCGCGGCGGCCGAGGCGGGGAACCGGCCCTCGGGCGCCCAGCGCGCCGCCGCCAGCACCGCCCCGGCCACCGCCACCAGAGCGGCCGCCCACGCCGACCGGTACGGCGCCCGCGCGGTCACCGTCCCGAGGGCGACCAGCAACGCCGCGTCGGCGGGCAGCTGAACACCCAGCAGCCACTGCGCGAGCGCCGCGGCGGCGATCGCCCCGAACGCGGCCCGGGGCGCCCGCCGCCGCCACACCAACGGCAGCACCAGGGCGGTCTGCAGCGCGAAGCCCGTACCGTTCGCCACCCGCCCCGGCCCGAGTGTCACCAGGAACAGGGCCGCCGCGAGCGCGGCGTCCGCCACCAGGGGCGGCACCCGCCCCGGCAGCCGGGCAAGGGCTCCCGGCGGGCCCGTCCGTACCGCGCCGGTCTCGGTCATCGTGTCCGTCCTCGCGTCCGCGTCGTCCGGCGTCCTCGCCGGAGCCCCACGGTAGGGCCCTCGCGCCCGCGAAGGCGTCCGCCCGCCGGCGGACACCGGGGGGAGACCCCGGGACACCGGGGGCTCCTCCGCGCGGAGGAGCGAACGCGCGCCGGGGCGACCCGCACCCACCGGCGGGATCGTCCCCCGGCAGGGCGCCCCGCACCCCCCGGCGGCGGAACCCTGGTGGCGACCCCGCAGCCGCACCACCCGAGGAGCCCGCCCATGTCCCCGCCCACGCCCCCGACCCGCCGCGCCCTGCTCGGCACGCTCGGCGTCGCCGCGCTCGCCACCGTGGCCGCCGCCCCGGCCCCCACCCCGGGAAGCCGCCCCGCCGCCCCGGCCGGGGGACACGGCCCCGCCGCCCCCGTCCCGCTGTGCCTGCCCGCGCCCACCGGGCCCTGGCCCGTCGGCACCGTCGCGCTGCACCTGGTCGACGACAGCCGCCCCGACCCCCTCCTCCCCGCCAAGCCCTACCGGGAGCTCATGGCCGGCCTCTGGTACCCGGCGGAACCCGGCGCCGGGCACCCGACGGCCCCCTGGCTGCCCCCGGCCGCGGCGGCCGACTGGGACGCGCACTCCGCACCGGCCCTCGGTGTCCCCGCCGGCGCCGCCGACTGGCGGGGGATCAGGACCCACGCCCGCACCGGCGCGCCCGTCGCCCGCCGCGCCGGCCGGCTGCCCGTGGTGCTGTTCTCCCCCGGCGACGGCGGCTCGCGCGCCCTCGGCACCACCCTGGTCGAGGAGTTGGCGAGCCGCGGCCACCTCGTCGTCACCCTCGACTCCACGTACGAGGCCGAACAGGTCGAGTTCCCCGGCGGCCGTGTCGAACGCGCCCTCCCGCTCCCCGACGACCTCACCCCAGAGGTCGTCGCCGCCCTCCTCGCCGGGCACTCCCGGGCCCGCCTCGCCGACGCCCGTTTCGTCCTCGGCGCACTCGACCGGCTCGCCCGCGGGGACCGCCCCGACACCGGCACCGACACCGGCACCGACCCGCTCCCGGACGGGCTCGCCGAAGCCGCCGACCCGGCCAGGACCGGCGTGCTCGGGCAGTCTCTCGGCGGCTCCGTCGCCGCCCAGCTCGCCCACGACGAGCCCCGCGTCCGCGCGGCGGCCGACCTCGACGGTGCCCTCCTTGAACCCGTCGCCGACAGCGGCCTCGCCAAGCCCTTCCTGCTGATGGCCTCCGGCACGAAGACCCTGCGCACCGAACCGAGCTGGGCCTCGTGCTGGGCGGCGTCCACCGGCCCCCGGCATGCCCTGCGGCTGCGGAACGCCGCCCACGGCTCGTACACCGACCTCCAGGTCCTCCTGCCCCAGCTCGTCCGCCGCCTCCCGGTCCCCGACGCGGCCGGACTCATCGGCACCGTCGACCCCCGGCGCTCCCTGGCCGCCCAGCGCACCGCCGTCGCCGCCTTCTTCGCGCGGTACCTGACGGGGCGGCCCACCGGCTTCCTCGATCGGCCCGGCGACGACTGGCCGGAGCTGGAGGTGCTGCGCTGAACCGGCCCGCCCGGCATCCCTTGTGGCGCCGGGCGGGCCGGGCGCGAGCACCTGCTCGACGTCGGCCGGATCCACGCCGCCTTCGTCGCCGGCGCCCGCGGCGAGGCCTGCGGCCCGCTCGGCCTCGTCCCCGCCCCGGAGCTGCCCGCCGGCCAGGCTGGGGTGTACCGGCCCGCCGCCGAGCCCGCGTACACCGTGGGCACCGGCGAGGAGCAGCGCTGGCGTTCGTTCCCGCGGCTGCTGGTGGTCCTGGCCGGCACGGCGGCCGCCGGGTCCGCTCGGCGGTGGCGGAGGAGCGGCCCGCTCACGCGCCCGGGTGCGGTGCGGCTCCGTCCGGAGTACGGGGGGAGTTGAAGGTGAAGGCGCGCGGGGAGGGGCCGTTCGCGCGCAGGTCGGCCAGTCGCTCCAGGGCCTCGTCGACGTCCGGCAGGTGCCCGGCCGGGACCCACCACAGGACCAGGTGCGCCTCGACGTTCCGCTCGAACCACTCACGCCGCCGCCGCATCGCCTCCAGGTGCCCGCTGCGGTAGGTGAACTCCCACAGCGCCTCCCGGCTCTCCCACACCGACATGTTGACGATGACGTCCTCGCCCGCCGGGCGCAGGGCGGTCGCGTCGTCCTTCCCGTCCGCGGCGAGCCGCCAGACGAAGCCGGGGGCGGTGTCGGCGGCGGCATTGACCGGGGAGACCAGATCGACGAACGGCGCGATGCGCGGGTCGTCGACGGGGTGGCGGAGCGTGGCGACGTTGAACTGGGCGAGGTGGTGGGAGGTCATGGCGCCATCCCAGCACGGGCCTTCTTTCTATGTCAATCAATATTGTTTTTAGAAGGCTCGACCACCACGCAGCACTCCCCGGGCCGGGCGTCCATCCGGGCATGGAGGGCGCCGTCCGCGCCGAGAAGTCCCTCCAGGAGGGCGAGGTTCATGCCGCAGACGAGGGGCGGGAATCGCTCGGCGACGGAGTGGAAGGGGCAGTTGCGCATGCGAATGGCCCCCTCCTCCAGGCGGGGTTCGTACCCGCGGGCGGCCAGCAGCGCGACGGCCTCGTCGAGCCCCCCGCAGGGCGCGGCCGCTCCGCGCTCGACCTCCCCCCGCCGCCGCGCGGCTGCGCGCAGCCCGTCGTCCAGCCCGGCCCGCTCGGCGGCCTCGGCGAGCAGTTCGGCGGCCGTCCGGTAGTCGCGCGCGGGCAGCGAGACCACCCGCTCGGCGCGCGTCCGCGTGTACACCTTCGCCGGCCGCCCCGCCCCCGGCCCCGACCGCCCGGTGAGCCTGCGGCTGCCGCTCTCCAGCAGCCCGGCCTCGACCAGCTTCTCCAGGTGGTGCGCCGCCAGTGTCCGCGCCACCCCGACGGCCTCCGCCGCCTCGTTCCGGCCCACCTCGCGGCCCTGGGCCGCCACGTACGCGTAGAGGCGGCGGCGCACGGGGTCGTGCAGGGCGGCGATCGCTTCGATGTGCTCCATGCGGCCATTCTAGGAACAATGGTCATTGGAGATAGAGGGGCGGGCCGCAGGGGTCGGCAGGCCGGCTCGACCTCATCCGGCTGGTCGTTCCGGGGAACGTACGGGCCCTGGACCCGGAGCTCCTGGTCGTGCACGCGGCCGGCGCCTCCGCGCGCTGCCGGGTGCCCGCCACCGGGGGGAGGCGCCGTTCTCGACGTAGGAGCCGAAGACGCGGTGGCCGGTGTGACCGGGCAGGGCGTGGTAGCGGTAGGCACGCAGGCCGGGGTGGCGGGGGTCAGCGGCGAGCCGCCGGTACTGGAGGTGGGGCTGCCGGAAGACTTTTCCTCCCGAGAGCGATGAGTTCAGGCGGTAGCGGCGGTCAAACCCGAGAAAGCAACGACAGCCGACCAGGGAGACCTGAAATGTCCAGCACCGCCACCACGACCACCGCCACCGCCACCGCCACCGCCACGAAGTCCAGCACGGCCGTGGTCCGGGTGGTCTGGACGCTGCGAATCCTGCTCGCGCTCTTCTTCGCCCTGGCCAGCGCGCTGCCCAAGCTGCTCGCGCTCCCCGCCGCCACGACCGTTTTCGACGCCATCGGGGCAGGCCACTGGTTCATGTACCTGACCGGACTGGTGGAACTGGCCGGAGCGGTCGGCCTGCTGGTCCGCCGGCTGGCCGGGCCGGCCGCGACGGCACTGATCGTCTTCCTGGCGTTCGCGTTCGTCACCCAGCTCACCGCGATGCACGGCGAGAACGCGGGGACCCCGTTCATCTTCATGGTGCCGCTGGCCGTCATCGCCTGGAACCGACGGGCCGAGACGGCTGAGCTGCTCAGCCGCTCGCGCTGACCTGGTGCTTGAAAGGGTCCGTCAGCAGAGGCCTGAGCCGCGGCACGGGCGCCGGAACGGCGCCGCGCGAGCGTGGCGGCGGCAACAGCGAGGGCCGATGAGCAGCACGGTGAGCACCGCATCGTCCCCTGGCCGTCGTGCTCGGGGCGGCCAGCGCCGGTGCCCGGGCCCCAGGTCCAGTGGATCCGCCAGGCGCCGGCGTCGAACGGCACCGCCCCGGGGTCGGCACCGAGGAAACCGCGGCGCAGCCGGCGGCCTGCGCCCGACTGTGGGAGCGATCGGGTCCGGACGGCCGGGGCCGGGCGTGGGAGCGGCGCCGGCGCTCCTTCCCGTGGCTACTGGTGGTCCTGGTCGGCATGGCGGCCCCCGGGGTGCGCTCGGCGGTGGCGGACCTGCGGCTGGCCGCCGAGGAGAACCCGGCCGTCGCCGAGATGCCGGCCGCTGTCCCGGCCGTCGCCGCCCGGATCGAGGACCTGGTCCAGCGCGGACCGTCCGCACCCATCTGGCATCCGCTCGGCAGCCGCGGGCGGGTGTGCGGGTGGACGGAGCTGTCGGCGGCGAGTGGGAGCCGCTGAGTGGCCTGCCGCCGGCCGCCCCGGCCACCCTCAAGGCCTGCCGCAGGCGCGGAGAACCCTCGGCGGCTGTACGTCCTGCCTCCTGCAACCATCGTGTGGGTGCACTCGTTAACCCGAGGCGAACGGAGATGATCTCGCTGAAGGGAGACCCGGTATGACATGTGATGCCCCATGGATTGAGAAGCGGCGTTACGAGTACGCCGGCGGCCGCTACGTGGGCTGCGGAAACTGCGGCGGGGACCTGTGCACTGTCTGCAGGTCCAACCATCTACAGCCGAGCGACGTGCACTTTGAGTTCAACGACGACAACATCTGCCCGGGCTGCAGTCCAGAGCGCTGATAAAGCCACGGAACCGTCCGGTCCGCGGCAGGACTCAGTGTGCCGATATACGTGACACCTGCGCGTAGCCGACGGGGTCGGCCCGCTCGCCTGGCCACCAGGCAGGCCGACCTGGCGGTTCAGAACGGGGGTCCGTCGGGCCAGCGGCCGTTGGTTTCCTGATCGGCCCAGCCGACTTCGGCCCGACCTGCTGGTGGCAGGCCGCCGTACCGGACTCCCCCTTCACCCGCTCGATGTCCTGCACACTGCTCACCGCGGACGGCGGCCGGGTCGCGCTCAGCGGCCGGCGGGCGCACCGAGCGGAGCCTCGCCGCGTACCGCGGCGACGTCGGGATCGCCCTGGGCCGGCTCCCGGGCCTGCCGGGCCGAGGGGCGCCGCGCGCCGGGCTGCCGGTGCCGGTGCACCGGCCGGAAACCCCGGTGCCTTCGGGGTAGTGCGTCGGTAGCCTTCGGGCTGAGCGCAGGCCGGGAGCGAAGGGCACCATGAACGACACCTCCGAGCTGGACCGCCCCGTCGGCGACCACGCCGTCCGCGAACTGGCCGACGCCGTCCAGGTGTTCTCCTACGCGATGGATCACCACTGTTCCTACCGCGGGCTGGACGATCCGGATCCGCGGGAGATCGCGGCCGTGCTGCGCGACAGCCTGGCCAGGCTGGCCGAGGCGCTGGAAGCCGGTGCGGAACTGGTGGCGGGCCCGGACGGACTGCCGGGAGGCGGGGACGCCGAGCCCTGGCGGGAAGGCCGGGACCTCCTGCTCAAGGCGCGCGACGCGATGGCCCGCGCGGTGCCCGAGGGCTTCGACGAGGACCGAGCTGAGGACGGAGCCGAGGACGGACCGGACGACTGGCCGGGCGATCCGGTCGCCCGGTGGTACCGCCTGCGCAAGGCGAGGTTCCGCACCTACCCGCGCTGACGCGGGCCGGGGCCCGGCTCCCGGCTCTGCCCGTGGCGAATCTGCGGCGGGCAGAAGGACGGCATCGGGGAGCGCTCGCGGGTCGACAGTGGAGTGGACGGCAACTCCGCCCCGACCAGGGAGAGCAGATGGCTCCACTCACCACGCCCCCGCCCCGCGCGGGGGAGGGCGACACCCCGCCCAGCCCTTTCGACGACCACCTCGCGGCGCAGCTGCTCGCCCAACGGATCGTCCTCCTCGGCACCCAGGTCGACGACGTGTCGGCGAACCGGGTGTGCGCACAGCTGTTGCTGCTGTCGGCGGAGGACCCGCGCTCCGACATCGGCCTGTACATCAACAGCCCCGGCGGGTCGGTCAGCGCGGGGCTCGCCGTCTACGACACCATGCGGCTCATCCCGAACGACGTCTCCACGCTGGCGATGGGGTTCGCCGCCAGCATGGGCCAGTTCCTGCTCGCCGTGGGCTCGCCCGGCAAGCGGTTCGCGCTGCCGAACGCGCGGATCATGATGCACCAGCCCTCGGCCGGCATCGGCGGCACCGCCGCGGACATCGAGATCCAGGCGGAGAACCTCCAGTTCACCAAGCGGGCCATCGAGCGGATCACCGCCGAGCACACCGGGCAGAGCGAGGAGACGATCGCGCGCGACGGCGACCGGGACCGCTGGTTCACCGCCGAACAGGCCAGGGAGTACGGGATCGTGGACCGGGTGGTGGAGTCGGTCGCCGACATCCGTCCGGCCTCCTCCCGCCGACGGATGGGGCTGTGACATGGGCTCGTACACGGTTCCCTACGTCGTCCAGCGCACCGCGCAGGGCGAGCGGTCCTACGACGTCTTCAGCCGGCTGCTGAACGAGCGGATCGTCTTCCTCGGCACCGAGATCGACGACGGCGTCGCCAACGTGGTCATCGCGCAACTCCTGCACCTGGAGTCGGAGAACCCGGAGCGCGAGATCTCGATCTACCTCAACTCGCCCGGCGGATCGTTCACTTCACTGATGGCGATCTACGACACCATGACGTTCGTGCAGACGCCGGTCTCCACGTTCTGCGTCGGCCAGGCGGCCTCGACGGCGGCGGTGCTGCTGGCCGGCGGGGACCCGGGACGGCGCTTCGTGCTCCAGCACGCGCGGGTCCTGCTCGGTCAGCCGGCCAGCGGCGGCCGGCAGGGGACGGTGTCCGACCTCAGCCTCGCGGCCAAGGAGATGGTCCGGATCCGCTCGCAGGTGGAGGAGGTCCTGGCCCGGCACACCCGCCACGAGGTGGCGACGCTGCGCGCGGACATGGACCGGGACAAGGTGCTCACCGCCGAGGAGGCCGTCGCCTACGGGATCGCCGACGAGGTGCTGAGCCGGCGGCAGTTGTTCGGCTGAACCCGCGGCGGGTACTGGCGGGTACGGCGGCGGTCGTGCGCACCGCCGCCGTGGAGCCGCCCGGCGGTGCGGCTCCGACCGGATGCCGTGAACCGGCGGACAGCGCCAACGCCGCTGTTGGCGACGCCCGACGGCGTACGAGCAGCACCACCGCAGTGCATGGTGACGGCAAGACTCGCAGGCCGCCGCAGTGACACCTGCCCGCAGCAGTCGCATCGCCCGACACGCGCGTCTGCCTCGGCTGCGCGCGCGACGATCCGACGGGGGCACCCGGACTTGGACGATCGCGGTCACCGGCACCGCCCACGATCCGTGGCGGGAAGGCCGTCCTCGACCGCAACGCACCGGTCGTGCTGGTCCTCAGCCCGCTGACCGCCATGTACAGCCGTGCCACGAACCAGAAGGGCTTGGCCATCACCATTGGCACCAGCGCCAACGAATCCGGCATCCCCCGGGACCTCACGTCCGCGCGGTACCTCGCCGCCGACGGTGGGGCGACGGCGCGTTCCACGGGCCGCTCACGGCCGAATCGGCCGAACCGGCTGAAACCGGAAGGGTGACCGTGGCATCCGGCCACGGTCACCCCACCACTCTTGATCCGGAGTTACGGTCAGGCCTGTACGGCGATGAGCTGGAACTTCTCGTTCGGGTCGCCGGTGCAGTCCCACAGGATGATCAAGGTGTCCGGTGTCGGACGCCGGCCGTGTGGCGGTTCAGCCTCGGAGGCGCTCCAGCAGGTGGCGGGCGCGGGCGGTCAGATCGGCCGCGCGGGCCGGGTCGGGGGCCACCGAGTGGAAGACCAGCGCCAGCATCACGACGGTGTCGAGCCGGTGCAGGAGGGCGGCCCTGGAGTACAGGTCGGGCAGCTCGGCCGAGTCCGCGTAGCCGGCCAGGATGCCGTCCGCGTCGATGCCGTTGTCCGCCAGCCTGGCGTACTCGGCGACCCTGGCCAGCTCCATCAGGACCGGGCCGACCAGGGCGTTGGACCAGTCGACGACGGCGGTGAGCCGCCCCCCGCTGCCGAGCAGGTTCTGCCGACGGACGTCCAGGTGCAGCAGGCGCGGCTCGCCCTCCTCGGCTTCGAGCACCGCGCGCATCCCGTCGGGATGGGGCAGCTCGGGCAGGTCGGGGGCGAACCCGCGCAGGGTCGCGTGACGGGTCACCAGCCGCGTGGTGAGGAAGGACGGGAAGTCCCCGGGCTCCTGGTAGGCGAGTTCGATCGACGGTGGCTCCACCCGGTGGAGGGCCGCCAGGAACGCACCGACCTCCTTCGGGGAAACCGTCAGCCCGTCGTGCCGCACGTAGCCCGCGAGGGAGACGACGAGGCCGTCCGCCATGGTGATCAGTTCGAGCGCGGGGGCGGTGGGCAGGCCCTGGCGGGCGAGGAGCCCGGCGATCTCGTGCTCCTGGCGGACGAGGTCACCGGCCTCCACCCGCCCGTAGGGCGCGGAGTAGACCCGGTGCCGGGGAACGCGCAGGGCGACCTCGCCGTGGGTGGCGCAGTGGGCGCGGTAGACGGCGAAGTCCACGCCCTCCCCGGCGAGGCCGCGCAGTTCGATCCCGCGTTCCCGGGCCACCCGGACGGCCACCTCGTGGGTGTCCAGCTCGTGGGTGTCCGGCTCGCCGTGTCGGGGGTCTGTCGTCACTGGGCGGTCCTTCCGGCGGGGATCGGGAGATGGGTGGCCAGGGCCGCGAAGCCGTCCAGGGTGGTGACGCGGGGGCCCGTGAAGCCGGGGAAGCGAGCGTAGCGGTCGAGCAGGACTGGATGCAGACCCGCCCTCTGGGCTCCCTCGACGTCGATGACGACCGAGTCGCCGACGAAGACGCACTCCCCCGGTGGACGGCCGAGCCGTTCGCAGGCGAGGACGAAGATCTCCGGTCCGGGCTTCTCCAACCCGACCTCGCTGCTGATGACGACGGTGTCGAAGAGCCCCGTGAGGCCGGTGCCGTCGAGGATGTCGCGCAGCCACCGGTCGAAGTTGGAGACCAGGGCGAGCGGGTGGCCGGCCGCGCGCAGGGCCCGCAGGCACGGTACGGCGTCGGGGTAGGCACGGTACCGGGCCGGGTCGAGGATGTGCCGGGCCGCGCGCTCGGCCGCCTCGGCCGAGGCGTTGCCCCCGGCCCTGCGCAGCGCCTCGCGGCAGAACCGGCTCCACATGGCGAGTCGTCGCTCGGGGTCGGGTTCGTCGTCGGGCCAGTCGCCTTCGGAGCCGATGGCCCACAGCGCCTGGCGGACGGCGGTGGTGTCGGGGGCCCCGTCCCGGCCGAGCCAGGCGGTGGAGAGCAGCTCGGGTATCGCGGGCACGAGCTCGACGAGGGTGTCGGCGGCGTCGAAGAGGACGGCGGGCAGGGCGGGGCCGGGGGGCGGCGCGGAGGTCATCGCAGTTCCTCGTCGGTGATGAGCATGGTGCACAGGCCGCCTCGGGTGGCCTCGGCGGCGTGATGGGCGGCCTCGGCGTCGGGCCGGTTCAGGACGAGGGTGTTCTCCGAGCCGGAGAAGTAGTCGCTCATCAGCACGGCGGTGGCCGGACGTCCGCTCAGCCGGGCGGCGCGCAGGGCGAGTTCGACGTCGCCCTTGTACATCTCGACCAGCACGCAGGTGATTCCGGCGGCGAGGTAGCAGGTGAGCTCGCCGAGGAACTGCTCGGCGGGGAGCTTGTGCCGACTGTGCAGGCCCGAGAAGTAGGCGAAGGAGCGCGCGAACGGGTCGGTGCGGAAGCGATCCGCGTTGTGGGAGGCGGCGAGCAGGCCGATCGGCACACCGGGGGCGACCCTGATCTCCCGGTTGGTGACGGGAAGGCCGTCCAGGACGTCGTAGGTGTCCGGATTCCCCTCGATGAGCAGGCCGACCCGGTCGACCCCCTTCTCGTGGAGGCCGCGCAACGCGTCGTCGACGTGGTGGATGTTGGCGTCGAAGTCGCCGAACTCGTACGGCAGGACGTGTGCGGTCAGCCGGTCGTGGTCGGGCAGCAGCGGGAAGGTGTTGGCGTGCGTCCAGTCCGACATGACGATGTCCTCGACGCCTTCGAGCGCCCGGACGGCCTCTGCGGGGTCGGCGACGGTCCAGGGGCCTACCCCGACCGCGTGGACGGTCTGGACGGCACCCCGCGGCTTCGTGCGACATCGTTCCAGCCGACGCTCGATGGCCGACTTCCTGCGGGCGAGGAACGCGTCGGGCATCACGAAGGACACTCCCGTCCGGGCGGCCCCGGACGGCGCCTCCAGCAGGGCGGACTCGGTGGCCGCGGCGGCGAACCCTGCCAGCCCCCACTGGTCCCCGACGAAGGCCACCGGGCGCCCCCAGCCGAGGGCACCGAGCGACGCGGTCAGGTCCTGCTCGAATCCGCGCGGACGCAGTGCGACGAACCCGCCCGACACCGGCGAGACCGGGTGGCGCTCCCCGCCCGCGGTGACGACGGTCCGGTTGCGCACCTCGGCGGCGGCACGGAACACCGCCATGCCGACCAGGGCGGCCTCATTCTCTACAGCAATCACGACTGTCCCTTCATCGCAGGGCTATGACTTCGGTTGGTCGACGGCGGGCACGGCCGGATCGGCCCTGGCGAGCCGGGCCTCGGACAGCAGGGCGGGGACGACCAGCAGCAGGGCCGCCACCGCCAGGAGGCTGCCGGCGAGGAACGCGGCGCGCGTGCCCCAGAGGTCGGCGAGCAGACCGTAGAGGGCGGCGCCGAGCGGCATCGTGCCCCAGGCGAAGAGCCGGTAGACGCCGATGGAGCGCCCCAACATCTGCTCGGGCACCAGGGATTGGCGTACGGAGACGGCCACGACGTTCCAGACCATGATGGCGGCGCCGGAGGCGAGGTTGGCGGCGCCGACGACCCATGGGCTGGTGGTGGCGGCGATGACGGGGCCGCAGGCGGCGACCACCGCGAGGGCGGCGGCGAGCGCGCGGGCGCGTCCCAGCCGACGGGTAACCCGGTCCGCGACCGCGCCGCCCAGCACCCCTCCGAGCGCGGAGGCGGCGACGAACAGGCCGTAGCTGGACGCGGGGACGTGCAAGGTCTCCCGGATCAGCAGGACGAAGATCGCGATCTGCCCGAGGTAGACGGCGTTGACGAGTCCCGCCGCGAGCGTGAGCGCCCGCATCAGGCGGTCGCGGGCGACGAAGGCGATGCCTTCGGCGATCTCCTGGAGCAGCTTGCGGGGGGTGTCGGGACGGCTCGACCGGCTGGCCGGCAGAGCGCTGAGGAAGCCGGCCGACAGCAGGAACGAGACGGTGTTCACCAACAGCGGCACGAACTGGCCGATCCCGAAGAGCCAGCCGCCGAGGACGTGCCCGACCATGTCGCGGCTCAGCGTCTGGGAGGTGAACAACCGCCCGTTCGCGGAGGGCAGGCGCTCGGCCGTCACCAGTGCGGGCAGCACGGCGAACGAGGCGCAGTCGAAGAGGACCTCACCGATGCCGAGCACCGACGCGACGGCCACCAGGGACCACAGGTGCAGTGCGTCGTTCAGCAGCAGGACCACGGCGATGGCGAGCGCGCCGGCCCGCAGGAGGTCGGCGGCGACCATCAGCGCACGCCGGTCGCACCGGTCCGCCAGGGCGCCGATCGGGAGGCTGAGCAACAGCCAGGGCAGGGTGGAGGAGGCGGTGACCAGGCTGACCGCGAAAGGGGAGTCGAGCAGGGCCGCGGCCAACAGCGGCAGGGCCGAGAACCGGACGCCATCGCCCAGCGCGGAGATGGTCGAGGCCGTGAGCAGCCTGCGGTAGGCGGTCTCGGAACCCGCGGTCCGGGTCATGCCGGCTGTCCGTCGGCTGCTCCGCCGTCGTTCGGGGCGAACACGGCGTAGCGCAGCTCGCTCGTGTACGACGCTCCGTTCACCCGCAGCCAGCGCTGCTCGGTGGACGGCAGCAGCTCGGAGATCACGACCGTTCCCTCGACCCCGCGCACCAGCCGGAAGAACTGCCGGACGATCAGAGGGGCGTCCCAGTCCACGTAGACGGGCTTGGGCTGGCCGGGCAGCTTCGCGAACACTCGGCGCGGCCACCCGTACCGGGCGCGCAGCCGGCAGGCGGTGAGGTACTCGGCCGCGTCGTCGGCCTTCACCGGACTGCCGGTGGGCGACCACCCGCGCAGCTCCGAGGCGGGGATCCGCCAGAGTTCGCGCTGCAGGACGGTGCGCCGGTGGCGGATGCGCGGAACGTGCGGGAGCTCGCCGAGGTCGAGGCCGTTGCCGCCGTGCAGACGCGGGAACGCGAAGGGCGCCAGCGGGTCGTCCATGAGGGTGTAGCCGCCGGCGGGGGGTGCGAGCAGCCGGATCCTTTCCGGTCGCCCTTGGGTGCGTAGCTCCAGCCGGGGGCCGTTCAGGAGCAGGTGGAGGTCCGAGGGGTGCAGGACATCGGCGCGGTCCTTCGGCGAGCGGCCCAGGATCTCCAGGTCCGGTCCCGGGAAGGATTGCTGGCAGGCGGTCTTGTCCTGATGGCCGCGCAGCACGTCCACGAGGATCTCGTCCTCGGCCAGGAGGGTCCGGTACCGCGCTTCGATCTCCTCGGTCAGTCGGGGCGCGCGCTCGACGGCTTGGACCGAGAGGCTGCTGTGGGTCAGCAGGTCCCGGCCCGCGTGCAGTTCTCCGACGACGACCTGGAACTCTCCTGCGGCCAGGGCCTGCGGCCCGCTCGCGGCGAGCAGCACGTCCGGGTTGCAGAAGGCGGCGGGCCCCTGGGGGAGACCGGCCCTGAGTTCATCGATCCGCTCGTCGGGCACGACGATCTCGCGGGCCGCCGGGTCGGCCGTGCCGAGCAGCTGCCGGGCCACGGTGGCCCGCAGCCGGGCCACCTCCGTCGTCACGTCGGAGCAGCGCAGGGCGAGTTGCTCGCGGTCCTCGACGAACGCACGGTAGAAGTCGGCCAGCGGAACGGGGCGGTCCGGGCCGAAACGGTCGCGGAACCAGCGGGTGAGGATGTCGGTCTCCAGGCGCAGCCGCAGGCGGGGGGCCGCGAGCGCGATCTCGTAGACGAACGCCAGCTCCTCGCTGAGGACCTCGGCGAGTTCCGAGCCGATCCGCAGGTCGTCGAGCTCGCCGTGGGCCTCCTCCCACACCACGCTGCGGTCGGCGTAGTGGTGGCCTCCGAAGCGGTTCGCCGGGCCGGCCGTGAGCTCCTCGAAGCGGGCTTTCAGAGCGGCGAGCGCGGTCGGCCGTTCGGGGTACGGGGCCTGGGCGAAGGCGGCGACGGCGGCTTCCAGCTCAGCCGTCCACGCCATCGCGGGGTGGTCTCCGGCGTCGGCGGCGACGAGCTGCGCGCGCAGTGCGGCGAGCGGCCGGGGATCCCCGACGGGTACCTCCGGCCAGGCGGTGGCCAGGCCGCGGTCGGCGAGGTCGGCGAGCGCCTCGTCGAACCCGGGGCCGTCGTCGCCGTCGCCGTCGGCGGAGGCCCCGAACCTGCCGTGCCACTCGGCGGACAGTTCCTCCAGCGTCCGGACGCCGTCGAGTCGGCGCAGCAGCCAGTCCTGGGCCGGACCGACGGCGACGCGTCCGATCCGGTCGAAGCGCCAGTCGACACCCGGGGCCGACTCCACGCCGCACGAGTAGAGGTCGACGCCTGTGTGAGCGCCGTCGCCCTGGTCGAGGAAGGCGAACGGCAGCCGGCGGGGCCGGACGAGCGTGCGCAGGGCGGGGTCCTCGCCGAGCTTCCTGGCCAGCCGGGCCGCCGCCCAGTGGCTGACGTAGGCGCGGCGCAGGACGGCGGATCCGTCGGTCCAGTCGAGTGTCCCCCCGCCTGCGACCCGGGCGACGTTCAGAGGTCCGAAGTGCGAGTGGGTCTCGTTCTTCGTGGTGACTCGCTGGAGGTACATCGTGAGCAGGTCGGTCATCTTCTGTGCGTGGGCGCGCCGACGACCGGTCACCGTCGGGTCGAAGGCGTCCAGCCAGGCCAGGAACTGGGGTGCGGCGGCGTCGTTCGACAGCAGCAGGACGTCCCGGAGCCGTTCGTCGGCGAAGACCTCGGCGACGGCCAGTCGCCCCTCCCACATCCGCTGCGCGTGACTCTCGGCGAACTCCCGGCAGGCCCGCCGCAGTTCCGTGACCTGGTTCTGGAAACCGGCCAACGGACCGCTCCGTGGGCCCAGTTCGCGCGTGGCCGCGGCCAGGTCCGGCTCGGTCAGCGGCCGCAGCATGCCGATCGCGTTGCCGATCGCGTCGCCGACGGCCCTGCTGAGGGCCTCGTCGGCGGCCACCGGGGGCCGCTTCAGCTCCTCCTTCGCCGCGGCCGCGGCCTCCAGCAGTGCGGCGTACCGGTCGAACAGGGCGCGTGCCTCGGCGTCGGCGCCCTCGTCGACCAGACCGGAGAGCAGTTCGAGCGGGAAGCCGGCCTGGCGGACGAGCGCGGTGGGCGCCAGTGACCACCGGGGTCGGCCCGACGCGAGGGGGGAACGGGAGTACCGGGCCGGCGGGCTCGGGCTGTCCGTGGTCGCCATCAAGAGAACCTCTCGGCTCGTGGGAGGGTGGGAGCCCGTACGGGCTGGGCACCGCGGCCTGCCGAGGGCCCTGCCGACAGGCGGGCGAGGGCAGGCGCGGGCGCGCGTGGAGGGGGTGGAGGGGCGGGCCGGCGGGCGCGTCAGCCCGCGCTCGGGGAACGGCCGGGCTACGCGGGCGCGTCCGTCCGGGAGAAGACCGTGCAGCGCAGCTCGCTGGTGTGGCGGCGGCCGTCCACCTCCAGCCAGAGCCCGTCGGGCCCGGGCAGCATCTCGCTGAATTCCAGCGCCCCCTCGGCGCCCTTGACGAGCCGGACGAGCTGGCGCACCAGCAGGGGCGCCTCCCAGTCCAGGAAGACCGGCTTGGGCTCGCCGGGGATCTTCACGAAGCAGTACCGGGGCAGCCCGAGCCGCTCGCGCAGCCGTACGGCCCCCAGGTGCGCCGCCGTGTCCGCGGCCACCGCGTGGCCGCCGGGCGACCACGGGCGCAGGTCGGAGACGGGCACCCGCCAGCTCTCACGCCTCAGGACCACCCGGCCGCAGCGAATGCGGGGAACGTGCGCCAGGTCGTCGGTGCGGATGCCGATTCCACCGAAGTGGCGGGGGAAGGCGAACACCGAAAGCGGATCGTGGCGGATGCCCGGACCACCGGCGAAGGGGGACTTGAGCCGCAGCCGGCCGGACACCCCCCGGGCTCGCAGCTCGAGGTGCTCGGGCGCCACCGTCACCGACAGTTGTGCGGGCTGGACGACCTGGTCGCGCGGTTTGCCGGACCGCCCGTGCACCTCGACGTCCGGGCAGGGGTAGGTCAGTTGGGCACCGGTCTTGTCGAGGTGGGCACGCGCCAGGTCGACGATGATCTCGTCGGGATCCAGCAGTTCCTCGTACCGCTGCTGGGCCTCGGCCACGATGCCGTCGGCGCGGGCGGCCAGCAACGGGGCGAGACTGGAGTGGGTGAGCGGGTCACGCAGGGCGTGGCAGTCCCCGACCACAGCCGTGAAGTCCCCATCGGCCAGGGCCCGGACGTCCCGGGCGGCGAGCATCACGTCGGGGCTGCACAGGGCCGGCACATCGCCCGAGTGCCGGGCGATCAGCTCCTCGAGGCGCGTTCGGTCGACCTGCACCTCGCGCCGGTCCGCGCCCTCGCCCGTGTCCGGGAGCAGGACCTTCCTGAGCTCGCGCTCCACGGCGGCGATCTCGTCGTCCACCTCGGCGCAGGCGGCTTCCAGCTCCGGACGGTCGGCGAAGAACGCCTGGTAGAAGTGGTGCAACGGGACGTCCACACCGATACCGAAGCGGTCCTGTGCCCACCGCGTCAGGATCGCGCGCTCCCGCCGCATCCGCAGACGCGGGGCGAGCAGGACGAGCCCGTACACGGGCGTCAGCTCGCCGGTGACGAAGTCGGTGAGGCCCGGGCCGACGACCAGGTCACGCTGGGGTCCGTGCGCCTCCTCGTAGAAGAGGGACCGGTCCGCGTAGTGGGTGCCGCCGGGGCGCTCGGCGGCCCCACCGGTCAGCGCCTCGAAGTCGGACTTGAGCGAGGCGAGGAGCGCGGCCCGATCAGCCGCCGCGGCGAGCGGGAACTCCGCGAGGAAGCGGTCGAAGCGTTCCAGGGCCGCGTGGAGGTCACCGGCGTCGCCGTCCGCCTCTGCCACCAGCTCACTGAGCGTGTCGAGCGGCCTGACGGCGCCGATCGGGATCTCCGCCGCCGTCACCAGCCAACCGTCCGCCTCGGCCCGGCTCAGCGCCTCGTCCAGTTCGGCGCCCGGGCGTCCGGTGCCCGCCGCCCATTCCCGGTGGAGTTCGTCGACGGTGCGCCGGGCGTCGCAGTGGCACCACAGCCAGTCGGCCGCCTCGTCCACGGCGGAGCTGCCCACCACCACGAATCGCCAGTCGCCGGGCATGCCGGTCCGGGTGCGGAAGGCGAACAGGTCGATCCGGTCGCCGTCCCGGAAGGCCAGCGGTCGCAGGCGGGGCCGGACCCGGCCGCGCAGCCGCGGGTCGGCGCTGAAGGTCTCCGCGAGGCGCTCCGCCGCCCAGTGGCTGAAGAAGGCGACGCGCTCGATCGGGCCATCCGTCCAGGTGAGACCGTCCGCCGTGTCCCGATCGCCCGCTTCGAGCGCGAGGGAGCCCACACTCACCGGCCCGAAGTGGGAGGTGGTCTCGTTCTTCGAAGCGACCCGCTGCAGGTACATCGTGAGCAGGTCGGTCATCCGGCGGCCGGTCCGGTCGGACAGCGCGCCGTCCCGGTCCAGCCAGGACGCGAAACGCGGGTAGTGGGCCTCGTTGGAGAGCAGAAGCACCTGCCGAAGCGCGGTGTCCTCGCGGAACAGCCGGGCGACGTACCGCCGGGACCCCTCCAGCGCTGCCGCGTACCGCTGCTCTAGTGCGGAAACACTGTTCTTCAGGCCCCGCAGCGCATCCTGATATCCCGTCAGTGGCTCGGCGAACTCGGCCGGCAGCCCGGCGGCGTCCTCTTCGGCGAGGTCGCGTAACAGCCCGAGCCGGGACAACGCTCGCTGCCGGCCGTCGACGTCACCCTGGCGGATCATCTTCGCCAGTTGGTCGGCCAGTTCGGCCGCGTGGTCCGTCGCGGCTCGCGCCGCCGACAGCTCGGCGCTGAGGTCGTGCGCCAACGGATCCAGTGTGTCCAGTGCGAAGCCGGCCTGCCGGAGAAGCCCATGGCTCATCGCGGTCCAGGTTTCAGCCATGACTCATCCCCCATTACGCACGGCGTGCCAACCGGACCTCTGGTCGCCGCCGGTCAGGACGTGGCACCCGTGCTTCGGGCACACTGCCACCTGTCCCGGCAGAAGAACCTCGAGCCGATAGCTCCGTGTAGTCCCCCGGATTCGTACTCGGCGGATCGTACCCGGCTTGACGGTGTCCTTCCAAGATTATTTCGCGCATGATCGCCGCCGGGGCTCGAGGCCCCGGGCGGGCGCCCTGGAGCGCGCCGATGGCCGCGAACATCTCGTCCGCTTCGTGGACGGGTTGCGTGGCGGCGTCGGTGAGCTCCAGCAGCGAACGCGGCAGTCGCCGACGCGGGTTCGCCCTGCTCGCCGTTCCGCTGACGCTGTTCCGGGCCGCGCCCGACCGTGCGACGGTGCTCGCCCGGCCGCGGACCGTGAGTCTGCGGCCCCCGGCCGAGGACAGTCGTCGGCTGCCCCGCCTGCCGCCAGGCCCGAACGCCGCCGACGCCGCCTCGAGGAGTCCCTGCCCGCCCTACGGGACGATGCCCGCGCCGGACCCGCCGGTCGCTGCCGGGGGTGCGGTGACATCAACTGCCGCGCATCGTTCGGCCCTTCCGTGGACGGGGCGGACAGCTCGGCGAGGAGCGCGGGATCGGGCCCGTCGTGGCGGGCCGGGCCCTCGTCGATCCCGTCGTGGAAGTCGCACACCAACCGCCCGGCGTGCTCCAGCGTGCGCGCCGACTCGGGTGCGGTGACGTCGAGTTCTCCGGGACGGGCGAGCAGCGGCGGGAACGTGGGCGGGGTCGGGGCCGGCGTGCGGTGTCGGGGGACGGTGCGGTCGTTCGTCCGGGTTCCTGCGGAGGTGCTGCTGCCTGCTCGTGGCCGACGGCTGCTCGCGGGGACGGGGCGGGCGCGGGTGGGTGTTCGGATACCCGGGTCACGGGCGTACGTCGTGGGCGTACGGGGACGACCGGCGGTTCAGCAGGGGGTGGGCGCGTCGAGCGGGGAGGGGACGGAGTGGGAATGCGGTTCGGCCGCCCGGAGGCCGACCTGGTCGCACAGGGCGCCGATACGCGCGGCCGCGGCGGGGGCGACCGGGCCGGTCAGGGCCGCGGCGAGGTCGTCGCAGAGGGCCAGGACGGCGGCCTCGGCCTCACAGCCCCACAGGGGTCCGAACCGGGCCGGTGGCAGCGCGTGGTGGAAACATGCTTGTACCTCCCTGGAAGTGGTCCGGTGCGCGTTCGACCGGACAGCCGGCGAAGGGGGCACGCCTTTGCGACGGCCTTCACGGATGTGGCCCCCGTCCTGCCCTGAGGATCACCAACGACCTTGTCGATCACGGGTCACGGCCTCGACCCGACGCGCGTCCGAAGGGTCGTGTGGTCTTCCCGCCCTCTTGCCGGGCGCTCGCGAGCTCCTGGGCCCGCGGGCGCCCGGCAAGACGGCGACGGTGCCGGCGGGACAGCAGGACCACCGGTAGGCGAGGACTACGGGATCGCGGCCGGCGACGACGGCGACGTCGACCGGGGCCCGGCCGAGGACGCGGGCCGGAAGGCGTAGGCCGCCGAGGTGCCCAGCCCGCGGGGCTTCGCGAGGGCTCCGAAGGCCGTTCGGCCGAAGCGGCCGGTCAGCTCGTGCCACCGGTAGGAACCGGCCAGTGCCTCCTGCAGGGCTCCGACGAATTCCACCGCGTCGGGGGGTACGGTCCCGGGGGCCCCGGCGAGGGTGTGCACCCTGGCGGTCAGCAGGGCGTTGACGATGTCTTCGGCGCCGCGCCGGTCGGTTCCGAGGACCTTGCGGGTCACCTCCACGCCGTTGTTGCCGACCGTGCCCTCGGCGGCCTCCCGGTCGTAGGACACGATGTCGTTGTGCAGGCTGACGCCGTCCACGAACGCGTCCAGGGCGGTGCGGAACTCGCGGCGGCCGTGGACGTGCCGCGGGAGCTCGCCGACCGCGTGTTCCATCAGCACGGCGGTGAACTGCAGGCCGCCGAAGTCGCGGCGGGCCCCGAGGTACTCGATCAGGTCGGTCACGGCGTGGTCGACGTGGTCGAGTTCCCACAGCACTCCGTCCAGGAAGCGCCGCACGCTGCCGACGAACCGGTCGCGCCAGGGCAGGGTCATGGTCGCGGCCGTGCCGGACCACAGGTCGGCGAAGGCCCGCTCCACCGGATTGTCCGGGACGAGCGGCCGTGGGAGGCCGTCCAGCGGCAGGAACCGCATCAGCCGTTCCGCCCGGGCCTCGGCCGACGCCCGGTCGTGGTCGCGCCGGACGAGCGGCAGGAACAGATCGTCGACGAACCACAAGGCGACGTGCCAGTCCGTGACGAGCTCCAACTCGTGGGCGCCGGCGTCCGGGTGGGTCAGGGCGACGAACAGCGGGAAGTCCGCCCGGCCGAACGCGTCCTCGCTCCATCGCTCCGGCCACTCCAGGTACTCCTCGTCGAACATGCCCATCCGCCCGGCCCACTCCCTGGCGTGTGCGCGGGCCTGATCGACGTGCGGGTTGAGCCTGGACCGGAACGGCATGTGGAATCGCGGCCGTGCAAGGACCCCCATGATCGGCAGTCTCCCGCTCCGGCACCCGCTCCGGGCCCCGATCATGCCGGAGCCACCCCTACGGGTTGAGTTGCGTGCCGCGTCGTGACCGCCGTGGACGTCCGGCCGACCGGCCTCGGTATCGCCGGGTACGAGGCCGCCGGCGGCGCGGGGTGTCCGGCATTCGGCCCATCGGGCCCGCCCTCCAAGGGCGACGCCTGCCCGTCCCGGCCACGGCACCGGCTCGAAATGGATATGCGCAGGGTATGAGAATCACCTGCCGCGCCGCCCTCGGCGTCCCGTTGATGGCCGCTGCCGCCCTGGTCCTGCCCGTCGGCCCGGCCGCCGCGGCCACCGGAAACCTCTACCTCAACAACGCGGAGGTCTACACGGACCCCTCCGGCTGCTACCCCCTGGAGGACTCCAGCATCGTCGACAACAACACCGACACGGCCGTGACCCTCTACTCGGGGCCGGACTGCGACGGAGAGGAGCTCGGCCGCATCAGCGCCGGTGACGACGAGAGCGCCACCGGCGCCCGGAGCCTCTACGTCCCCTGACTCCCCCGTGGCCGCCCGCCGGCCGGTGGCCGGGCCGGCGGGCGGGGGGTCACGGGTTCAGCTGCTGCAGGGTGAAGGCCGTCGCCCGGTAGGAGTACTGGGCCACGATGGAGTTGGCGTTGGCGGCCTCCGCGACCGCGAGCCAGTTGCCGGAGTGCTGCAGCTTGAGGACGAAGGCGCCGGAGGCCGGGTCCACGGTCTTCCAGAACTTCTGGTTGGGGCCGATGTAGCCCGAGCAGTCGAACACGCTGATCCAGGAGGCGTCCACGCTCCCGCTGTTGTAGCTGCCGATGCAGTCGCCGTTCTGCCGGTTGCGCAGCACGTAGCTGCTGGTGTCCTCGGGGGCGCCCGGCCACCGGCACAGGCCCCACTGCTGGTTGCGCTGGCCGTTCCAGGGGTACTGGATGAGCGCTCCGTCGAAGAAGGTGCCGCCCTGGCTCATGTCGAGGACCTGCCCGGCCGGGGTGTTGATCCGGTAGTACCCCGAGCAGCTCCAGCCGTTCCAGTCGGACCAGCCGAACTTCGGCGGGGTGTCGGCGGACGCGGGAGCGGCGAGCAGCGTGCCGCCGGCCAGCGCGGCCAGGATGCCGGCGCCGAGCGTGCGCAGGGCGCCCGTCGTCCGGCGCCGTAGCGGGTTCGTCATGGGTTCCTCCGTCGTGGTGTGGGGTGGGCGGGTCAGCAGGAGAGCCGGATCTGGGCGGTGCGGCGCAGGGTGCCGGCCGGTTCGGTCTGGGCGCAGTTGACGCTGCCGATCTCCGGCAGCTCGTAGGTGGTGAAGCTCCCTCCGCCGCCGTCCGGGAAGGCGTTGATCCACACGCCGCTGGTCGGGCCGGTCTGGGCGCAGACGAACTTGGCGTACTCGCCCTGGACCCGGCGGGTGCCGCGGTAGAGGCCGTAGTAGCCGGGCTGGTTGAGGTTCCAGGTGGTCGAGACGGTGGTGCTGGTGGTGGTCGAGGTGGTCTTCTGGACGGAGAAGCCGACCTTGGCCTCGATCTTGACGAAGAGCACGCTCGCCGAGGCGCTGATCTCGGTGCTGCGGTTGACGACGGTGGTGACGGAGTCCACCCGGCTCAGGGTCTCGGTGCGCTGTCCGGTGGTTCCCGGGGCGACGTAGACCGCGAGGAAGTCGGTGACGACGGGGTCGACCTGGAGGGACGTCACTTCCAGCCAGGTCTGGTCCACGGCGGGGTTGCAGCTCGCCGTCGGCGGGCGGGTGCCGGCGTGGGCGGTGCCGGCCCCGATGCCCCCGATCTCCAGCAGGGTCATGATGATCGTGGCGGCGGCCGCGGCCGTCGCCGTCCGTCGGCGAGGCCGGTGGACGAGGGTCATCTGTTCTCCTCCGTGCTCTGGTGGATGGGCCGCACCCCTGCGGCCGAAACCGTGCCGGTGCTGGTGCGGGCGGGGAACGGTGGGGCGGTGGGACGGTCCGTCGTGGGGGATGCCGTCCGGCCCGGTGACGATCCTGCGCAAGGCCGTCATGAATTCCTCACGACCCCATCACGCCGCGGGAGGGCGCCCCGGAGCGCGGCGCCGCGTCCAGGGCGCCATGGACACGCCGCCGCGCCCGGGTGAGGATGGCCCTGCCGCACCCGTCACGGGGGCTCGGGGCGCAGGACGACGCACGGCACCGTTCGATCGTCGGAGGCCATGGGGTGGAGTTCAGGATCCTGGGAGCGCTGGAGGTGCGGGCCCGGGACTCCGGCCCGCTCGCCGTCGGCGGCCGGCTCCAACAGGCGCTCCTGGCCGTGCTGGTGGCCCACGTCGGCCGGACGGTGTCCGTGCCCCGGATCGTCGACGCGGTGTGGGACGAGTGCCCGCCCGCCACCGCCGACCGCCAGGTCCGGAACATGGTCGGACTGCTGCGCCGCGCGCTCTCACCCGGCCCGCGGCGGCCCTCGCCGATCCGTACCGACGGGCCGGGCTACCTCCTCGCCGCGGACGGGGTCCGCGTCGACGCGCGGGAGTTCACCGCCCGGGTCGACGCCGCCGCCCGTGCGGGCGCCGACGGCGCGCCCCTGCTGCGCGAGGCCCTGGACCTGTGGCGCGGCCCCGCCCTGGACGGCCTGCCGGGCCGCGCCCTCGCCACCATCGCCGCGGGCCTGGAGGAGCAGCGGATGGCCGCCCTGGAGCGGCTCTTCGAGCTGGAACTGGCGACCGGCCGGCACGAGCGGATCATCCCGGAGCTCATCGGCCTGGTCGGGGCCACTCCCCTGCGCGACGGCCTGGTGCGGCACCTGCTGACGGCCCTGCTCCGCAGCGGGCGCCGGGCGGAGGGCCTGGCCGCGTACCGGCGGTACGCGGCCGACCTCGCGCGGGAGCTGGGCCTCGACCCGTCGCCCGAACTCCGCTGCCTCCAGCAGGAGTTGCTGGGCTCCGGCGCGCCGAACCCGGCCCCGCCCCGCGAGCCCGCCGCATCGAGGCGGCCGGCCGCCTCGGTACAGCGGACCCTGCCGCGGCCCGCCCAACTCCCCTGGGAGTCACCCGCCTTCGTCGGCCGCGAGGCGCAGCTTCGCGCCATCGGACGCCACCTGGTCGGCCCCGGGGGGCCGGGCGGCCGTGCCCCGGCCCCCGGGGCCATCGCGCTCGTCACCGGTGCCCCCGGGGCCGGCAAGTCGGCCCTGGCACTGCGCTGGGCCCACCGCACCCGGGACCGCTTCCCCGACGGCCAGCTCTTCACCGACCTGCACGGCTGGTCGTCCACCGGCCCGCAGCACCCCCACGCCGTCCTGGGCTCCTTCCTGCGCGCCCTGGGCGTGCCGGCCGAGGACGTCCCCGCCCGGCTCGACGAGACGGCGGCGCTCTACCGGTCCACGCTGGCCGGCCGGCGGGTCCTGATCGTCCTGGACAACGCCCTGGACGCCGCGCAGGTCCGTCCGCTGCTGCCCGGCGCCGGGGGCTGCGCGGTCCTCGTGACCAGCCGTGAGCGGCTCACCGGCCTCGTCGTACGGGAGGGCGCCCAGCGGATCGAGCTGGCGGAGTTCAGCCCGGACGAGGGCCGCGCCCTGGTGCGCCGGGTGCTCGGGGCCGAACGCGTCGAGGCCCGGGAGCAGGCCGTCGCCCGGCTGCTCGACGCCTGCGGCCACCTCCCGCTGGCCGTCGCGCTCGCCGCCGCCCGGCTGCGCGACCGCCCGCACCACGACCTCACGGACTTCGCCGCCGAACTCGCCGGCAACCGGCTCGACGTCCTCAGCGCGGACGGCGACGACCGGTCCGCCTGCCTGCGCACGGCCTTCTCCTTCTCCTACCGCGCGCTCGACGGGCCCGCCCGACGCCTGCTGGGGCTGCTCGCGACGAGCCCCGCCGTCGACCTGTCGGCGCCGGTCGCCGAGGTGCTCGGCGGCCTGGAGCGCGGGAGCGGCGCGCGGATCCTGCGCCGGCTGGCCGACGTCCACCTCCTCACCGAGCACCGCGCCGACACCTACCGCTTCCACGACCTGCTGCGCCTGTTCGCCACCGAGCAGGGCACGCGGCAGGAAAGCCGACGCTCCCGCCGCCTCTGCCTGGAGCGCTGGTACGCCTGGTGCCTCCACCACGCCTGCACCGCCACCCGGACGCTGGTGCCGGGGCGGCCCCACGTGGCGCTGCCACCGCCGCCCCGGGACCTGGGCACCGTCACCTTCGCCGACCCCGCCCAGGCGCTGCGGTGGTGCGACGAGCAGCGGGCCAACCTCCTGGCCACCGCCGCCCACGCCTTCGAGCACGAGGACGACGACGTCGCCTGGAAGCTCCCCTCACTGCTGTGGCCCTACCTGCACCGGACCGGGCCGCACGCGGAACGACTGGCCGTGAGCCGGACCGCGGTGGCCGCGGCCCGCCGGCTCGACGATCCGCTCGCCCTGGGCCTCAGCCTGAACGACCAGGGGCACGCCTGGGGCTCCGCGGGCGATCTGCCGCAGGCCCGCCGGCACTACGAGCAGGCCCTGGAGCTCGTCCGCGCGGCCGGCGACCGGGCCGTCGAGGCACTGGTGCTGGCCAGCCTGGGGGTCTCGCACTTCAACTGCGCGGACTACGCCGGGGCGGCCGACCACTTCGAACGCGCCCTGCGCCTGCTGGCCGCGGACGGTCCGGGCGCCGCCCGGTGGACGGTCCTGCTGTGCGAGACCAACCTCGCCAGCAGCCTCCTGATGCTCGGCCGGGCCGAGGAGGCGCAGGCCCTGGCCGAGCGGCTGCTCGCACCGGAGATCCGCCGGCTCGGCGGCGTCCCGGAGTGCAGCCTCCTGAACGTCGTCGGCATGGCCCGCTATGCCGCCGGCCGCCCCGAGGAGGCGCTGGTCCACCTGGAGCGCTCGCTGGCCGTCGGCCGGACCATCACCGGGTACGTCGACCAGCGCGCCAACTCCCTGACCGCCCTGGCCGCCGCCCAGCAGGCGCTCGGCCGCGGCGCCGACGCCCTGCGCTCCTGGGAGGAGGCCCTCGCCATCTACCGCGAACTGCCCGCCCACTACCGCGACGCGGCGGTCGGCCTGCTGACCTCTCTCGGCTTCACCCCGCCGACACCGCCGTCTCCGGGGCACGAGCACGCCGCTCGCCGCCCGGCCCCGGTCCCGGCCCCGGTCCCGGCAGCCGGCCCGGGCAGCGCGAACGGCGACGGCACCACCGACTCCGCGCAGCCGTGACCGGCGTCGGGACCTGTCGGGAGGCCTTGCCGGGAGATGTCGGTGCCGCGTGCCGCCGGTGGACGGGGACCGGCGTCAGGACGCGGCCGCGCGCGCCGCCTCGAGTTCGGCCACCAGCCGTTTGACCCGCTTGTTGGTCCGGCCCGAGCTGTGGCCCGCCAGCATGTACAGCGGGTCCGTCCCGCCGGAGGCCAGCACCAGCTCCGGGACGTCGGACGTGTAGACCCTGCCCTCCAGGACGGCCACCCGTACCTCCCGGATGTCCGCCCACGCATAGGAGCGCGCTCCGAGCAGCCCGGAGTACTTCACCCCGGCCGGCCCGTAGGAGACGCCGAACACCGGCGCGCGGAACGTCAGCACCGCACCCGGGATACCGAGGACCAGGACCGGGATCAGGGGTCCCAACCCGCGCGCGGCCCCCGTCGTCACCAGGCCCGTCGCCATCACCACGGCGATCAGCAGGCACGCGCCGCCCAGCAGGAAGTAGATGAGCGACCAGGCCGTACGCCTCGTCCGCTTCCGCATACCCGCGCCCCTTTCCGCTGTCCGCGGCGTGCGGCGCCGTCCGGGGTTCGGGGGTGCCGCCACCGCCCGTGCGCAAGCATACGAACGTATGGCCGCGCCGCCGGGGGCAGGGCATCAGCGCGCTCCCTGACCCCTCGTCGTCCTGCTCCGGCCCTCCCCCGGCACCGGCGGGCGCCCGGGCGCGGCGGACTCGACCGGCCCGGCGGCCCGGCGCTGCCGGAGCGGCGGCGTCAGGCCCGCCCGCCGGGGACGGGGGCGAGGCGGCCGAGCATCGCGATCACGGTGATCCGCGTCCTGCTGTCGTTCGTCGCCGCGCAGTGGGCGTCGACGCCCCGCTCGTCCGGTGCCTCGTTCGGCTCGGCCAGGCCCAGCCGAATCAGGTCGACGGTGTACTCGTGGCACCGGGAGTAGTCCGCGGCGGCGCTCACCGCTTCGGCGTGGTCGATGCGGCCGGGATCCGCGGCGCGCAGCAGCGCCGGGGTGGGCGGCGGGCCCAGCGTCTCCCCGATCCACCCCGAGACGGCCTCCCGGGGGCAGCCGCGCTCCAGCTTCGAGGTGGTCGCGGCGGAGAGCGCCAGGTGGATGAGGAGCGTCCCGAACCAGGCGGTGACCTCGGCCGGGGGCGTGTCCGTGCCCGCCGGCGGCATCACGGCCTGGTACAGCGTGGCCGGGTCGTCGGCGTGCGCGGCGGCGACGACCGCCTTCATCGCGCTGTCGAGGGCGGCCCTGTCGATGGTCATGTCAGCGGTTCTCCCCATGGTCGGCGGCCGTCAACGTAGCGCTCCGGCGCGGTGCGTGGCCGGTGAAGGGGCGGATTTTCCCCGGTACGCGTGAGGAGGGGGTCGACCGGATTGACGGCTGTCGGCTGTCGGCTGTCGGCGGTCACGCGATTCCCCGTGGGCCGCGGTTTTGTGGCGGCGTGGTTCCCGACCCTGGTGGTCACGAGTCCCCCGGGGGACGGTGACCGGCGCCCGGCGCGCGCGGTGGCGGCACCCGTGGCTGTGGGCCGTCGCCTTCGTCCTGCCCGTCGTGCCGTTGGCGGCGCGGCCCTCGGGCCCGGGTCGGGACGCCCTTCGGCGTACGGGCCGTCAGGCGACCGCCGACGAGTGCGCGATGGCGGAGGCCGGGCCGGGGTGGGCCGGGTCAGCGCGCCCGGCCGGCTGCCGCCTGGGCCCGGAGGGCGTCGACGGCGAGGCGGGCGGCGGTGCCGATGGCGGCGTCGGCGGCGGGCAGGGTGATGGTGGTGGCGGCGGCGCGGGTGAAGACGGCGAGGGCGTAGCGGCCGCCGTCAGGGTATTCGACGACGCCGACCTCGTGGCGCAGCGTGGGGAGGGTGCCGGTCTTGCCGTGGACGCGGACGTCGTCGTAGGGGAAGCCGGAGGCCAGGCGGTGGGGCCAGACCTGGAGGCCGAGGAGGCGTCGCAGGGCGGCGCCGTGGTCGCCGGGGCAGGCGTCGCCGTGCCAGAGGGCGGCGAGCAGGGTGGTCATGTCGCGGGGGGTGCTGTGGTTGGTGAAGGCGGGGTCGAGGACTCTGAGGCGGGCGACGACGGCGGGGTCGACCGGGGAGTCGGGGCCGGTGTCCTCGGCGAGGGCGGCGATGAGGTCGCGGAGTTTGTGGACGGCGACGGTGCGGGTGAGGCCGAGGTCGGCCATGGTGCGGTTGACGGTGTCGAGGCCGATCCGGTCCCACAGGGTGTCGGCGGCGGTGTTGTCGCTGACGGCGGCGGTGAGGTAGGCGAGGTCGCGCAGGGAGAGGCGGGCGTCGTCGAGCATGGCGCCGAGGCCGGTGGACCCGGGGGTGCGGCCGGCGGCGGGGACGTCGACCTGCCGGGTGAGGTCGACGCGTCCGGCGGCGGCCTCGCGGTAGAGCGTCACGAGCAGGCAGAGCTTGTGGACGCTGGCGGTGGAGACGGCGGTGTCGGCGCCGAGGCCGATCTCGGCGCCGGTGTCGAGGTCGCGCGCGTGGAGTCGGCCGGTGACGCCGGCGTCGGCGAAGGCCGCGGCGATGCGGGTGCGCGCGGCGCGGCCGTGCGGGGTCCGGTCGGCGGCCGCGGTCCGGTCGGCGGCCGGGCGGTCAGGAGCCGGGCGGTCGGCTGTGGTGCGGTCGCTGGTCACAGCGGGAACTCCATTGCGGGCCGGGGGTAGAGCGGGGGGCGGTGGGGCGGCTGGGGCAGCAGGCCGCCGGGTCCGGTCAGCGCCTCGTGGGCGGCCTGGGCGAACAGCCGGACGGCGGGCCCGCCCCGCCCGGTCGGCCAGGCCGTGGAGGTCCGCCAGGCCAGCGGGGTGCCGGTGAGCGGACGCCAGACTGTACCCGGTGGGGGTGTGGTGCGCGGCACCAGGGCGATGGCGCTGCCGGTGAGCACGAGCGCGCCCGCGACGTCCGGTCCCGGCGGGTCGACGACGGCTTCAGGGGTGCAGCCGTGCCTGGTCAGCGTGGTGAGGACCTCGTCGTACAGGGCCGGGGCGGTGGCGCGCGGGAAGAGGACCAGGCGCAGGCCGGTCAGGTCGGCCACCGCGAGCTCGGGGCGGTCGGCGTGCGGGCCGCCGGCGGCGAGCAGGGCGCCGAGCGGCTGGTGCAGGACGGGGCCGAAGGCCAGTCCGTCGGCCGGGCAGGGGTGGCGGACGACGGCGACGTCGACGGTGTGCTGGGCGAGTTCGCGCACCACGGCCGCGACGGGCAGTTCCCGCAGTTCGAGCCGGGTGCCCGGGGAGGCGGTCTCGAAGCCGGTGAGCAGCGCGGCGAGGGTGGCCGGCCCGAGTTCGGGCGGGACGGCCGCGCGCAGGGTGCCGGCCCGTCCGCTGCGCAGGTCGGCGGCGGTGGCGAGGAGGCGGGCGGCGCTGTCCAGGGTCTCCTCGGCCTCGGCGAGCAGCAGCCGGCCAGCCGGGGTGAGGTCGACGCCGCGCGGGCCGCGGTCGAAGAGGGTCACGCCGAGTTCGCGTTCGAGGCGCTGGATCCGCTGGGAGAGCGAGGGCTGGGCGATCCGCAGGCGCTCGGCGGCGCGGCCGAAGTGCCGTTCCTCGGCGACGGCGCGGAAGTGGCGGAGGTGCCCCAGCAGGTCCATGGCCAGCAATCATAGGCGTTTTCTTATCGCTCACTTCACGATTGCGGTCTTGGACTGGGAGGCCCGCGGCCTGTTTAGCTGAGCGTGATCGCGCGGATCGCGGCGGTGTGGACCACCGCCGCGGGGCGCGACCGTGATGACACGAACCACCTGGGGAGAGACCACTGATGACGCCCGACCTCCGCCGTACCGGCACCCGTACCCGCGTCCGCACCCGCACCCGCACCGCGCTGCCCGCGGTGGCCCTGCTCGTGGCCGCGCTGGTCGGCGGGTGCGGCCGGGCGGACGGCGCCTCGACGGCGGCGGCCACCGGCGCCACTACAACGACGACAGCGGCGGGGGCGGCCTCCGCCGCCGCGGCGGACGCGGCCTTCGCGGAACTCGAGCAGCGGTTCGGCGCCCGTCTCGGCGTGTACGCGGTGGACACCGGCAGCGGCCGGGAGGTCGTCCACCGGACCGACGAGCGGTTCGCGTTCGCGTCCACGATCAAGTCGCTCGCCGCCGGGGCCCTGCTGCGCAAGGCCTCCGACGCGGACCTGGACAAGGTCGTCCCCTACCGCCAGGAGGACGTGCTGGCGTGGGCACCGATCACCTCGCAGCACGTGGCGACCGGCATGAAGCTGCGTGACCTGGCCGCCGCCGCCATCCAGTACAGCGACAACACCGCGGCCAACCTCGTCTTCGCCGAACTCGGCGGCCCGGCGGCCGTCCAGCAGTCCCTGCGCGACCTGGGCGACTCGACCACCAGCGTCGACCGCACCGAACCCACCCTCAACGAGGCGACCCCGGGCGACACCCGCGACACCAGCACGCCGCGCGTCCTCGCCGCCGACCTGCGCCGCTACGTGCTCGGCGATGTCCTCCCGGAAGGCCGGCGCGGGCTGCTGACGGACTGGCTGGTCGGCAACACGACCGGCGGCCCGTACATCCGCGCGGGGGTGCCCGCCGACTGGCGGATCGGCGACAAGACCGGCAACGCGGGCTACGGCACCCGCAACGACGTCGCCGTGGCGTGGCCGTCGGGCGGGCGCGCCCCGATCGTCATCGTCGTCCTGACCGACCGCGGCAAGGCCGACGCCACCTCCGACGACGCCCTGATCGCCCAGGCGACGAAGACCGTCGTCAGCGCCCTCGGCTGACGTCCGTATCCGCATCCGTCCCGAAGGAGCATCCCCTCCCGAAGGAGCGCCCCTTCCCGACCGACCAGGAGCCCCGACCGCGATGATCCGACCCACCCGCCGGGCCGACACGGACGCCGACTTCACCCGGCGCCGTCTCGCCCAGCTCGCCGTCCTCGGCCTCGCCGCCGGGGCCTCGCCGGCCGCCCTTCCGGGCACGGCCTCGGCCGCCGTCCCCTCTTCGGTGAAGGCGTCGTCCGCCGGCCGTCCGCACTACGACCGCGCCCGCCGCCTCGCCGCCGACGACCCCGTGCTGCGGGCCCTGGTGACGGCGCTGACGCCCGGCTCCGTCCTTCCCCCGCTGCCCGCGCCCGCGCCCGTCAAGCTGTTCGACAACCTGGTGCTGCTGAGCGCGGGCTGGGTCTCGGCGATGGCGGTGCTGACGGACGACGGCATCGTGCTGATCGACGCGCTCACCTCACCCGCCGATGCCGAGGGCGTCGTCGTCCCCGGGCTGCGGGCGGTCGGCGCCGACCCGGCGGCGATCCGGCACATCGTCGTGACCCACGGCCACCCGGACCACTTCGGCGGCGCCCAGACCCTCGCCGACCGCTACGGCGCCCGCGTGCACATGTCCCCGGCCGACTGGGACCTCCTCGCCCGCACCCGTCCCGCTGGCGCCCCCGTCCGCGACCTCGACATCGCGGACGGCGCGCAGCTCACCCTGGGCGGCACGACGATCGAGCTGCACCACACCCCGGGCCACACCCCGGGCACCGTGTCCCCGGTCATCCCGGTCCGGGCGGGCGGCCGGTACCACAGCGCGATGCTGTGGGGCGGCCTCAACCCGCCCTCGACGGTGGCGGAACTGCGCACCCTCCTCGCCTCCGTCCACTCCTTCCGGGCCGTCATGCGCCGGACGAACGTGGAGGTCGAGCTCTCCAACCACCCGAACGACCACGGCCTCGAACGAGCCGAACAGCTGCGGCGCCAACCGCCCGGCGCCGCGAACCCCTTCCTCCTCGGCGGCCCCCGCACGCAGCGGTACATGGCGGTCATGGACGCGATGGTGCGCGGCCGCATCGCCGACGCGGAGGCCGCGGAGGAGGCGGGGGCGGAGGCGGGAACCGGGGCGCGTGGAGCCCGGACCGTGGCGGCGCCGCACGCCTGCCGCGGGATTCGGGCATGAAGCCGGAGCTTGTCGTCTGCGTGGTGTCCGGGGCAGACGCCGCTCCTCCAGGTCGGGTGGACAAGGCCGCACCACCCCGCACATGCACAGGTGGTGGATCGTTTCCCGTGTTCGCGGCGGTCGCTTCCCGTTGTGGCGGGGGTCCTACGGCGGCAGGATGAGTCGTCGTGACTGCCGACCTGCCGTTGTTGCTTCTGGACGTCGACGGGGTGCTGAACCCGTTCGCCGCGGCGGTGTGCCCGGCGGATTACCAGGAGTACGGGTTCTTCCCCGGTGAGGAGCCGGTGCGTCTGAACCGGGTCCACGGGCGGTGGCTGAACGGACTTGCCGAGCACTTCGAGATCGTTTGGGCGACGGGTTGGGAAGAGGAGGCGAACGAGATCCTCGCGCCGTTCCTGGGGCTGGAACGGTTGCCGGTGGTCTTCTTCCCGCCCAAGCCGTTCGAACCGTGTGAGAAGGTGCCGGCGGTGGCGGCCTTCGTCGGAGAACGGGCAGCGGCCTGGGTGGACGATGCGCTGACGCCGCAGGCGCGGGCCTGGGCCGACGGCCGCGCGGCCGCGACCTTGCTGGTCGACACCGATCCGTGCGTGGGCCTGACCTGGAGTGCGGTCGAGCGGTTGTCGCGGTGGTCGATGGACCTGAGGCGGCCGAAGTCTGAGTGACCGTCGGTGGCCGAGCCCGCGAGGCGCTCCGATGCCGCTCCGCCGACCGGGACGTCACCCTGATCAAGCGGGCCACCGCCCCGGCCACCTCCGAGGCCCTGCGGCAGTACACCGGCATCGAGGGCCTGCCGGACCAGCGCGTCACCGGCTACCCGCTGGTCGACCCCACCGCCGCCGACCAGGCCGAGGCCCGGGTCACCGGCCTCCTCGGAACGGGGGTTCAGCGGGGGGCGTCGGAGCTGACGTCGACGGTGAACTGGCGCTTGATCTGGTCCGGCCCTCCGGGCCAGTCCCCGCCGAGCTCGTCGCGGTAGGCGATGTGCACGGTCATGGTGGTACGGCCGGGGTTCTGGGCGCGGAAGGTGAAGTAGTAGCGGCCGCCCGAGCCGGTGTTTCCGATGTCGCCGAAGTCGAACAGGTCCCTGACGTCGAAGTTGTGGACGTACTCGTCACCGGCGGCCTTCGCGACGGCCGGGTCGGGGGCTGGAGCGGCCATGCTCCAGACGTCGCCTGCCAACCGGTGGGCGGGCACCTCCACGGAGAACAGCTCGCCGGGCTTGACGGTGATCTGTCCCGAGGTCTGGGTGAATACGGTGCCGTGATCGAGTTTGCCGGTGGTCTTCCGGTGGACGGTCACCGCGCGCATGGTGGCCGGGACGGCCAGCGCCGCGACGACCACCAGCAGGACGAGGCGCCACCTGCGCTTCACGGGGTCGCTTCCCGGTGGGTGACGCGCAGCGCCAGGACGGCGGCGACGGCGTCGAGCCAGCGGGCGACCAGTTGGTCCCCTGTGGGGTCCTGTACGACCATGGCGGCTGCCTCCAGCCAGCCGCGGGCCACCGTGGCGGCCGGTCCGGGCAGCGGTTCGGGCAGGGCGGCCGCGAAGCGGGTGCCGCCGGCGCGGACGGTCTCGCCGAGGAAGGTCAGGGCCCGCGGCAGCGTGCCGAGCCGGTCGACGGTGATCGCGGCGGCCACCGCACCGTCGCTGCCCATATTCCCCCCATGTTGTTCGACACGCTCCGCAGAGCGTCGAACAGCATAACGTCAGCCGGCGGCACGCCGGTGGACGTCGGGTCGCAGGGCCTGGTCGAGGGCGGTGCCGCCGCTGCCGGCGCCGGCGTTCGTCCGGTGAAGCCCCGAACTCGGCCGGGGGGAGGACGGGTTGCGGCTGCGGGGCTGGCGGCCGGGGTGGCGCGTGGTCAGTCGGTGTCGGTGGCGGCCAGGACTGCGAGGTGTCGGCCGTCGGGGTGCAGGGCGGCGAGGGCGAGGTCCCAGGCGACGTTGTGGAACCAGGGGGCGGACGCGGTGCCGAGGCGGAGCCAGGTCGTCTGCCGCACGCGGTCGGCGGTCCGGGTGATCGGCGCGTCGGCGGGGGTGCCGGTCAGGGCGGCCAGGGAGCGCCAGGCGGCGAGTCTGCCGTAGGCGCCGTAGTTGCCGTGGCCGTAGGCCGGTGCGCGCAGGGCGGCGGTGAGCAGGGTCCGTAGGGCGAGGTCGGGGTCGGAGGGGTGGAGCCGGGCCGGGGTCTGGCCGGGCGGCCAGGGGGTGAGCGGCAGGAGCGCGAGGAGTGCCGGGAGGTCTTCGGGGGTGACCGGGTCGGGTAGCCAGAACTCCTGGGCGGCGAGCTTGCCGTTGGACTGGGCGAGCCAGTGGGCGACGGCCGCGCCCATGGCCTCCGTCGTGGCGGGTACGCCGGTCTCGGTCGGTTCGGCCGCGGCCGCCCGCTGCCGCGTCGCCGGTGTGGCCTCCAGCGCGTCGCCCGGCTCCGGCCACACGGCCGGGACCGTCCAGGTCCAGTCGTCGGCGGCCTCCGCGGGGCGCCGCAGCCCGTGCTCTTCGGGCAGCAGGGCCAGCGGCAGTACGGCGAGCGGGTGGCCCTCGGCCAGGAGGGTGTCGGCGAAGGCGCGCAGCGCGGGGTGGCCGTTGACCGCGTCCGTGACGAGCACCGTCTCGTGGAGCAGGCAGGCCGCGAACTCGCGCGCGTCCGCGGTCTCGGGCGCCCGGTCGAAGACCTCGTCGGCGATGTCCTCGATGCGGTGCCCGTGGGCGACGACCGCGGCCAGGTAGCGCGGGGAGACGCCGGGGTGCGGCGAGTCCAGCACGCGCACCAGGGCGCGCAGGCTCTGCGGCCCCGGGCGGGCGGCCAGGGCGTTCAGTGTCCAGTACAGGGCCGCGGCGCAGTGCCCCTGGCGGTCCCGGCCGGCGGCGGTGCGGGCGGCGAGTTCCGCCGCGAGGCCGCCGGCCCAGTCGAACTCGCCGGTGGCGACCCGCGATTCGACCTCGGCGCGCAGCACGGAGACGTCCGCGTCGTCGGCCTCGCACAGGGCGTCCACCGTGCGGGTGATGTCCTTGTCCATGGCGTGATTGTTTCCCGGCGGCGGGTGGTCCGCCGCCGGCGGCGCGCCCGCCGACGCTCGGCGACGGCGCGGACCGGTGGCTGCCGCGGCCCCTGCGACCTGCGGATTCGACGAATTGTGACGCGAACGCGTCCATGTGCTGCGGGCGCGTTTCGTGTTCGTGTCCACTTGCCCTGGTCCCTGGTGCCGGGTGTCGCTCGCACACAGACTGGCCTCTGCACGGTCGTGCAACCACCCCTTGGATCGAGGAAGTTCCACCCGCATGCCCAACTCCCCCAGACCCGGCGCTCCCCGGCCGTACCCGTCGCATCCGGTGGGGAGGTGGCGTCCGTGCTCCGGTACGTGACCCGCAGGGCCGCGGGCTGGTTCCTGGTGATCGCCGTGGCCACCAACGCCACCTACTTCCTGGCCAGTTGGTTCCTCGACCCGCGTTCGAACTTCAAGGAGCTGCGCCCGGTCCGCACCGAGGAGCAGATCTCCCGGGCCCTGGCCCCGTACAACCTGGACCCGCACGAGCCGCTGCTGCACCGCTGGTGGGACTGGCTGACCGGGGTGGTCCTGCGCTTCGACTGGGGCCGTTCCCCGGTCGGGGTGCGGGTGAACGGGGAGATCGGCTACCGCTCCCTGGTCAGCGCCGAGCTGGTGACCGGTGCGACGGTCCTGTCGGTCGTCGTCGGTGTGGCGCTCGCGGTGCACACCGCCTCGCGCCAGTACGGCTGGCGGGACCGGGCCGCCCAGGCCCTGTCCATGGCGCTGTTCAACGTCCCGGTGTCGATCGCCGCCCTCGCGCTGGTGCTGCTGGCCATCCGGCTGAACGAGCAGGCGGGTTGGCACTTCCTGTACGTCGCGGGCGAGAACTCGCCCGGCGTGGAGGGGTTCTGGGCGACGGTCGGCGACCGGCTGCTGCACCTGGTGCTGCCGACGATCACCCTGACCCTGACGGGGTACGTGGGCTACCACCTCACCCAGCGCTCGCTGCTGCTGGACGTCATCGGCTCCGACTTCGTGCGCACCGCCCGGGCCACCGGGCTGACCCGCGCCCAGGCGATCCGCCGGCACGCCCTGCGCACCGCGCTGATCCCCACCGCCCAGTCCGTGGCCTTCGGCATCCCGGCGGTGTTCACCGGTGCGGTGCTCACGGAGACGATCTTCGGTTGGAACGGCATGGGCCAGTACTTCATCCAGACCATCAGCAAGAACGACGTGCACGGCACCGTGGCGACCGCCGCGTTCGCCGCCGCCCTGACGGCGGTCGGCGCGATCCTCGCGGACATCGCCACCGTCCTCCTCGACCCGAGGGTGCGGGTGAGCTGAGATGAGCACCCCTGTGACCCCCGTGAGTCCCGATGTGACCCCTGTGGGTCCCGACGCGGCCGCCGAGCATGACAAGCACGACGGGCACGACAAGCACGACGGCCGCTACCTGGGCCGGCGCCGCCTCTACCTGCGCCGCTTCCTGCGCAACCGGACCGCCGTCGCCGGCGTGGTGATCTTCCTGCTGCTCGTGCTGTTCAGCGCGCTCGGCGGCCTGTTCACCCCGTACGGCTTCGCGGACACCGACTTCTCCGCCCTCACCCAGGCCCCGAGCGCCGAGCACTGGTTCGGCACCAACCAGGGCGGCAACGACGTCTACGCCGCCGCCGTGCACGGCCTCCAGCGCTCGCTGGTGATCGCGGTGACCGTCTCCCTGCTGACCGTCGCCCTCGCCGCGGTCGTGGGCGCGGGCGCCGCCTACGTCGGGGGCCGGGTGGAGAAGGCGACCCTCGCCCTCATCCACTTCCTGCTGGTCGTGCCGTCCTTCCTCGTCCTCGCCCTGGTCTCGCACCGGCTGGCGGGCGACTGGCGGGTCCTCATCCTCGTCCTGACGGTGTTCGGCTGGATGTCCACCGCCCGCGTGGTCTGGTCGGTGTCGACGTCCCTGCGCGAGCGCGACTACGTGCGCGCCGCGGAGTACATGGGCGTGCGCCCCCTGCGCATCGTGCTGCGCCACATCATCCCCAACCTGGGCTCCCTGCTCATCGTCAACCTCACCCTGGGCGTGGTCTCCACCGTGCTCAGCGAGACCGCCCTGTCCTTCCTCGGCTTCGGCGTCCAGACCCCCGACGTGTCGCTGGGCACGATGCTCGCCGACGGCGCGGGCACCATCACCAGCGCCCCCTGGCTGTTCGCCTTCCCCGCCGGGCTGACCGTCCTGCTCACCGTCTCGATGACCTTCGTCGGCGACGGCCTGCGCGACGCCCTCGACCCCACGTCCACCACCGGCGCGGCAGGAGCCCGACGATGACCCTCGCACCCGCCCCCCGCACCGGGCCCGCGACCGACCCCACCGGGTCCACCGGCCCCGCCGGCCCCGCCGGGCCCGCACCCGTCCTGTCCGTACGCGGCCTGAGCGTCTCCTTCCCCTCCGAGGCCGGACCGGTGGAGGCCGTGCGCGGCGTCGACTTCGACCTGCTGCCCGGGCGCACCCTGGGCATCGTCGGCGAGTCCGGCTCCGGCAAGTCCGCCACCGCCCTCGCCGTCATGGGCCTGCTGCCGCCCACCGCGCGGATCGGCGGCCGGATCCTGCTGGGCGGCCGCGACCTGGCGGCGATGGACGACAAGGAGCTCTCCCGGGTGCGCGGCAAGGACATCGGCATGGTCTTCCAGGACCCGATGTCCGCGCTCACGCCCATCTTCAGCGTCGGCCGGCTGCTCTCCGAGGCCCTGCGCGTGCACCGGGAGCTGTCCCGGAAGGACGCCTGGGAGCAGGCGGTGGAACTGCTCGACCTGGTCGGCATCCCCGACCCGCGCGAACGCGCCAAGTCCTTCCCGCACGAGTTCTCCGGCGGCATGCGCCAACGCGTCGTCATCGCCCTGGCCATCGCCAACAAGCCCTCGGTGCTCGTCGCCGACGAGCCCACCACGGCGCTCGACGTCACCGTCCAGGCGCAGATCCTCGACGTGCTGCGCCTGGCCCAGCGCGAGACCGGAGCCGGCCTCGTCCTGATCACCCACGACCTGGGCGTGGTGGCCGGCCACGCCGACGACGTCGCCGTCATGTACGCCGGGCGGATCGTCGAGCACGCGGGCGTCGACGAGCTCTTCCGCCGCCCCACGATGCCCTACACCGCCCGCCTGCTGGCCAGCGTCCCGACCGTGGACAGCGGTGTCCCGCGGCCCCTGGTCCCGGTCGGCGGGGAGCCGCCGTCCCTGGTCGCCCTGCCCGGCGGCTGCCCCTTCGCGCCCCGCTGCGCGGTGGCCGTGGACGTGTGCCGGACCACCGAACCAGGCCTGGCCGCACCGGACTTGACCTCAGCGGACCTGAGCGCACCGGCGCCGGCCGGGCGGCCCGGCCGCGCCGCCTGCCACCGCGCCCGGGAGATCGCCGACGGCAGCCTCGACCCGGTCGGGGCGGCCCCTCCCGTGCCGACGGCCGGCCCCGCCGAGCGGACCGCCGGCGAGGTGGTCCTGCGCGTCGAGGACCTGGTCAAGACGTTCCCCGTCACCAAGGGCGCCCTGCTCAAGCGCCGGGTGGGCACCCTGCACGCGGTCAGCCACGTCGGCTTCGAACTGCGCGCGGGCGAAACCCTGGCCCTGGTCGGGGAGTCCGGCAGCGGCAAGACCACCACGCTGCGCGAGGTGCTGCGGCTGCGCGCCCCCGAGGGCGGCCGCATCGAGGTGGCCGGTACCGACGTCGCCACGCTGCGCTCGGCCGCCGAGGTGCGCGAGCTGCGGCGCCACGTGCAGATCGTCCTCCAGGACCCGACGGACGCCCTGGACCCCCGGCTGACCGTCTTCGACCTGCTGGCCGAACCGCTCCAGGCCGCCGGCGCCGACCGCACCGCCGTCCGCTCCCGGGTCACCGAACTCCTGGACCTGGTGGGCCTGGACCGCGCCATGGGCGACCGCTTCCCCGCCGCCCTGTCCGGCGGCCAGCGCCAGCGCGTCGGCATCGCCCGCGCCCTGGCCCGCGAGCCGAGGCTGCTGGTCCTGGACGAGCCGCTGTCCGCCCTGGACGTCTCCGTGCAGGCCGAGATCATCAACCTGCTCGCCCGGCTGAAGCGCGAACTGGGCCTGGCCTACCTCGTGGTGGCGCACGACCTGGCCGTGGTGCGCTACTTCTCCGACCGCGTCGCGGTGATGTACCTCGGACACGTCGTCGAGTCCGGCGCCACCGAGGAGATCTTCGCCCGGCCCCGGCACCCGTACACCCGGGCCCTGCTGTCGGCCGTCCCGGTCCCCGACCCGGAGCGCGAGCGCCACCGCGAGCGCATCGTCCTCGCGGGCGAGCAGCCCAGCGCCGCCCGGCTGCCGCAGGGCTGCGTGTTCGTCGACCGCTGCCCGCTCCACCGGGAGGCCGACGAGGCCGTACGCACGCGCTGCCGCACCGAGCGGCCGGCGACCGTCGGCGCCCCGGACGGCTCCGACCACCGGTACGCCTGCCACGCGGTCTGACACCGCCCCCTTCTCTTCCCCGTCTCACCGAATCCCACCAAGGACACCCCATGCGTCGGAAGCTCGCCCTGCCCCTCGCGCTCGCCGCGGCCGTCTCGGTCGCCGCCACCGCCTGCTCCTCCTCGTCCCCCTCCGGCGGCTCCACCGGCGCCTCCCCCGGGCAGGACGCCAAGAACGCCGCCAAGGTCGCGTCCTCCGTCACCGACTACAACCCCCAGCCGTACGAGAACATCAAGGACGGCGGCACCTACACCTCCGCGGGGACCTTCGACGAGCAGGGCAACCCGTTCAACGTCAACGGCACCCTGAACGCGCTGCGGGTCTGGTCCTGGTACAACGCCGACGCCATCACCTACTCGCCCACCGGCGAGGTCCAGTACAACCCGGACTACTACAGCGACGTGAAGGTCTCCGTCGAGGGCGGCGACCAGAAGGTCGTCATCACCCTCAACCCCAAGGCCGTGTTCAACGACGGCACCCCGATCGACTGGCGGGCCATCGAGGCCACCTGGAAGGCCAACAACGGCTCCGACAAGGAGTACGCGGCCTCCTCCACCGACGGCTACGACCGCATCACCTCCGTCACCCGGGGCGCGGACGACAAGCAGGCGGTCATCGCCTTCAAGGGCGTCAACGCCTCCTGGTCCGCGCTGTTCACCACCTTCCTGCACCCCCAGGCCGCCACCGTCGACAACTTCAACAAGGCGTACGTCAAGACCGCCCACCCCGAGTGGGGCACCGGGCCGTACACCGTGGGCACCTGGGACGACCACTCCGGCAACATCACCTTCGTGCGCAACCCCACCTGGTGGGGCCGGCCGGGCAAGCTCGACAAGCGCGTCTACGTCAACCTGGAGAGCGCCGCCTCGATCAACGCCTTCAAGAACGGCGAACTCGACTACGCACCCGTCGGGACCGCGGAGAACCTCAAGCAGGTGAAGACGGTCAAGGACGCCGAGATCCGCAGCGGCGGCAGCCCCTTCGAGTACTCGCTGTACCTCAACACCAAGTCCCCGCTGCTCGGCGACGTCCAGGTCCGCAAGGCCGTGCAGGAGAGCATCGACCGCGCCCAGATAGCGAAGATCCGGTTCCAGGGCCTCGACTACACCGAGCCACTGCCCGGCTCGTCGGTGCTCTACAGCTTCCAGCAGGGCTACCGCGACAACGTCGCCTCCGTGCTGAAGTACGACCCGGAGCAGGCGCGCAGGACCCTGGACGCGGCCGGCTGGCAGCCCGGGGCCGACGGCATCCGCGCCAAGGACGGCAAGCAGCTCGCGATCGGCTACACCCTGCTCGGCGACGGCCCCATCGAGAAGGCCACCGCCAGTGCGTTCACCGCGATGCTCAAGACCGTCGGTGTGAAGGTGGACGTCAACAAGGTCTCCGAGAACGACTTCTCCAAGGTCCTCAGCGACCGCCGCTTCGACCTGTTCATCTCCGGCAACCGCTCGACGGACCCCTTCGGCGCCCGGTACCTGTGCGACTTCTACTGCTCCGACCGCGACTCCAACATCACCGGAGCCGGCACCCCCGAACTGGACAAGGAGATCCGCGCCACCGGAGAGATCGCCGACCTCGGCCAGCAGATCGCGGCCGTCAACGAGGTCGAGCAGAAGGCCCTCCAGCAGTACTCCCTGCTGCCGCTCTACAGCGGCCCCTCCACCTACGGCATCCGCAAGGGCCTCGCCAACGTCGGCGCCGCCATCTTCTACAGCCCGCTGCCCGAGACCGTCGGCTGGCAGAAGTAGCGGCACCGCCGGCGCCCGGGACGGTCGGCTCTCCGGACCGTCGGGGGGACGCACGGCGCACGTCGGACGTGCGCTCGCCGAAGGGCGGCTCCGCGGGCCGCCCTTCGGTGGAGCATCACCCGGTCCGGCCGCCGGTGGGGGTCTCGGCGTGCCGGTGGAGGGCCTCCAGGAGCATGATCTGACGATTCGTCAGTTTGCCGTCGGTGCGGGCCTTGTCCTGTTTGCGCAGCCAGGTTCCGGGGCGGAAGGCCGGGTCGGCCTCGCCGCCGGTGCGGTTCACCGGGCCGTCGAGGGCTCCGCCGGCGGCGAGGTAGGCGAGCAGGCGGCGGTAGGAGCGGTTCCAGTCCGGCTCCAGGCGCCACAGCTCGTCCAGCGCGTCGAGCTTCGCCACCTGGCCGGGGTCGAGGTTGTCTGCCTTGCGCTGGCGGCGCATCCACGCGCCCACCGCGTAGTCGTCCAGCTTCGCGGTGGCGGGGATGGCGAGGTGGCCGTGCCGGCGGTGGAACGCGGCGGCGTACGCGGCGCCGCGTTCCCAGGCGTTGGCGTTCTTCGACCAGATCATGCCGAGCGCGTCCAGCTCGCTGACCCGGGCGGCATCGAGCAGGCCCTGGCCGTGGAGATGGCGCTGGCGGGCGAGCCAGGAGATCAGCTCGGCGTTCCTGGTCTTGTCGACGGGGTCGAGGTGACCGTGCCCGGTATGGAACCCGGCGGCGACGGCGTGCATCCGCTGCCACTCGACCGCGCGCGGGTTGAACGCGCGCAGCTTCACGGTCTGGAGGATGCGTGCGGCGTGCCGACGAGCGTCGACCTTCAACCACTCGACCGGCGACTCGACCGGGGCCGCCGGCTGCTGATCGCCCTCGGCCGGCTTGGCCGCGGTGGTGTGCGCGGCGGGCTGCGAGCGGTGGGCGCGCAGCTCGGTGATCCGGCCGACCACCCGGGCGTCGTGCGCCGCGAGAGCGCGCAGGACCCGCCAGATCGTACGGAAGCTGGAGGCCTCGATCTCGGTGTCGGCCTCCGCCTTCACGGCCTCGCCGGCGTCGTGGACCTCGGACGGGTGCGCGGTGGCGGTGTCGTCGCCGACCTGAGGCGTCGGCAGGTAGACCGGGATGACGATCCACGAGACCTTGCCCTGCCGGTAGGACTGGCGCAGGGCGCGGCCCACGGCCTGGACGATGTCGATGACCGAGCTCTTGGGGTCGGCGAAGCAGACGGCGTCCACCGCGGCGACGTCGATGCCCTCGGTCAGCAGCCGGCTGTTGCAGAGGATGCCGCACTCCTCACCGTCCTCGCCGGTGTGGGCCTTGAACTCGGCGAACGCGGCCCGGCGGTCGCGGAGGCGGTCCGTGCCGGCCACCGCCTTCGCCCAGATCCGCTCCGGGCGCTCCGCGTCCTCCAGCAGCCGGGAGGCGTCCGGCAGGGTGTCCGCGAACTCCCGCGCCGCGCTGACCCGGGAGTGGAAAGTGATGACGCGGCGCAGTTCCAGGTCGGCGACGGCGCGCAGCACGGCGATCTGCAGGGCCAGGCGCAGCAGTTCCTCGTTGGAGCGCTGGGTGCGCAGGTCGGCGACGGCGGGGAGGCGGAGCAGTTCACGCAGGTCCTCGTCGGTGACAACGGGGACCAGGACGCGGTAGTCGGCGAGGTAGCCGTGCTCGATGCCCTGGCCGAGGGTCCAGGTGAAGACGGTCCGGCCGTAGATGCTCTCGTCGTCCATGGAGCAGAGCGCGGGCAGCGCCTGGCCGTCGGCGTCGGCGAGGTCGGCCAGGCCGTCCTTCGCGCGCCGGTCGTCCGCGATGCGCGGGGTCGCGGTGAAGTAGAGCCGCCGGGCGGCGGGGACCTGGGCGTCGTCGTGGACGGCCGCCCACGCCTTGCTCTCGGCGCCGGCGGTCCGGTGCGCCTCGTCGATGACGACCAGGTCCCAGGCGGGCAGGCCGAACTCGCGGTGGGCCTGGACGATCCGCTCCAGCGAGGCGTAGGTCGCGTACACGGTGACCGGCTGGTCGTCGGGGGCGCCGGCGACGAGGTCGGCGATCCGCGGGGCCTGGGTGGTCACCCGGGAGTGGACGCGGCCGCCGGCCTCCGCGCTCTCCAGCGCCTCCTCCCGCGAGCAGGCCGCCACCGCCAGGCCGCGGCGTCCGCCCCGCAGGGACCAGGCCTCGGCGGTCTGCTCCAGCAGCTCGATCGTCGGCACCAGCACCAGCACCCGGCCCCTCGCCGCCAGGCGCCGGGCGCAGCCGGCGGCGATCAGGGTCTTCCCGGAGCCGGTCGCCGCGACGACCGTCGCGCGGCCGCCGTCCTTCACCTCGCGCACGGCGGCGGCAACGGCGTCCTTCTGGAACCCGTGCAGCGGCAGCGGGTTCGCCACGGCGATACCGAGCGGCTGCGCCGGGAGCGGCGGCCCGGCCGGCGCGTCCTGCTCGGCGGTGGCGGTGGTGCTCTCCACGACGCGGGTGTCTCCATTCGTGTGCCGGGTGCCGGGGGGAGGGGTCAGTGCTCGTCGGGGTAGGCGTAGCGGTGGAGGGCGTCGATCAGGCCTTCGACCAGGTCGCCGAACGGCGTGGTCCGCCAGTCGCCGTCGAAGCCGCCCTCGGCCAGGAGGATGTCGGCGAGTCGGTCGGTCAGCTCCTGGGCGTCCTCCTCGCTCGGCGGGGTGGCCGGGTCGAGGGCCACGCCGCGGGCCTCGGCGGCGCGGCGCAGCACGGTGAGCTTCTCGTCGGAGCCGGCGAACCATGCGGGGCGGTCGGGGTCCGGTGCGGTGTGCCGGTCCGGATGTCCTGCGCTCACCGGTTCTCCCCGGGGATCCAGCCGCGGACTTCGAGGTACTGGATGTCGGCGTCGGCGATGGCGCGGCCGGTCTCCACCAGCCAGGCCTTCATGGCCTCGGTGACGTCGCCGTGGTGGTCGGCGACGCGCCGGGACCACTCGGCGGCGTCGAAGCCCCCGGTGCCGGCGGAGCCGTAGGTTCGCTCCTCGGTGCCGTCCGCGCGGGGGACGAACCCGCGCCGGATGCCGCCGGAGTCCTGCTCCGAGCCCGCCGAGTACACGTACTGGTCGGCCTTCATCCGGACGGTGAAGGCGAGGCGGCCGCCGGCCCGGCCGGTCTCGTGCACCACGGGTGCGAGGTGGCCGGCGCCGGACCTGATGGCCTGTCTCCCGGCTCGGCCGGCCATCGACCCGCCGGCCTCGCCGACGGTGTCCTTGCCCCGGACCCGGGCCTTCTGCCCGGTCCTGGTGCGGCGGCGGCTGGTGTTCGCCTCCGCGATCCCGGACAGCGTCTCCTCGTCGCGCTCGCCGCCGCGGACCGCCCGGACCAGCTGACGCAGCGCGCCGACCATGCTCGCGCCCTTGCCCTTGGTGAAGAACTGGGAGACGAGGGAGGCGTCGCGGCCGAGCATCCCGGCGACCTGGCGTTTGGTGTAGCCGTGGTCGATGAGCTGCTGGGTCAGCCGCGCGGCCTCGTTGGGCTGGTTCGGGTCGGCCGGGCTCACCGGGTCTCCTCTGCGGCGAGTTCGGCGCGGCCCAGGCCGCGCAGCTTCAGGTACTGCTCCTGGCTGGTGGGGTGCTCGACGGGGCCGGTGAGGTGGCCCTTGAGGAGGTAGTCGCCGGGCTCGCCGCGGTAGGGCCAGGGCTGGCGCTCGGTCAGGGCGATGCCGTCGGTGCCGAAGTAGACGACGGTGCCGGGCTTCGCGTGCAGGGCGCCGGCGTGGCCGATGACCTCCTTGCCCTGGCGGTACCTCATGTCCAGCAGCGCCGCCCGCGCCCCGGACCACACGTAGGCGGCCCACTCGGGGTGCGCGTACGGGTCGCGGGAGAAGCCGGCCTGCCGCTGCCAGGTCACCACCTGGTCGTCCCGGCCGAGGATCTCGACCCCGGCGGGCAGGGTCTCGCCGATGGGGGTGGTGCCGGAGACCAGGCGCGGGCGCTGGGCGAAGCCGCCGAGGCCGAACAGCAGCACCGCGCGGACGGCGCGGGAGGCGAGGTAGGCGGCGGTGCGCTGGCGGTCGTCGCCGTGCATGCGGGAGAGGTTGGTCAGGTCCGCCCACGCCGACTTGAGGCGCTTGCCCCACTCGTCGAGCGGCTTGCCGTCCTCCCAGAGCAGGCCGCCGAGGACCTCGATCCGCCACGGCGCGAGGTGGTTGGCCAGGGCGAGGTGGACCTCGGCGCCGCCCGCCCAGGTGGTGAACGTGGTGCCGGGCTCGGACGGGTAGACCCAGGCGCGGTCACCGGTCACCGGCGCGGGCAGCAGGCCGACGTGGTTCCAGCCCTGCGGGACGGTGACCTTGACGTTCCAGTGCGAGCAGGACATCAGCGCCTTGACCTGCTCTGCCCCGGTCATCGCGGCGAACGCGGCGGCGGTGATCCGGCGCGGGGTGCCGACCGGCGACTTCCACAGGTGCTTGGCGTAGGCGAAGGTGCGGTCGTACTCCACCAGGGCGGGCAGCTGCTGCGGGACGCGCGGGGGCAGGACCAGCTCGGTGCGGCCCTGGCCGCCGGTGGCGTGCAGCAGGCCTCGCAGTTCCTCGGACAGGACCGGGTAGCCGCCGGCCCACTTGCCGGTGGTCGGGACGGTGCGCGACCACAGGTCCCGGCCGGTCTGCGACGGCGAGCCCATGAGGACCGCGTCGTCCCAGTGGCGGCGCAGCGCCTGCCACAGCAGGGTGAACGCCTGACGGCAGGTGACGACGTCGGCGCCGTCCGGGTCGAACCACTCCCCCATGGAGCGGATCTCGGTGGTGCCGCTGTCCGGGGCCGCGGTGGGGGCGTAGCGGCCGACGGGCTGGCGCTGGTGGACGAAGTGGCCGGCGAGCTTGTCGCGGCCGGAGCCGACGGCGGTGGTCCACCGCTCGGACGGGGTGTTCAGCCAGGCGGCGACGGCGTCCTTGAGGGTGGAGTAGCGCTCGGCGCCGTCGTGCCAGGGGGCGCCGGCGGTGATGTAGACGCGCTCCGTGCCCGGCGCGGCGTGCAGGACGGCGTCCAGGATCTCCCCGGGGGTGCGGGCACCGAGGTCGACCCGGACGACCTGGTCGCGGACCGCGAGCATCCCGGCGGCCGCGTCCAGGAACACCGTGGAGCGGGCCTGCTGCGTGAAGTTCGGGCGCTTGGAGAGCAGGCCGGTCGTCACGGCCTCGAACCGGGCGCCTGCCGGGCCTTCGGGGAGGGTGGGCAGCTCGCGCGGGCCGGCCTCGACCGCCGGACGTACCGAGGCCGCTGGGACGGCCGGCGCGGCGACGGCCGGGGTCGGCTGCTCGACCGGGGCCGGGGCCGGCTGCTCGACCACAGCGGCGGGGCGGGTCAGCGCCGGGGCGACGGCGGCGGGTGGCTCGGCAACCGGCGCCGGATCTGCCGCTTCCTCCGCTTCCGCCACTTCCGCGACGGGCACCGGGGCGGGCGCGGCGGTGCGGACGGCGGCCGGGGTCGGGTCCAGCAGCGGGGCGATCCGCACGACGTCGCCGACCGACAAGCCCGCGGCCTTCGCGATGGCGTCGGCCTTCGCGCCCTCGTACCCCGCCAGCCCGGCCACCCGTCGCGAACGCTGGGCGGCGAGCCTGTCCAACTCCTTCCGCGCGGCCGCGACCTGCTTCTCGGCGGCCGTGATCCCGGCGCGCAGCTCGCGCAGACCGGCGAGTTCGGCGGTGTACGTCTTGCGGTCCATCAGGCGCCGCCTTCCGCGGTGACGGTCGCGGTGGCGAGCTCCGCCGTCTCCCGGTCGATGCGGGCCAGGGCGGCCTTGAAGACGGGGACCAGGTCCTCGTTCATGACGTAGCCCGTCGTGCGCTGGTAGGAGGGGTTCTCGGGGTCGTACTGGGCCTCGACGGGCTGCGGCATCCCGACGGGCCAACGCTTCTTGGCGGCACCCCGGTTGACGGCCTTGGTGATCGCACCGGACCGACCGCGCAGGGACTCCGACCCGTCGGGGCCGCGCAGGTGGCCGGAGGCGACCCAGCCCTCGCCTTCGGCGGCGAGGCGGATGATCTGCACGGCGGTGGCCGGCAGGTCCCGCAGGAGTTGCGCGGCCCTGGTGACGGTCCACTGCGCGTCCTGGAGCACCGGCGCCGCCCCGTGCCTGCCCAGCAGCGCGAAGAGCTCACGCGCCAGGTCCTCGGACACGTCCTCCAGGACGAGTCTCATGTGAACCCCCTCATAGTCCCATGGTGTCGGCTAACTCCACATAGGGTAGCGCTGGGGTGCTTCCCGGCAGCGCGGGACCGGGCAGGTGGCCGCCGGTGAACCGGGCCGGCGCGGCGAGATCGTGGAAGCGCGGGCAGCGGGGGCCCGGGACGGTCTCGCCGCTGACCGTCTCGCCGTTGAGCCGGCAGATGTCGAAGACGTCGGCCTCAGGGGCGCCTGGAATCCTGGCACTTGAGCACGGCGGGCGGGGTGGCGCCGTCGTCGAGGCAGATCCTGACGGTGGAGGCACCGCCGGCAACATCCGCGGGGATTGCGGCGTTGTAGTTCTCGCTTGCGCCGCAGACGACGCCGGTGTGAATGCTGCCCAGTTCGCTGCCGGAGGCGGAGTAGCTCGTCGCCGTGGTGTCCCGGCAGTCGGCCGAGTCCTCGGACTTGCCTTGCCCGCTCAGGCCGACCGAGCGGTTGTACCAGGTCAGGGTGCCCTTCGTGGAGGTGTTTCCGTAGATGATGTCGAAGTCGGTGGTCGGGAAGGCGGCAGGAGGCGCGGCGGCGGGCGACGACCGGCGGGCCTCGTCCGCCCCGCCGGTCGTCGCCGTCGGGGCGAGCAGGCGGTGGATCAGCAGCCCGCCCGCGACCACCCCGGCCAGGGCCGCCGTCGCCACCGCCACCCAGGCGACCCGGTGCCGGCTCCGGCCCGCCGCCGGGGCCGCCGACGGCTCCCCGGCCCCGGCGGCCACCACCGCCTCACCCACGGCCGCTCCTGCCGCCACCGCGACCGCCGCCACCGGCACCGGGGCCGCCACTTTGGCGGATGCCGCCCCCGCCCGCAGTTCCTCGTCCACCCGCGCGCGCAGGGCGAGCGCCTGGTCGAGGTCCCCCTCCGCCAGCCGGTAACAGGACCAGAGCGCGCGGACTGCCGCCTCCGGCGCCGGGTGCCGGCCGTCCGGGCTCTCGTAGCGGGAGACGGTGGTCTGGGCGATGTTGAGCCGCCGGGCCACCGTCTTCTGCGGCAGTTCCCCCGCGCGGGCCCGCCACTCACGCAGCGTCCGCGCCAGCTCCACCCGCGCCGACGGCCCGGCCCCGACGCCCTCCGCCTCCGGCCCGGTGACTCCCCTGTCCGGCATCCGTCCGCTCCCCTCTCCTTCGGCCCGTGCATATCCGCAGCTCGGAGCGCACGCATACCCGACTGCATACGAATGAGTAACCATCTGATCGCGCAGCGTAGGAGTCGGCGGCCCGGCCGTGCAACGCTGACGACCAGCCGGTGAAACCCCCGGCGAATCCCACCCCCTCCCGTACCCGGGCATTCGTATGCCGCCCCGGGGCACGGGATGCACTCGAAGGAGTCACCGATGTACCCGACCCGTCACCTCACGCTCCCCGCCCTCAAGCAGCGCACGGGCCGCGCCGTCGCCCTCGCCGTGCTGGCGGCGGCCGCGCTCACCGGGACCGGCGCGGCGGACGCGCTCGCCCTCCCGGCGACCCCGCCCGCCGCCGGCTCCACCGCCACCGCCGACAGCAGCACCACCGCCACCGTCACCGTCACCGGCGGGACCGCTGCCGACGCCGACGCCCTGCGCGAGGGTGCCGCGGCGCCGGCGGCAGCCACCCTGCGGGACCGGATCGCGGCGGCGGCGCGCGGTCAGATCGGGGTCGTCGAGAGCAGCTCGGCCTGCCAGAAGTACCTCACCGGAAAGGGCCAGACCTGCCGCAACACCTCCTGGTGCGCGGCGTTCGCCGAGTGGACCTGGCGGCACGCCGGGGTGAAGAGCGTCCCGACCACCCTGCTCGGGCGCGGGGTCGGCAAGTGGGGGCAGGAGCACCACCTGTTCCACACCGGCTCGCCGAAGCCCGGCGACCTCGTCGTCTACGGCCCGCCGGCCTACGAGCAGGGCGGCCACGTGGGCGTGGTGGTCTCGGTGAACCGTGACGGCACCCTGGACACCGTCGAGGGCAACGTCAGCAACAAGGTGGCCCACCGCCACATCGACCCGCGCACCGCCAAGGGCGGCGTCAAGAAGTGGAAGATCTCCGGCTACGTGACCCCGCCCGGCGCCTGATCCCCACCTCCGCGTCCCGGCCCGGGGCCGCGTCCTCCGTGAGGTGGAGGGGCGGCCCCGGGCCGGGGGGTTCGCGGGCGGTGCGGCTGGGGGCGGGACCCCGGGCCCGGTCACGGTGTACGTCCTGGCGACCAAGCCGTGGCGTTCCGGGGGCAGTTGTCGATCCCTGCTCTCCGGTTCGACGCGGGGCAGCGCACCTTGGCGGGCGTCCGGGGGGGGCGTGCCCGGTGCGGGAACTCCCGGTCGCGCGGGCCGTCTTGGGCACGGTCGGCATATCGGGGCGAGGTGGTGGACAGCTTTACTCCCGTACCACCCTCATGTGCCTGCCCGGCCGTCACTCTGCTGTCGGGCGGGTCCCCCACCCTGATGATGCGGAGACCACATGGCTCGACGACGTTCCTTGCCCCGGCTCGGCCTGGCCGTCCCGGTCGCGCTGGCGCTGACCGCCTCGCTCGGCTTCCTTCCCGCCTCGGCCTCGGCGGCGCCCCGAATACCGTCCGCCGCGCAGGCCGAGGACGCGCACACCCTGTCGTACGTCGTCAACACCAGGACCGACCACCGCACGATCGCCGAGGTGCAGCGGGCCATCACCGCGGCCGGCGGCACCGTCGTCGTCACGTACGACGGGATCGGCGTCATCGTCGCCCACTCGGCGGACCCCGGCTTCGGCGGGCGGCTGCGCGCGGTGCGCGGCGTGGAGTCGGCGGGTGCCACGCGGACCGCGCCGCTGAGCGCGGCGGGGACGACCGAGGCGGGTGCCGTGCGGCGCCTGTCCGAGGCCGAGGTGGCGACGATCGCGAAGGCGTCCGGCAGCGGCACCGAACCTCTCGAAGCCGAGCAGTGGGCCCTGCGGGCGATCGGCGCGGACAAGGCCGCGGAGATCAACCCGGGCAGCAGGGACGTCACGGTCGCCGTCATCGACACCGGCGTCGACGACACCCACCCGGACCTCGCCCCGAACTTCTCCCCCTCGCAGTCCGCGAACTGCGCCAGCGGCAAGGCCGACACCACGTACGGCTCCTGGCGGCCGGTGGACGCGAACTACTTCCACGGCACGCACGTGGCGGGCACGATCGCCGCCGCCCGCAACGGCGTCGGCGTCGCGGGCGTGGCACCCGGGGTGAAGGTCTCCGGCATCACCGTCTCCCAGCCCACCCCGCGCCAGCTGATCTACGCCGAGAGCGTCGTCTGCGCCTTCGTGTTCGCCGCCGACCACGGTGTGCAGATCACCAACAACAGCTACTACGTGGACCCGTGGCAGTACAACTGCCTGGACGACCCCGACCAGAAGGCCATCGTCGACGCGGTCAACCGCGCCCAGCTCTACGCGCAGCGCAAGGGCACCCTCAACGTCGCCGGGGCCGGCAACGCCAACCACGACCTGGCCTCCGACGGCTTCACCGACGGCGGCAGCCCCAACGACTCCACCCCGGCGAGCCGGACGGTCGACCCGCACAGGTGCTGGGACCTGCCCGCGCAACTGCCGGGCGTCGTCACGGTCAGCGCGACCGGCGCCAAGGGCGCGAAGGCGTACTACTCCAACTACGGCCTCGGCGTGATCGACGTCGCGGCGCCGGGCGGCGACCAGTACCAGGCCTCGGACACGCCGTCCAAGGAAGGCGGCATCCTGTCGACGCTGCCGGACAACCAGTACGGCTACGAGCAGGGCACCTCCATGGCCACTCCCCACGCCTCCGGTGTGGCCGCGCTGCTGAAGTCCGCCCACCCGGAGGCGACCCCGGCCCAGTTGCAGGCACTGCTCAAGGCCCAGGCGGACAACCCGGGCTGCCCGGCCGGTCCGAACGGCGACGGCGCCGCTGACCCCGTCTGCGCGGGCGGCAAGCGCGTCAACGGCTTCTACGGCTTCGGCATCGTCAACGCGCTGCGCGCGGTCAAGTAGCCGGCGCCGCACCCGTCCCGTGCCCGAACGCGCTGACGCCCCCGGCTGTCCAGGCCGGGGGCGTCGGCGTTCGCGGCACGCCGGGTGCGCGCCACGCCCCACAGGTCGGGCGGTAGGCCCCGGGACCTTTCGGGCGGGTGCGGGCATTGAACGTCAACTACGCTGCTGTCACCATCAGTTGGCCGATGCAGGACCGGTCCGCCGAGCGGGCGCGGATACGGGGAGGGAGGCGGCGAGGGTGCGGACGGCAACACGGATCGCGGCGGGGGTACTGGCGGTGGCGCTCCTCGCCGGAGCGGCGGCGCTGACCTGGACGCTGGCCGCGGAGCGGATGAGCGCGGCCCTGGGGTTGGGCCCGCCGGACGGCGTCGTCGTGGTGGAGGACTGCTACGAGGTGTCCGACAGCGAGGGCTACAACGACGGCACCAACTGCAAGGGCCGCTTCACCCCCGCCGGCGGCGGCGCGGACCAGGCCCGGCCCATCGTGGTACAGGACACGAGCGGAAAACACCGGGCCGGCACCCGGCTGCCGGTACGGCTGGCCAAGGGCGTGGCCCACGAACCGTCGGCGTCACCCGCCATCAAGTACGGCATCGCCGCCGCCATGATCCTCGTCCTGGGCACCGTGTCGGCCGGCTGGCTGCTGACGACCGCCTGGCGCGGCCACGCCCCGGAGGGCAGCATCCTGCTCACCAGCGCCGGCGTCGGGCTCATGGCCGTAACGGTCCTGGGCATCGCCGCCGGCCTGCTCGCCGGAATCGTCGCCCTGTTCCTCTGAGCCGGATCGGCAGCCCGTCATGCGGCAACCGCTCGCTGCCGCGACTCGGGCGGGCACGTCATCGGTGCGGCCACGACCGAGGCCCCCTTCATCCGACGGTCCCGCTCCGACAGCGATCGAGACGTCAGTCGCCATCGACACCGGCACGCCAGCGCAACGGGGGGACGACGAGCGAGAGAGCACCGATGGCAAGCAGGACCAGAGCTTGTATCGACGCGGTAACTGATCTGGCGTCGTGCAGTGGCCAGGCCCAGATGCCGGGCCTGTTGTGCACCAGACCGAAGGAGGCGCACAGGAAGGGGAACAGCGCAGTGGCCGCCGTGGCGACTCGCCCTCCCGCGAGCCAGCGGATGATGAGGGCGAGGCCGAGGTAGCCGGCGAAGTCGCGGGCCAGCACGGTGGCGGCGCTGCCCGCGCCCGCCGTGGATGCCACAACGGCGGCCAGCGCGCAGACCACGACACATGCGGCCATGAAGGCCGCGTCCCATCCGCCCACGGCGCGGACCGCGACGCGCTCCGCGACAGCGTCGGCACGGGCCTGGCCCTCCAGGATCAGGCAGACGGGAACCAGCGGAAGGAGCGAGGACATGGGCAGGTCGAACGTCAGCCCGCCGATCACCACCGGGATGGGGACCATCACGGAGTCGGCGCCGCTGCCCAGCAGGATGCAGGAGAGCAGGCCGACGGCGACGGCGGGCACGTACCTGATGCGCAGCCACCAGATCATCGGACCGCCTGGAAGGAGGGCGCGCCCGGCTGATGGTACTGCGCGGGGTCCAGGACCGGCTTGACGTCGCAGCGACCCAATGTGTCCGCGTTCTTCCGGAACCACGCGAGCTGTTCACCCTGCGGGAGTGTCATGACCTGACGGGCGAGCTGCACCTCCTGTGGCCGGTAGCTGCCTTCGACCGTCCTGGGGGTGACTCCGGCCGTGAGCTTCAGCCAGGACGACAGTGGGGCGACCGCCTCCACGCCGGGCCAGCGGGCGAACGACTCCTTGGCGCAGTCGGGAGCCCCGTTGGGGATGTACCCCAGCGCGACGAGTGATTGCACCTCGTCCTTACCGGGCCGGGCGGATAACGGTGCCACCGTCAAGGGCTGTGCCAGACCAACGGCTTGGAGACGCTGGTGGGCCTCGACCGCCCAGTCGGTGATGCTGGTGGCGTCGGCCCGCTGCTCGGGCCACAGGCACACCCGTGGCGCCGCCGTGGTGCAGGCCTGCTCGCTTTCCGGACGTGCTTGCGCTGCGCGGTATCCGAGAGGTGCCGCGATCCCCGCCCCTGCCGTAGCCGTGGCCGCCAGTGCCAGGACGGCGGTCAGCCGGTAGTTCCCGCGCAGCCTCGTCCAGATCCAGGCGGCGACCACCATCCCGACAGCCACGACGGTCGGCGCGAGGACCGCCCGGGTGGCCGGCAGTTGGTCCAGCGCGCAGCACTCGGTGAGGTTGCGGCCGTTGAGCTGGCGGACCCAGAAGGCGTCGAGGGTCGACGGGTAGGCCATCCACAGGAAGCTGGCGACGAGGGTCAGGGGCACGGCGAGCAGCCGCGGCAGCATCTGTCCGAGCACGTAGCCGACCACGGCGTGCGCGAGGACGACCAGCAGTTCCAGGAGGATGACGACGGGGACGGACCAGCCCGGAACCCCACCGGCCTGCGGAACGAACAAGGCCAGGGCGGCCAGGACGGAGACCGTGCCGAGGGCCAGGGTCGGGGCCAGAACGGACAGGGCGATGGCGGTGGCGGAACGGGCGGGTGCCGTACCGAGGACCGCGGACCGGCGCACCTTGAGGCCTTCCCAGGCCCCGCAGGCCGCGACGGCGGGCGCTGTGAAACTGAGCAGGAAACTGCTCTGGGCCGTGACGGAAGGCCAGTAGCCGTCGGTGATCCAGCCGGTCATTCTGCCGCTGTACATCGTGATCCACACGAGCAGGACGGGCATGGCCCGCACGGCTGACGAGATCCGGAAGATGGTGCGCCAGGGCACGGTCACACCTCCCCGGTGACGATGCCGGCATAGGCGGTCTCGGCACGGCGTTCCGCGGGGACACCGTGCGGCGCGAGCGTCAGGAAGGAATCGATGGGCCCTTGATGACGCACCTTTCCCTGGTCGAGGACGACGACCGAGTCGTAGGTCTCGGCCAGGTCCTCGGTCTGATGAGTGGAGACGACGAAACTCGTGAGGTGGCGCAGCTCGCCGATCAGTTCCCGGAAGACTCCGCGCTGGACCGGGTCGAGTCCCGCCGTGGGCTCGTCCAGGAGCACGACCTGGGCGTCGTGTACCAGGGTCTGGGCGATCCCCAACCGTCGTAACTGTCCACCGGAGAGTTCCCCGCTGCGCCGGTCCGCGAGCGAGGTGAGCCCGACCTTCTCGATGGCCTGCCGGGACCGCTCCCAGGCCTCGCTCCGCGACATGCCCTTGAGCCAGCCCGCGTAGGCCGCCTGTTCCCGCACTCGCAGGCCGGGCACCGGCCGCACGTGCTGAGGGAGCCAGCCGACCTTCCGACGGTAGGCCTTGAGGTCCTTGGAACTGCTCGTGTCCAACCCGTCAAGGGTGATGCGACCGGCCTCGGGCCTGAGAGCGGAGGCGATCAGGCCCAGCAGGGTCGACTTGCCGGCGCCGTTCGGGCCGAGCAGCACGCTGCACCCTTCTCCCAGGCGGAGGCTGAAGGAGTCCAGGACCCGGGAGCCCTTGCGGTAGCCGAAGGAGCAGTCAGTTACTTGAACAGGCATGATCACCGATCCGCTTTGCATTCTGAGCTGGTGAGAGATGTGGCGCCGCGTCACCCGGACGCTTTCCCACAGACACGTGCAGCATCGGCTATCCCACTGCACGCCGGTCCGGGCGGTTGACACAGCCGGGGCATCCATGCGGGCGCCGGCACGTGTCGGAGCGTTCCTCCCCGGAGATGGCGACGGAAGCATGCTCACATCCGTTGATCTGCACCGTCTTCCTTCTGGAGGGCTCTGCCGCGAGGCCTGCTACGAAAGTTCGGATCCGATGATGCCGTACAGATCGGCGCGGGGCCCGGCTTCGGCCGGTGGTGCGGAACCGGGGCCCGGGCGCGGGCGTCCGTCCTTCTCGACGGCGGCCGGTGATCATGGCTGCCGGCCGCCGCCCTGGAAGGAGCACCGTGACGGACCGTACGTCGAAGAGCGCGTCGCCCGCCGGCCGGAGCCGTTGGCGGCTCGCCGCGCTGGTCGGGTGCGGGGTGCTGCTGCTGGGCCCGGCCGGGCTCGCGGTGGTGCGGCTGCTCGGGTGGGACGACGGCACGGTGCTGGCCCTGCCGATGGCCGGGCTGCCGTACGCGGCGCTGCTCAGCGTGCTGCTGCTGGCGGTGGTGGCGGTGCTGCGCGCTCGGTGGCTGACCGGGGTCGCGGCCGCGCTGGTGGTGCTGCAACTGTGGTGGCTGGTGCCCCGGTTCGTCCCGGACGGGGCCGGCGCGCCCGCCGACGCGCCCCGGCTGCGGGTGGCGACCAGCAACAACTTCATGGGGCAGGTCTCGCCGAAGTCCCTGGTCGACCTGGTGCGCGAGCAGCGGATCGACGTGCTCGCGGTCGAGGAGCAGAGCGACTCCGCCGCCGACGCCCTGGACGCGGCCGGCATCCGCACCCTGCTGCCCCACCGGGAGCGGCCGGCCGGCACCGACACCGCGCTCTACACCCGGCTGCCCGTCGGCTCCGCCGCCGACCCGGCCTGGCCGACCACCAACCTGACCGTCGACGTCGGCGGCCGCCCGGTGCAGCTCGTCGCCGTCCACACCTACTACCCGCTCGGCGACGCCCGCCGCTGGGCCGAGGACCTGCACGGCCTGCGCGCCGCCGCGCCCGGACGCAACCACAACGCGGTCCTGCTGGGCGACTTCAACGCCACCCTCGACCACAAGCCGATGCGCGACCTGATCGGCACCGGCCTGACCGACACCCACGAGGAGCTCGGCGCGGGCCTCTTCCCCACCTGGCCCCAGGACCACCCCGACTACCGCGTCCCGGCCGTGATCCAGATCGACCACGTCCTGCACGGGCCCGCGCTCACCGCCGTCGACGTCTCCGAGCACGCCCTGCCGCGCAGCGACCACCGGGCCGTGGTGGCCGAACTCGCCGTCCTGCGCTGAACGCTGGACCCGGGGAGCCGGGGGCAGCGGTCGGCCGGCGGTCGGCCTGCGGGAGTGAGCGTCCCGCGACGGACGACGGCACGGGGTAGACGCCGGCCGGGCGCGGCCAGGGGTGTGCGGCGGGCGCGGAGTTGAGTATCCGTGCTCAGGACGGGCCGGGGGTTCCGCGGTGAGGATGGCGGGATGCTTCGGTTGGTGGTGGACGTTCTCGTGGCCGTTGTGCTGACCGCCGTGGAGGTGGTGGCGCTGGTTCTCGCCTTCTTCGCCGTCGGGCTCAAGCGGTGGGCCGCGGACAAGAGCGGTCGCGGGGTCACACCCGGCCTGAAGCGGGCCGCCCGCGCCGTGGCGGTGGTGTCGGTAGCGCTGCCCTTGGCGTGCGCGTACGGGCTGTTCCTCCTGCGGCTGCCGGTCGCGGCGGCCGCCCAGTGCCTGCTGGTGGTGGCCGTACCGTTCTTCCGCCCCCTCCTGATCGGTGTGAACCGTCTACGGGAAGGCGTCAAGCGTCGCCGGCACGGACGCCGGCGACGCTGACGGCCCCTGGACGGTCCGCCGGGGGCGGGGTTATTCGTGGCGCAGGGCGTCCGGGCGCATCAGGCGCAGGAGTTGGGGCAGGCCGAGGGCGGTGGTGAGGAGGACGGCGCCCGCGGCGGTGGCGGTCATGGCGAGCAGGGAGGCCCAGTCGGTGTTCAGGGGGACGCCGGAGGAGTACTGGAGGACCGTTCCGGTCAGGAGGCCAGCGGCGGTGGCCAGGGCCAGGCCGAGGGCCATCGGGAGGAGGGTCTGCCACAGGACGGACAGGGCCAGGACGCGTCGGGGGGTGCCGACGGCGTTCAGGACGCCGAGGACGCGGCGCTGTTCGCGCAGGCGTTCCAGTTGGCCGACCAGCAGGCTGAGGGCGACCAGCAGGAGGGTGATCGCCGATCCGGCGGTCAGCAGGCGTTTGACGGCGAGGTAGGTGGCGTCGGGGGCGGGGTCGAGCGGGAATTCGGTGCGGGCCTGGGGGTCGATCGCCATGACGGCGGTGGTGAGGTGTTCGTTCGGGTCCGGGAGGGCGTCGGCGAGTGAGACCAGGACGGTGGCCGGCTGTCCGCGCAGGGCGTCGGCGGGGACGGCGGCGGGGGTGAGCAGGAGCAGGCCGGCTCCGATGCGGCCGTTGGGGTCGGCGTCCTGGACGGGGGTGACGGTGGCGGTCGGGGCGGGCAGGGGGAAGGGGGCCGGTTCGCCGGTGCCGCGGTAGTAGGCGGCGTGGACGGCCGTTCCGGGCGGGACGGGGTCGGTGCCGGGGCGGGCGGTCGGGCCCTGGAGGGCGAAGGAGTCGCCGTCCTCGCAGTGGGGCAGGGTGGCGAATCCGCGCAGGACGGCGCAGGAGGCGATGCGGACCGAGGGCAGTTCCCAGGACTTGGCCGTGGCGCTCTCCAGGGCGAACTCGGTGTAGGCGGCGGTGGCCTGGATCCCGGGGCTGCGGGCGAGGCGGTCGGCGAGGGCCTCGGCGGTGGGGGCGCCGCCGGGGAAGGTCACCGACTGCCGGTAGGGGCCGGTGGTGGGCTGGGGCCGGGCGTACTGCTCGTACTGGGTGCTGATGCCGAGGAAGAGCGTCTGCAGGGCGATGGCGCCGGCGATGGCGACGACGACGCCGCTGACGGCGGCGGCGGCCGGTCCGGAGCCCGTCTGCAGGCGGCGGGTGGCGAGTTGCCAGGACAGGGGGCCGCCGCCGGCCCGTCGGGTGACGGCTTCGACGAGCCAGGGCAGGAGGGTGCAGACCCCGGTGAGGGTGAGCAGCACGCCGAAGGCGACGAGGAGCGAGCCGCGGGTGCCCTGGGCCGGGTCGGAGAGGGTGAGGGCGAAGACCGTCAGGGACAGGCCGGCCAGTGGCAGCATGAGGCGCCATCCGATGCGGCGCCGGCCGGGGGCGGAGCGGCGGACGGTGCCGAGCGGGTCGAGGGCGGCCCGGCGCATGGCGAGCAGGGTGACGCCGACGGCCATGAGCGGGACGACGACGGCGATCGCGGCGGCGATGGCGGGCTGGGGTGCGACGTCCTCGGGGTAGAAGCTGAATCCGGCGAGGCGGACGCGTCCGATGAGCTGCCGGCCGAGGAGGAAGAGCGCCGTTCCCGCGGCCAGGCCCAGCACCGTTCCCACCAGGGACTCCCCCGCGGCGATCCGGGCGGTCATCCGGCGGTCGGCGCCGCCCAGGCGCAGTGCGGCGAGCCGGCGGTCGCGGCGTTCGCCGCCGAAGCGGGCGGCGGCGGCGAGGAAGACGCCGACCGGGGCGAGCATCACGGTCAGGCCGACGGCGTTGAGCAGGACCAGTTTGGGGTCCATGGCTTTGGGCGGCGAGAAGTGGCCGAACTCGGTGATCCGGACGGCGCCGGTGTCGACCGAGAGGTGGTCGCCGCCGAGGACGTAGTCGGCCTGGCCGGGTCCGAGCAGTCCGGCGGGGCCGACGGTGCCGGTCACGGGGTAGGGCAGGCGTTCGCGCAGCAGGTGGTTGGCGGGGTCCGCGAGGAGGTCGGCGAGGGCCGGGGAGACGGCCATCGTGCCGGGGGCCGGGTAGGCGGCGAGGCCGGGCGGGAGTGCGGCGTTCGGGCCTTCGGGTTGGACGACGCGGCCGCGGACGGGGGTGCCGTGGAAGGCGGTGTCGGCGGTGGCGACGAGGACGGTGCGGTCACCGGGGGTGGGCAGGTCCTCGTCCCGGAAGGTGTCGTTCTGGGTGTAGAGGCGCTGGTCGCGATGGTGGACGAGGCCGGGGAAGGAGGCGGTGAAGAGCAGGAGGGCCACGCCGAGGCCGACGCCGCAGGCGGTGAGCAGCAGGCGTCCCCAGCCGTCCCGTCCGCTGGTGACGGCGAGCCGGGCGCCGAGGGCGAGTTGGTCCAGGTGCGGTCGGCGGACCCGGGGGTCGGTGGCGCTCACCGGGTGGTGGCCAGGTCGCGGGTGCGGCCGTCGCGGACGACGATCTCGCGGTCGGCGTAGGCGGCGACCCGTACGTCGTGGGTGACGAGGACGACGGCGGCGCCGCTCTCGCGGGCGGCGCGGGTGAGCAGTTTCATGACGCGTTCGCCGTTGAGGGAGTCGAGGGCGCCGGTGGGTTCGTCGGCGAAGACGGCCCGGGGGCCGGTGATCAGGGCGCGGGCGGCGCCGACGCGTTGGCCCTGGCCGCCGGAGATCTCGCCGGGGCGTTTGGCGGCGGTGTCGGCGACTTCCAGGCGTTCCAGCCATTCGGCGGCGCGGGCTTCGGCGGCTTTGCGGCGGGTGCCGTTCAGGCGCAGCGGGAGGGCGACGTTCTCCAGGCAGGAGAGTTCGGGGACGAGTTGGCCGAACTGGAAGAGGAAGCCGAAGTCGGTGCGGCGCAGGGCGCTGAGCTCGCTGTCGGTGCTGGTGGTGAGGGAGCGGCCCTGGTAGGTGATGGCGCCCTGGTCGGGGCGGGTGATGCCGGCGAGGCAGTGCAGGAGGGTGGACTTGCCGGAGCCGGAGGGGCCCATGACGGCGACGAGTTCGCCGGCGGCGACGGTGAGCGAGGCGCCGGCGAGGGCCGAGGTGGGGCCGAAGGACTTGTGCAGGTCCTGGGCGTGGAGGAGGGGTTCGGCGGTGGTCAACGCGGGGTCTCCGTCAGGCGGGCGGTGAGGTCGTCGAGGCGGGCGGCGGTGAGTTCGAGCCAGCGCAGGTCGGCTTCGAGGTGGAACAGGGCGTGGTCGCAGATCAGTTCGTCGGCGAGGTCGCCGGCGAGTTTGCGGCGGGTCAGTTCGCGCATGGTCCGCAGGTGTTCGGCGCGTTGGGTGTCGAGGACGTCGGCGGCGGAGCGGCCGGTGAGGATGGCGAGCACGACCTTCTGGTAGAGGGTGCTCTGCAGGTAGGGCTGCGGGTCCTCGGGGTGGGCGAGCCAGTCGGCGAGGTCGGTGACGCCGGCGTCGGTGATGGCGTAGCGCTTGCGGTCCGGGCCGCCGCCGGCTTCCACGCCCTCGACGACGACGTGGCCGTTCTTCAGCAGGCGGGAGAGGGTGGCGTACACCTGTCCGTAGTGCAGGGCGCGGTCGCGGCCGAAGTGCTCGTCGTAGAGGCGTTTGATGTCGTAGCCGTGGCGGGGCTGGGCTTCCAGGAAGCCGAGGAGCATCTGTCCGAGTGACATGATCAAGGACTATACACACCATGTATACATGGCATGTATAGCGAGGTGTACGGGGTCGCCGCAGGGCTCGGGGGAACGCCCCGGGGCGTGGAGGTGCCCCGGGGCGTGGCCGTCCGTCCGCGAAGGGTCAGCCGCGGCGCAGCGCGGTGAGCGGGGCGGGGGCGGTGCCGAGCCACCAGGTGGGGTCGGCGCTGCCGTCGGTGGTGCGGCCGTCGCGGTGGACGTAGTGGCGCACGTCCCGTCCGGGGTCGGTGAACTCGCCGGCCAGGGCCCGCTCCAGCCACTCCGCCCCGAACCGGAAGACCTCGGCCGCCACTCCCCCGAGCGGGTGGAACTCGTCCTCGTAGACCCGCAGCTCCTTCGGCGCCCGGATGCGCTCGAAGCTCTCCAGGGCCTGGGCGAGGTCGGTGAGCTCGTCGAACTCGCCGATGCCGTGGAGCACCGGGCAGGCGATGTCGGCCACCAGGTCGCCGAGCGGCATGCGGTGGGCGAGGTCGCGGTCGAAGGCCTCCTCGTCGGTGTACCCGGCCATGTACATGTAGTTGTTCTTGAAGGTCGGCTGGGCGCGCTCGAAGATCGTGGCGAAGTCCCCGGTGACGGCCTCGAAGGCGGCGAGCGCGGCCAGGCGGCCGTCGGCCGCGGCGGCCCGGGAGCCCCAGTAGCCGCTCATCGAGATGCCGAACATGCCGATCCGGTCGGCGTCGACCTCCGGGAGCGCGGCCAGGTGGTCGAGGTAGCGGCCGATCGCCCGCTCGTAGTTGCCGAGGTCGACGGTCAGCCCGCCGGCGCGGCTCTCGCCCTGACCCGGCCCCTCGATGGACAGCGCGACCATCCCGCGCGAGGTGTAGTAGCGCTCGGCCGCCCAGATGTAGTCCTCCTTGATCATGTCCATCCCGGGGCCGAGGATGACGGCCGGCGCGTTGCGGACCGGCCCGGCCGGCAGGTGCAGCAGGGCGAAGATCCGCGAGCCCTCGAAGTCCAGCTCCACCCGCCGCACCCGGCCCTCGCGCAGCGCGCCCAGGCGCTCCACGCAGTGGTTGGCGTGCTCACGCATGGCCGCCTTGCGCGGGTCGGCGGCGTCGAAGAGCGAGTACTGCGCCCGGCCCCACATCACGGCCGCCCTCAGGTAGAGGTCGGCGGCGGTCTGCGCGAAGCCGCCGCGCTCGTGGTGGGCGGCGCGCTCCTCGGCCTGGCCGGCCACCGTCGCCCACGCCTTGGGCAGCATCGCGCCGCTCCTGACCAGGGCGAAGACCTTGGCGAAGTCGGTGTGGTCGTGGCCCAGCTGCTCCATGGTTCCGACGGCCTCGGGGTGCAGCGCGTCGAAGCCGCCCTGGGCGAGGGCGATGTCCAGGGCCCAGCTCTGGCCGGTGGAACGGACGGTCATGACGGTCTCCTCTACGGGGTCCGACGGGGGGATCCGGTTGCGGGCCCCCCGGCGGGATCCAGTTGGCTAAGCACTTAATGAATAAGTACTTAGCTATTAAGTCCCGAGGCTAGGCTGCTGTCAACCCGACGAAGAGGACCGACCATGGCCGAGCCGCCACCCACCGACGACCGCGCCCGGGCGCTCGACCGCCTGGCCCGCGCCGCCTACCGCCTCAGCGCCGCCGACGCCCGGCTGCGCGGACGCGCCACCCGCACCCCCGGCGCGCTCTCCCTCACCCACGCCCGGGCCCTGCGCACCCTGGCCGAACAGGGCCCCCTCAGCATCGGCGGGCTCGCCGCCGGCACCGAGACCACCGGCGCCGCCACCACCCAGCTGGTCAACGGCCTGGTCGCGGCCGGCTACGTCACCCGCACCCGCCAGCCCGAGGACAAGCGCTCCGTCCTGGTCGCCCTCACCGACACCGGCCGGGCCCTGCACGACCAGCGCCAGCGGGCGCTGGCCGACGCCCTGCACGGCGACCTGGGCGACTACGACGACGACGCCCTCGACCGGGCCACCGAGGTGCTGCAGCGGCTGTCCGCCGTCTACGACCGGCTGTGACGCCGTGAACCAGCCGGAGCGGGGGCGTCCCTGACGTCCGGGGGCGCCGGGGCTGGGCCGGATGCCGCTGTGCGGGTGCAGGGGGGCGGCGTTGCGGCGAGGTTGTGGAGGTGGACACCGTCATCGTGCTCGAACCCGATACGCCGACCAACGTGCGGATCCTCGGCCCCGGCCGCGTGCCGGCGGACCCCGAGAACCCGGTACGGATGGCGCACGCCGCCCCCGCGGAGGCCTCGGGCGTCTGCGGGCCGCTCACCCTGTGCGGCCTGCGCACCTCCGAGATGACCCTCGCCCCGCACCGCTCCCCCGGGCCCGGCCGGCCGCGCTGGAACACCTGCGGGGCGTGCCGCGACGCCGAGGGGGGCGCGGCGGCCCGCGCCCCCGGTCCGGCGTAACCCGGCCCGGCCCCGGCCCCGGCCCGGGCGGCCGCCCGGCGGGGTCAGGGGTCAGGGGTCAGGGGGCGGCGAACAGCCCGGGGAAGGACGGGGCCAGCCAGGGGCGGCGGCCCCAGGCGAGCACCTCGCCGCGCAGCAGGGCGCCGGGGGCGCTGCGCCGGCCCAGCGCGATGAGCAGGAACGCCACCGGTTCGACGAGGATCGTGCAGTCCGGGCGGCGGGGCGGGTCCTGGCTCACCGCGGCGGCGCCGTCCGTGAAGGTCACCGCGAACCCGTCCAGGCCCCGGCCGCGCAGCCGGTAGCAGGCGCTGTGGCCGGCCGCGGCGCGGGCGTCCGTCACCCGCGGCATGACCGTGCGCACGAACGGCATCGCCAGCCCGACCCGGCGCCGGTCGATCGGGTGCGGGCGGCCGAGGGCGACGGCGATGTCGTAGAGGTGGCCCAGCATGTGGGTCAGCAGGTAGGCGCCGAGGGTGTCCAGGTCCATCCGGCCGAGCGGGGTCGACACCGGCTCGGTGCCCGCGCGCGGGGCGGCCGCCACGGTGAACTCCCGTGCCCGCCGGGCGATCTCCTCGGCGAGCACGTCCGGGTCCCGTTCGGGCCGCTCGGCCAGCGAGGCCGCGTTCGCCGCGGCCAGCGAGCCCGGGGTGCCGTCCCCGTACGGCCGTTCCTCGCCGGCGGCCAGCGCGGCCATCAGCTCGTTGGCCATCGCCAGGTGGGCGGCCGCCTCGGCGACCGTCCACTCGGCGCCGGGGATCCGGGTGTCGCCGCGGCAGCCGGCGAGCAGGGCGACGGCCTCGTCGCCGACCGCGGTGACCTCTTCGAAGAGCGCGGTGCGCGCGGCACCGGGAGAGTGCGGGGGGAGAGTCATGGAGGTGAAGCGTGGACGAGTGCCGCGCCGCTGTCCAGGTCCCCGCACCGCCCGGGGCACCGGGCCGACTCCCGGAGCGGCTCGCGGGTCCGCGCCCGCAGGCAACCCGAACCGCCCCCCGACGCGTCGAGCTGCCGTGAGAGCAAGAACGAACACGCGGCCCGGGCGGCCGCCACGGCAGACGGGGACGGCACGGACACCATGGCGGGGACGACGGCAGGATGACGAACGCGACACCGCCGGACTTCGAGGAGTTCGTCGCCGCCTGCGGGCCCAAGCTCCTGCGCACCGCCTGGCTGCTGACCGGCGACCCGCACCAGGCCGAGGACCTGCTGCAGACGGCGCTCGCCAAGGTCTGGCCCAGATGGACGCGCATCGCCCCCGACCGGCCCGAGGCGTACCTGCGGAAGGTCCTGGTGAACTGCCACGTCTCCTGGTGGCGGCGGCGCTGGACCGGGGAGCTGCCGCACGGCGAACTGCCGGAGCCGCCGCCGGGCCCGGACCCGTACGACGGGGTGGTGCTCGGCCGGGTGGTCGCCGAGGCGGTGCGGTCGCTGCCGCCGCGTCAGCGGGCCGTGGTGGTGCTGCGCTTCTTCGAGGACCTCAGCGTCGAGGAGACCGCCGAGGTGCTGCGCTGCAGCACGGGCACCGTCAAGAGCCAGACGCACCGGGCGCTGGCCGGCCTGCGCGGCCGGCTGCCGGCCCGGGAACTCCTGCTGGACGGGGGACCCCGTGAACGGCGCTGACCTGCTCGACCCGTACGGTCCGGGCGAGGGCGGGCCCGACGACGAGGAGGAGCTGCGGATCCTGCTCCACCGGGCCGTCCCCGCCCTCGGTTCGCCGGAGGACCGGATGGAGCGCGTCCTCGCCCGGGTCGAGCGGTCCAGGCGCCGCCGGCGGGCGGCCGGGCTCGCCGCGGGCCTCACCGCCGGACTCACCGCCGCCGTGCTGGCCGCCGCGCCCGCGCTCGCGCCGGCACCGGTGCGGGGGGCCGCGACGGGGCCCGCGGGCTCCGTGTCCGCCCCGGTCCTGTCGCCCCCGGCGGCGGCGCCGGCCCCGTCGGTCTCGCCCGCCCCGACGGTGCCGGGGGAACCGTCCGCCGGGAGCGGGGCGACGGTCTTCTTCCCCCGGCTGCCCGAGATGGTCCTCGACCCGCCGGTGAACTGGCACGCCCTGGCCGCGTCGAGCGCCGACCCCCGGGAGCGGTTCGGCTACCTCGGCACCCAGCCGCTGGGGGCGGCCCCGTCGTGCGCGACGGTCGCGGCCCGCTGCCCGCTCGCCGGGCGGCTGGCCGTGGACGGCGCCGTCCTCGCGTTCCGGCTGGTGGACGGCCAGGGGCTGGCCGAGAAGCTCGGCCCGGACCCGTCCGGGCTGGGCGACACGGCCCTCGACAAGGAGTGCGCGGCGCTCGGCGGCGACCGCGAGCTGACCGGCCTGCGCGCCATCGACCGCGACGGCCCCGCCGCGGTGGTCGAGGTGACGGCCTGCCTGCGGCAGGCCTCCGACCCGACGGTGCGCCAGGCGCGGCAGGCCTTCGACTCCGTCCGCTCCGCCCCGCCGGGCGGCCGCTCGCCGGGCCCCACGGGCCGGGTGGCAACGCCGTAGGCCCCGTCGTCCGGCCCCTCGCCACGCGCGAGGGGCCGGGCGGCATCCCGGCGGTGGCTGCGGGCCGTCGCACGAGCCAGCCTGACTATCTGTCCAACCGACCGGCCCGTCATGCGCGCGCGGGCGCATTGCCCACGATCGGGTGGTCCGGCCGTACTTCGCGCGCCGACGGCCGGGCCGGGACCGGATAGTGGAGCGGTCGCCGAGGCACGGGCCCGGCGCCCTTCGTCCGGAAGACCGAGGTGTACCGCCATGCCCACCACCGCAGCCACCGACCGTGTCGGGCTCGTGTTCTCACTGTTCGACGCCGACGGGAACGGCGCCATCGAACCGGCCGACTTCGACCTGATGGGCAGCCGTGTCGTCGCGGCGCTCCCCCAGGCCGACGAGGAGGCCAGGGACCGGCTGCTCGACGCCCTGCAGCGCTACTGGCGCACGCTGGTGACCGAGCTGGACGCCGACGGCGACGGACGGATCAGCCCCGAGGAGTTCACCGCCGTCGTGCTCGACCCGGAGCGCTTCGACGCCACCATCGACGAGTTCGCCCGGGCGCTCTCCGAGCTCGGCGACCCGGACGGCGACGGCCTGGTCACCCGCCCCGACTTCCTCGCCCTGATGACCGCGATCGGGTTCGACCACCGGAACACCACGGCCCTGTTCGACGCGTTCGGCCCGGTGGACGGCGACCGCGTCCCGGTCGCCGTCTGGGCGGAGGGCATCCGCGACTACTACCGCCCCGAGAAGGCCGGCATCCCCGGCGACCGCCTGGTCCCCGGGACGGCCCGGTGACCCCGGCCGCCCACCAGGGCACCGGCCCGGCGCCGGTGCCCGTCGCCGGGCAGCCCGCGATCGGGCTGGCGGTGGGCCGGGGCACCGGCCCCGAGCTCGCCGCCGTCTTCGAACGCGTCCTGCGGGTGCTCACCGCCGCCCGCCCCACGGGCGTGCGGATCGTCCGCTCCCCGCGCCTCTACCACTCCTACGTCTCGCTGCGCTCGCTGGCCGGCCCCGCCGGGATCCAGGACCTGACCGGGCAGGACGCGGAGCACTACGAGCGGTTCTGCCGAGACCTCGCCGACGCCGGCACCACGGCCGTCTTCCGCACCGCGATCAACGCCCAGTCCCTGTACCTGGTGCGCCACCGCCTGCGCGCCGTCAAGGTCGACCTGTTACGGGAAGGAGAAACGTCACTGCTCCTGGTCCGCGACCAGGCCCAGGGCTTCTACACCGGGGAGAACCGGCACACCCCGGGAGAGGTCGTCCGCACCATGGCCTTCAGCCGGGAGACCACCGAGGCCGTCGTCCGCCACGCCCTGGAGCGGGCCCGGCGCGAATGGCCCGACGGGCGGATCGACCGCATCGTCATGGCCTACAAGTTCCATCTCCTGGACGGCGCGTTCGACGCCTGGGTCGCCGACATCGCCGAGCGGCTGGGCATACGGATCGAGGTGTTCCAGCCCGACACCGTGAACCGCAACCTCATCACCCACGGCCTGCCGGACCGCACCCTGCTGATCGCCGGGAACGAGTGGGCCGACATCATGCACGTGGTCCTGCTGGACCGCTTCGGCGCCCAGCGGCAGGAGAGCCGCTGCACGGAGAACGTGTACCTCGGCCCCGGCGCGGCCGGACTGGTGGAGTACCAGACCGTGCACGGGTCCGCCGACGACCTGGCCGGGCGCGACCTGGTCAACCCGGTGGCCACCCTGCGCGCCGCGGCCCTCGTCGCCGAGCGGCACGCCGGGGTGTCCGGCGCCGTCGGGGCGGTCGAGACCGCCCTGGCCGTCCTGGACGACAAGGGCGTGCACACCCCGGACCTCGGCGGCCGGCACTCCACCACCGCGGTGGTCGACGCGCTGGTCGACGTCCTCGACCTGCCCGGCGCGCCCACCGGATCCACCGCCCCGGTGGGCGGGCCGTGAGCGCCCGGACGGGAACGGCCCTGGTGGTGGTGGACCTGCAGAACGACTTCTGCACCGGGCCGGTGGCCAGGGCCCGGTTCGGCGGCGACGGCGCCGTCCTGGACGCCGTGGTCGCCAACAGCGTCCGGGCGGTGGACCTGGCCCGGCGCGCGGGCGTGGAGGTGGTGTTCGTCCGCTTCCTCGGCGACACCGCCCACCAGGGCGCGGCCTGGCGCGCGCGGGACCGGCGGCTGGGCAAGCGGCCGAAGTGCCTGGAGGGCACCTGGGGAGCCCGGTTCCACGGGGTGGCCCCGGCCCCGGGCGAGCGGGTCTTCACCAAACGGGCCTGCTTCGACGCCTTCCTCGGCGACGGCCTGGAGGAGCACCTGCGCGCCGGCGGCACCGGGCACCTCGTCTTCGCCGGCCTCTACGCCGACGTCTGCGTGGACTCCACCGCCCGCACCGCCTTCCAGAAGGGCTTCCACATCACCGTCCTGACGGACTGCACCACCTCCCTGCACCTGCCCCACGACGAGGTCCTGCGGTTCATGCGCGTCCTGTACGGCGCCCGCACCACCACCGGCGACGACCCCGCGGCGTGGACGGCGCCCGTGCACGAGGAGGACCCGTGCACACCCTGACCGGACCGGAGGACGGGACGGCCGCGGCCGCGGCGCACGGCGTCGCCTCCGGAGTGGGCCGTACCGCCCTGCTGGTGGCGGCCGCCCGCGCCATCGAGACCCACCGCCCCGACGCCCTGGCCCGCGACCCGCTCGCCGAGCACTTCGTGCGCGCCTCCCCCGCCTCGGCGCACTGGCCCCTCCACCCCGACCAGGTCCCCGACGCGGAGGCCGACCCGCTGTGGGGGCGCCTCGGGCGCTACTTCGGGCTGCGCACCCGCGTCCTGGACGACCACCTGCTGGCCGCGGCGCGGGCCGGCACGCGCCAGGTCGTCATCCTGGGCGCGGGCCTGGACTCCCGGGCGTACCGGCTCGACTGGCCGCCCGGCCGCGTCCTCCACGAGATCGACACCGAGCAGGTGCTGGCCTTCAAACGGGCGGTCCTCGACGCGGCGGGCGCGGCCCCCGCCACCGAGCGCCGCCCGCTGGCCGCCGACCTCCGCGGCGACTGGGCCGGGCCGCTGCTGGAGGGCGGCTTCGACCCGGCGGAGCCGACCGCGTGGCTCGCCGAGGGGCTGCTGCTCTACCTCCCCGCCGAGGCCGAGCGACGGCTGATGGCCGCCGTGCACCGGCTCAGCGCGCCCGGCAGCACCCTGGCGTACGAGCTCAAGGACGTGGCCGCCGAACCGCCGGCGGTGCGCACGGCCCCCGCATACGTCGCGGCCCGGGAGCGGCTCGGCATCGATCTGCGCGCCCTCTTCGACGCCGGCCCCCGCCCCGACTCCGCTGCGGAACTCACCCGCCTGGGCTGGACGGTGGCCGTGCGCAGCCCGTACGACTTCACCGCCCTGCACGGCCGCGGTCCGGCGCCGGAGCCGGACGACGCCCTGGCGGCCAACCGCTGGGTCTTCGCCGCCCGCCGCGGTCGGCCGGGCGGCGTCCCGGGCGGCATCCCGGGCCGCCGCTGAATTCCGCGGCATTCCGCGGTATTCCCTGCCGTTCGGCGGGGGGTCTCCCCCGCCGGACGGGCGGGATTATCCAAGGGGTTTTCCGAAAGGGAAAAGGATGCACCCGCTGCGAAAACCGCATTACTCGACGTAATGTCGATCATGGATTCCGCCGCCTCGCGCCGCCCTTGGCCGGGGCCCGGGTCCACGTCAATTCCGCTGCATGGCAAGGGACTTCACCGATCCCCGCGTGACCGGCGGGGGTGCCGGAAAATGCCGGACGCCGGCGGATTCACCTGACCGATCCTCATCGGTTCACCCGGTTGTCGATTTCGCGGAAACTGTTCGTCGCTATACGATCCTTCAGGAATCGGATCCTGATCCCCGGCCGGACCGGCAGCCCCCGCAGTCGCCGCACCGGCCCGGGCAGAAGCGCGTTCCGCCCGTCCCCCCGCACGAACGCACTCCAGGTGACCATGCATCCCCACACCGCCCACATCGACGGGTTCCACTACGGCTGGATCAACCCGGTCCTGTCCTACCTCATCGCTTGCACCGGCGCGGCGCTCGGACTGCGCTGCACCGTACGGGCCCTGACCCTGCCGCCGGCCCGCCGCCTGGGGTGGCTGCTGCTGTCCGCGGTCGAACTCGGCTGCGGCATCTGGACCATGCACTTCATGGCGATGATGGGCTTCGCCGTCACCGGCTCGTCCGTCGTCTACCGCGTCCCCGAGACCCTCGGCAGCCTCCTGCTGGCCATCGTCGTCGTCGGCGCCGGCGTCCTGTACGTCGGCTACCGCCGCAGGACGCTCGCCTCCCTGCTGATCGGCGGCACCGTCACCGGCTGCGGCGTCGCGGCCATGCACTACCTCGGCATGGCCGCCATGCAGGTCCAGGGCGTGGTCTCCTACGACCCCGTCCTGGTGGCCGTCTCCATCGCCATCGCCGTGGCCGCCGCCACCGCGGCGCTGTGGATGACCCTCAACATCACCGGCTTCGCCGCCTCGCTGGTCGCCTCCCTGATCGCCGGGGTCGCGGTCACCGCCATGCACTACACCGGGATGGCCTCCGTCTCCGTCCGGCTGGACGACCGGCTCCTGCCCGCCGGCCTGCCCGCCTCCCAGTTCGTCGTCCCGCTCGCCGTCGCCATCATGGCCGTCATCGCGATCGGCGGGTTCGTCCTCACCCTCTCCCCGCAGGACCCGGTCGACGTACCGGCCCGGGAGCCGCTGCGCGTCAAGCTCTTCGACCGCGGCGCCTGACCGGCCCGCCGTGCCGCGCGCACGACACCGACGCCCCGGGGGCGGCCCGTTGTCCGGGCCCGCCCCCGGGGCGTTTGGCACGCACGGCTGCGCCGCGGCCCCGCCCCCCCCACCGGGCGCGGCGCCGCGGCGGGCACGGGGGTGCGCGCCGGGGGGGGACACCGCCCGCCCCCCCCCCCGGGCGGTTGGCGGCCGGGGGCGTATAAACAAAA
>NZ_JBHJSJ010000029.1:52426-106129 GCF_042268845.1 Kitasatospora sp. NPDC056273 | reverse complement strand
CACCCGGAGGGTTCCCTCCCGGGTGGGCCGCCGCCGTGTGAGGAGCGCGGTGCTCAGGTGGTGGTGCCCCCGGCGCCGCCGGCGCCCGCACCGGACCCGCCGGACCCGCCGGACCCGGGCAGCCCCGGGATGGTCGGCAGCTTGCCCTTGTAGTCGGTGATGCCCTTGACGATGGTGTCCATCACCGCGACGTCCGGCGACTTGTCGGCGATGTCGAAGCCGAAGTGCACCGAGACCAGCGACTTCCCGTCGGCGGACGGGAAGACCACGGTCTGCACGTAGCCGTTGTTGCCCTTGGGCGCGTCCACCTTCCAGCGGACCAGGTAGCCGTCCTGGCCGTTGACCTTCACGGCCTCGGACTTGAGCTCCTGGTGCCCGGTGACGTCGCCGTACGCGGCCTTGGCGGCCGCCGCGATGTCGGCCTTGGCCGCCGCCTGGGCGTCGGTGCCGCCGCCGTCGATCCGGCCGGTGTTGGCCCCGCCGAGGGAGCAGGTGCTCTTGCCGTCCACGCAGGTGTACGAGCCGACGCTGAGCATGGCGTAGCCGTCGGTGGTGGTGCCTGCCTCCCAGCCGTCCGGGACCGGCAGGGTGAGCTTGTTGACCACGTCGATCGCCTGGTCGGTGCTCGGGCGGGTCTTGCCGCCGCCGTTGCCGTTCCCGCCGCCGCCCTTCCCGCCGTTCCCGCCGTTGCCCCCGTTGCCGCCCTTGCTGTCCCCGCCCCCACCGTTGCCGGGGTCGCCGAAGCCCGGGAGGCCGCCCCACGGGCCGTAGCCGCCGCCCTGCGGGGCCGGGCGGGCGCTGCGCGGGGCGCGGTCGCTGTGGCCGTCCACCGCGAGGTAGGTGACCCCCGCGCCGACGGCCAGGCCGAGCAGGGCGGCGACGGTGGTCGCCAGCACCAGCTTGGAGGGCTTGCGCCGGGGCTTGCGCGGCGGCCCGGCGGGCGAGCCGTAGGCGGCGCCGAAGGGCGGCGGCTCCGGGTAGCGGACGGTCGGGCCGCTCTCCAGCACCTCGCCCTCCAGCACCGTGGTCTGCCCGGCCGCTCCCGGCCCCGGGGCCGCGGCGGCCGTCGGCTCCGCCTCCGGGGCCTGCGGTGCCGGGGCGTCCGAGGGTGCGGGCCGGGTGTCGGCCGTCCAGCCCTTGCCGTCCCACCACCGCTGCGGCCTCGGGTCGCCGGTGGTGTTCTTGGGGTCCGGGTACCACCCGGCGGGAATCTGCTCGCTCACGGTAGAGAATCTAAAGGCAGCCGGATAAACGCGAAATCAGCGCGGCCCGGAATTCCCGCCGTTTTCGATGAGATTCCGGTGAGAACCCCGACTGCGACCCTTCCGCGGCCCTTCCGCGGCCCGACCGCCCGCGGCCGCGGGCGGCTACAGCGGTGTGACGTACGCCCCGGAGATGCCGCCGTCCACCAGGAACTCGCTCGCCGTGATGAACGAGGAGTCGTCGCTGGCCAGGAAGGCCACCGCGGCGGCGATCTCCTCGGCCCGGGCGAACCGGCCGAGCGGGATGTGCACCAGCCGGCGGGCGGCCCGCTCCGGGTCCTTGGCGAACAGCTCGCGCAGCAGCGGGGTGTCCACCGGCCCCGGCGAGAGCGCGTTGACCCGGATGCCCTCCCGGGCGAACTGCACGCCCAGCTCGCGGGACATCGCCAGCACCCCGCCCTTGGAGGCGGTGTAGGAGATCTGCGAGGTGGCCGCGCCCATCCGGGCCACGAAGCTGGCGGTGTTGATGATCGAGCCCCGCCCGTGCCGGCGCATGTACGGCAGCGCGGCCTTGCAGCACAGGTAGACCGAGGTCAGGTTGACCTCCTGGACCCTGCGCCAGGCGTCCAGGCCGGTGGTCAGGATCGAGTCGTCCTCGGGCGGCGAGATGCCCGCGTTGTTGAACGCGACGTCCACGCTGCCGCAGGTCTCGTACGCCTCGTCGAACAGCGCCTCGACCATGTACGGGTCGGTGACGTCGGTGTGCACGAACAGCCCGCCGACCTCCTTGGCGGCGGCCCGCCCGGTCTCCTCGTCGAGGTCGGCGCAGACCACCTTCGCGCCCTCCGAGGCGAGCCGGCGGGCGGCGGCCAGGCCGATCCCGCTGCCCGCGCCGGTGACCACGGCGGTGCGGCCGACCAGCCGTCGGCAGACGGGCTCGTCCGGCGCGGCGTGCTTCTCGCTCATCGGGCTGTCACTCCTCGCTGTGGATGAAGACGTTCTTGGTCTCGGTGAAGTGGCGCAGCGCGTCCGGCCCCAGCTCGCGGCCCACCCCGGACTCGCCGAAGCCGCCGAAGGGCGTCCAGTAGCGCACCGAGGAGTGCGAGTTGACCGACAGGTTGCCCGCCCGTACGCCCCGGGCCAGGCGCAGCGCGCGGCCGACGTCCCTGGTCCAGATCGAGCCGGACAGGCCGTAGCGGGTGGCGTTGGCCAGCCGCAGCGCGTCGGCCTCGTCGGTGAACGGCAGGACGGCGGCGACCGGGCCGAAGATCTCCTCGGTGACGGCCGGGACCTCCGGGTCCTCGGGGGCGACCACCGTCGGCGGGTACCAGTAGCCGGGCCCGTCCGGGACCTTGCCGCGGGCCAGCACCGGCAGGTCGGGGGTGAGGTAGGAGGCCACCCGGCGGACCTGGGCGGCCGAGATCAGCGGGCCGAGCTGGGTCTGCGGGTCGGTCGGGTCGCCGGTGCGCAGGGTGTCGACGGCGGGCAGCAGCAGGGCGAGGAAGTCCTCGTACACCTCGCGCTGGACCAGGATCCGGCTGCGGGCGCAGCAGTCCTGGCCGCTGTTGTCGGCGAAGGAGAGCGGGTCGGCGGCGCGGGCCAGGTCGGCGTCGGCGAAGACGATGTTGGGGCTCTTGCCGCCGAGCTCCAGGGTGACCCGCTTGGCGCGGGCGGCGCAGCGGGCGGCGACCTCCTTGCCGACGAGGGTCGAGCCGGTGAAGACGATCTTGCGGACGGCCGGGTGGTCCACCAGGGCGCGTCCGGTGGTGGCGCCCGCGCCGGGGACGGTCTGGAACAGGCCCTCGGGCAGGCCCGCCGCGAGGGCGAGTTCGGCCAGCCGCAGAGCGGTCAACGGGGTGGCCTCGGCGGGCTTGAGCAGGACGGCGTTGCCGGCCGCCAGGGCGGGGGCGAAGCCCCAGGCGGCGATCGGCATCGGGAAGTTCCACGGCGCGATCACCCCGACCAGGCCAACCGGCTCGTGGAAGGTCACGTCCAGGCCGCCGGGGACCGGGATCTGCCGGCCGGTCAGCCGTTCCACTCCCCCGGCGGCGTACTCCAGCAGGTCCCGGACGTTGCCGGCCTCCCAGCGGGCGCTGGCCTGGAGGTGGCCGGCCTCCGCCACCTCCAGGGCGGCCAGCTCCGGGACGTGCACCTCGACCTGGTCGGCGAACCGGCGCAGCAGCCGGGCGCGTTCACCGGGGGCCAGCGCCGCCCAACCGGCCTGGGCCTTCACCGCGCGCCGGACGGCCGCGTCCAGCTGCTCGGGGGTGGTGTCGGGGACGGTGGCGAGCACCTCGCCGGTGGCGGGGTTGCGGACCGTGCTGCTCCCGGCGGTCGCGTTCGGCTCGGTCACGGCTCACATCCGTTCGAAGGATCGGTAGCGCTCCCAGTCGGTGACCGCCCCGTCGTAGGCGGACTGCTCGACCCGGGCCATGTTCAGGTAGTGCTCGACCACGTCGTCGCCGAAGGCCTCGCGGGCCAGTGCGCTGTCCGCCCAGAGCCCGGCGGCCTCGCGCAGCGAGCCGGGCACCCGCGCGTACTCCTCCACCGCGTAGGCGTTGCCGAGGCAGGGCGCGGGCAGGTCCAGCTTGCGCTGCAGCCCGTGCAGGCCGGCCGCGATCATCCCGGCCACCGCGAGGTACGGGTTGACGTCGCCGCCCGGCACCCGGTTCTCCATCCGCAGGCCGGGGCCGTGGCCGACCACCCGGTAGGCGCAGGTGCGGTTGTCCCGGCCCCAGGCGACGGCGGTCGGGGCGAAGGAGCCCGGGCGGTAGCGCTTGTAGGAGTTGATGTTCGGCGCGTACAGCAGGCTGAACTCGCGCAGCGCGACCAGCTGGCCGGCCAGGAAGTGCCGCATGGTGTCGGTCATCCGGCCGTCCCGGTCGGCGAAGGCGGGGGCGCCGACGGTGTCGCGCAGCGAGAGGTGGATGTGGCAGCTGTTGCCCTCGCGCTCGTCGTACTTGGCCATGAAGGTGAGCGCGCAGCCGAGTTGGGCGGCGATCTCCTTCGCGCCGGTCTTGTAGACGCTGTGCTGGTCGCAGGTGGTGAGGGCGTCGGCGTAGCGGAAGGCGATCTCGTGCTGGCCGAGGTTGCACTCGCCCTTGGCGGACTCCACCACCAGGCCGGCACCGGCCATCTCGGTGCGGATCCGGGACAGCAGCGGCTCGACCCGGGCGGTGCCCAGCATCGAGTAGTCCACGTTGTAGAGGTTCGCCGGGGTCAGGCCGCGGTAGCCACCCAGCCAGGCCTGCTCGTAGGTGTCGCGGAAGACCAGGAACTCCAGCTCGGTGCCGATGTCGGCGGCCAGACCGTACTCGGCGAGCCGGGCGATCTGGCGGCGCAGCAGCTGGCGCGGGGCGGCGTCCACCGGGTGGCCGCCGTGCCGGGCGAGGTCGGCGGTGACCTGGGCGGTGCCGGGCTGCCAGGGGGTCAGCCGCAGGGTGCCGAGGTCGGGGCGCATCGCGAAGTCGCCGTAGCCGGTGGCCCAGGAGGAGAAGGCGTAGCCGTCCACGGTGTTCAGGTCGACGTCGACGGCCAGCAGGTAGTCGCAGGCCTCGGCGCCGTGCTCGGCCACCTCGTCGAGGAAGAACCGGGCGGCGAAGCGCTTGCCCTGGAGGCGCCCCTGCATGTCGGTGAAGGCGAGCGCGACGGTGTGCACCTCGCCGGTGTCCACCAGGGCGCGCAGCCGGTCCAGGGTCAGCGGCGGCCGGGGCGGCGAGCCCGCGGCGGCCCGTTCGGGCGTTTCGGACATACCGAACCCTCCTCCTCGATCACTCTTCGAGATCAAACGGTCACAGCGAACCGTACGGCCTGCGACTCGCGGGGCGGAAGAGGGCGGGTGGGTGTCGGGCGCCCGTGGCGCGCCGACGCGCGTGGCTGACGGTGGATCAGGTGCTCCGGGGGGAGAATGCGCGCCATGGATCGCAGGCCTTTGATCGGCGTCAGCACCTACCTGGTGGACGCGAGTTGGAGCGATTGGCGGGGCCGCCGGGTGGCCCTGCTGCCCGAGCGGTACACCGCGCAGGTCCGGGACTCCGGCGGGATCGCGGTCCTGCTGCCGCCGGACGTCCCGGAGCGCGCCCCGGAGGTGCTGGCCCGGCTGGACGGCCTGGTGATCGCGGGCGGGCCGGACATCGACCCGGCGTACTACGGGGAGCCGGCCCACCCGGCGACGGAGGTGGACTCGCCGGAGCGGGACGCCTGGGAGGTCGCGCTGCTGCGGTCGGCGCTGGCGGCGGGGATGCCGCTGCTGGCGGTCTGCCGGGGGATGCAGGTCCTGAACGTGGTGTGCGGCGGGACGCTGGTACAGCACCTGCCGGACGTGGTGCCGGTGGACGTGCACGGCGGCGCGCCCGGGTGCTACGGCTCGCACCTGGTGCGGCCGGTGCCGGGGACGCTGCTGGGCGGGCTGCTGCCGGAGAGCGAGCTGGAGGTGCCGACCTTCCACCACCAGGCCGTCGACCGGGTGGGGGCGGGCCTGCGGGTGAGCGCCCACGCGCCGGACGGGACGGTGGAGGCGGTGGAGGGGCCGGGGTTCGCGCTCGGGGTGCAGTGGCACCCGGAGCAGGGGGACGACCTGCGGCTGATGCGGGCCCTGGTCCGGGCGGCCACCGCGGCGGTCCTCGACGCGATGGCGCTGGGGTAGATCAACTGGGCGCGGGGGAACGGGAGTTCGGGAGGCCGGCCGGGTGCGGAGTGAGCCGGATCCGGCCGCCCGGACGGGAACGACAACGGTCACCAGTACAACCTTTGGATCTTTGTCGATTCTGCGATTCACTTCGGTTGCGGGGCGGTCGTATCGCGCCCCCTTTCCCACCCGTGCGCCCAGAGAGGACTTCCATGGCCGGGCACGAGCACTCGCACGATGATCATGCGCATGACCAGAGGCACTCGCCCTCCCACTCGCACGGCTCCGGGGGGCACGCGCATGGTTCGGGCGGGCACTCCCACGGCTCCGGGGGACACGGCGGCCACTCGCACGGCGTCGCCGCCGACGCGGACCGCCGCTGGCTGCTCAGCGCCCTCGCCCTGATCGTCGTCTTCATGGCCGGCGAGGTCGTGGTCGGCTTCGCCGCCCAGTCCCTGGCCCTGATCTCGGACGCGGCGCACATGCTCACCGACGCCGCCTCGATCGTGCTCGCGCTGATCGCCATGCGGCTCGCCGCCCGCCCGGCCCGGGGCGGCTACACCTACGGCCTCAAGCGCGCCGAGATCCTCTCCGCGCAGGCCAACGGGGTCACCCTGCTGGTGCTGTCGGCCTGGCTGGGCTACGAGGCGGTCACCCGGCTGTTCGAGCCGCCGCAGGTCACCGGCTCGCTGGTGCTGATCACCGCGCTGATCGGGATCGTCGTCAACCTCGCGGCCACCTGGTGCATGTCCAAGGCCAACCGCAGCTCGCTGAACGTCGAAGGCGCCTTCCAGCACGTCCTGACCGACCTGTACGCCTTCATCGCCACCGCCGTCGCCGGCGCGATCGTACTGACCACCGGCTTCGCCCGGGCCGACGCCATCGCCTCGCTGATCGTCGTCGCACTGATGCTCAAGGCCGGCATCGCGCTGGTCCGGGACTCCGGACGGATCTTCCTGGAGGCCGCCCCGGCCGGGATCGACCCGGACGCCGTCGCCGACCGGATGGTCACCGAACCGCTGGTCGAGGAGATCCACGACCTGCACATCTGGGAGATCACCTCCGGCCAGCCCGCCCTGTCCGCGCACATCCTCGTCACCCCCGGCGGCGACTGCCACGCGGTGCGGCGCTCCCTGCAGCGCCGGCTCTCGGACGAGTACGGCATCACCCACTCCACCCTCCAGGTCGACCACGTCGGCGAGGACGAGGCCGGCGCGCTGCTGCAGATCGCCACCCCGCCCGACTCCACCGCCTCCGCCGCCACCGCTGCCTCCACCGCCGCCGAGCACTGCGCCGACTCCCACGGCCCGGTCCACCGCGCCGGACCGCACGAGCACTGAGAACCGGCGGTCCGTCACCGCCGTACGGCATGATCTGAGACGTGACCGCACCGCGACTGATGCTGCTCGACTCCGCCAGCCTGTACTTCCGGGCCTACTACGGCGTACCGGACACCCTGCGCTCGCCGCAGGGTGAGCCGGTCAACGCCGTCCGCGGCCTGCTGGACTTCATCGCCCGGCTGGTCCACGACCACCGGCCCGACCAGCTGGTCGCCTGCATGGACGCCGACTGGCGCCCGCAGTGGCGGGTCGACCTCGTCCCCTCCTACAAGACCCACCGGGTCGCCGAGGCCGCCGAGGACGGCGAGGAGGAGGTGCCCGACACGCTGGCCCCGCAGGTCCCGGTGATCGAGCAGGTGCTGGACGCCCTCGGCATCGCCCGGGTCGGCTCCCCCGGCTACGAGGCGGACGACGTGATCGGCACCCTCACCGCCCGCGCCACCGGCCCGGTGCAGATCGTCACCGGCGACCGCGACCTCTTCCAACTGGTCGACGACGCCCGCGGGATCACCGTGCTCTACCCGGTCAAGGGCATGGGCAACCTCCAGGTCACCGACGACGCGCTGCTTCAGGAGAAGTACGGCGTACGCGGCGCCCAGTACGCCGACATGGCCGCCCTGCGCGGGGACCCGTCCGACGGCCTGCCCGGCGTCAAGGGCATCGGCGAGAAGACCGCCGCCCAACTGATCAACGAGTACGGCGACCTCCCGGCCATCCGCGCCGCCGCCCTCGACCTCGGCTCCAAGCTCACCCCGGCCCGCCGCCGCAACATCGTCGAAGGCGCCGCCTACCTCGACGTCGCCCCCACCGTCGTCCGCGTCGCCCCCGACGCCCCCCTCCCGGACTTCGACCCGGTCCTCCCCCGCGAACCCCTCTACCCCATGACCCTGGAGGAACTCTCCACCCGCTGGGGCCTCGGCACCTCCCTCGACCGCCTCCTGGAATCCCTCGCCACCCGCTGACCCCGATTCCACTCCGGGGCCCGCACGTTCGCCTCGAACGCGCGGGCCCCTGCCCTACCGGCCGACCGCTACGCGGCCGGCCAGCCGTGGTGCGCCAGGCCGCCGGGGTCGGTGAGGGTGCCGTGGATGCCAGCGGCGGGGTACGGGATCAAGTCGTCGGGCAGGCCGTCCTCGGTGAACCAGCGCAGGTCCAGGCACTTCTCGGGTTCGCGGTTGACGGGCTCCCCCTGCCACTCGGTGGCGAGGTAGAACAGTCCGAGGCGCAGGGGTGCGGGGGCCTGGTGGTGTAGGACGGTGTAGGCGAGGCGGAGGTGGGCCGGGTCGGTCGTGATGCCGGTCTCCTCCCGCAGTTCGCGGGCGGCGCCGTGGGCGGGCTTCTCGCCGGGGTCGAGTTTGCCGCTGGGGGCGTGCCACTGGCCGTAGCTGTAGGGGCCGCCGCGCTGAGAGAGCAGGATCTTGCCGTCCGGGGTGCGCAGGACGACGTGGACGTCCACGATCGGGAGCGGGGCAGGGCCGATGTCGCTGATTGTGCTCATGTTCTCTCTAACTCCCGTACGGGATTTCGGTGTTGACCGTCCGGTGCGATACCGCTTCCAGGATGGCCTGTGCGGTGTCGGGCTCCGTGGTCAGCAGGACTGCGAGGTCAGGGACGTCCGCGCCGCGTAGGCGGCGGCGAGGAGGATCTCGGAGTCCACACAGTTGGCACCCTGGAGGACAAGGCCGAAGGGCAGGTGTCAGCCCAACAGTTTCGGAGCCCAGCGGCCTCGCTCGACCCGAGCGAGGCCGCGAAGCCCTGTCGCCGGGGCCGACCGATCAGGCGGCTCAGGCGGCGGCACCGTACTCGCGCGTCAGCCTCCGGACTTCGGCGTCCTTGAAGGCCAGTACCTCCTCCACGATCCCGCTCTTCGGCAACTCGGCCACGGGCACGCAGAGGTCCATCCGCTGAATGCAGACGCCCACCATGTACTCCCCCTGATCGGTGAGGTACAGGCGGATGCCGTAGTAGCCCTCCTCGCAGTCCGTGTCGTTGTTGAACCGGCACGACGCGCAGGTGTCGGGGAGCCGCACGGGCAGCAACCGCTTGACGTACACCGCCCGGCTGCCGAGCGCCCGGTAGAGGGTGCGCTCGTCGGAGGTCCCGGCGGTGAACGTCCGGAGCACCGGTTCCGCGCCGACCCGGGCCAGCACTTCGGAGATCGCCGCGACCGACTCCGGCCCGTCCTGGATGCTGGTGAGCATCCGCACGTCCGCGAACTGGCCGTACGACTCGACCAGGTTGACGACCCGGCCGACGTGGGCCATTCCGGGGACGACGATGTTCACGGAGGCCTTACTCGGCGCCCTGAAGCGCTCGGACTGAACGGCCCGGAGTTCTGCGGCGGTCGTGCCGAAGACCGACACGTTGACTCGGCCGAGTCCGGCCGCGGAGCACTCCGCCATCACCTGCCGGCCGCGTTCCCCGTTGCTGGTCATCCCGACGCTCAACCCCATGCCGGTGAGTGCCGCGACCAGCGCGGGCACCTCCGTGTGAAGGGTGGGCTCCCCACCCGTGAGGTGAACCTCGTGGGCGTCGAACGCCCTCGCCACGGTTCGCACCGCCCGCCGGAAGGACGCGTCCGGGGCCATCCTCGCGGCAAGGAAGCCGACCCCGTTCGTCTCGCTGTAGATCGACACACGCCCGGTCCTGCCCGGGCCCGCAACGAAGGGCAGTTCGGCGCGGCCTCGATTGTCGGCGGTGACCGGCGTTCCCTCGTTGTGGCAGAACGTGCAGGCCAGCCCGCAGTCGTCGATCACCTTGATGCGGATCGTCCTGTCCCGGACGACCCTGATCGCCGGACGATGGGTAGCTGACAAGGCTTGTCTCCTGTCACTCGAACGTGAGCCGGGGAATCGCTTCGATGTCGATCCCGTACCGGCGGTAGACCTTGGTGGTGTTCTCGCTCGTCAGCTCCTCCAGGGGGAGCTTGAGCGCGAGGGCGGTCGCGTGGACGCGTTCGGCGCTGTCGCCCTCGATCTCCAGGTAGGGGGGAATCAGCGGCCAGTGGTCGATCTCGATGGCCGCGCCACCGAGCGTCCAGGAGGACCGACGGTTCTCCTGGTACGCCTTCGGCTGGTAGCCGAGCTTGCCGAGGAGCGTGTTCGCGGCGTCGAAGTCACCGACGGTCGTCTCCGTTTCGGCCACGCCGTCGATCGCGTCGGAGTGGATCTCCTTGACGCACAGGGTGACGTCGGTGCCCGTGTCACGCAGCCGGACCCACGCTCCCGGCCGGCCGGGGATGTCGTAGACGTAGCGGCGCTGGAAGCGGTCGACCACGTGCTCGGCCCCGGCCCCGGCCAGGAGCACGCGGATCTCCTCCGGATCGACGTCGAGGATCTTCGCTTCGAACTCAGTTGCGGTCATGGGGAATTGCCTTCCTCGATGCGGTGCGGGCATACGAGCGCACGGTATCGGCGATGCTGCGAGCCACCTCGGCAGGCGTGCGGTCGGTGCCGTCGACCCGCAGCAGTCCGAACGCCCGGTACACGCGGGAGCTTTCGGCCACGTTCGGCTCCTCCCGCCGGTGCCAGGAACTCAGCGTTCCCAGCTCGGCCCGCCAGCGAAGCCGCTCCTGGCGGACGCGTTCGTCCACCTCCAGCAGAATCGGCACGTGCGGGACGAGGACTCCCTCCGGGTACTCCGGCGCGCAGTCGTGACCCATCGCCCTGTGCGTGGCGATGGTGCGCGGGAAGTAGGAATCGACCACCACGGTCCGACCCGCCCCGACAACCGCGCGAGCGGTCTCGGACTTGATGTGATTGGCCATCATCCACCAGTGGAACCGCGCCGCCAGGATGCCGACGGCGTCCACCTCCGCACGCATGCGGGGGAAGGTCGGCAAGGTGTCGTCCGTGAGGTGGACGCCGTCAACGAGGGCCGCGACCAGCGGGGCGACCGTGGTCTTCCCGCTCGCGCTGAGACCGTCGACGGTGATGAAGAATCCTCGGGTCACGTCCATGTGAACTCCGTTTCCTGGTTCGGACTTTCATCGCGGCCCCCAATTCCACGGAACCGGGTGTGCGCCGCGCAGGCACGCGAGGCGGTGGGCGGCCTCCTGGCGGATGCTGGCGTCGAGGTGGGCGCGGCGGACCGTGTTCATCACCGCGGTGAGGACAACGATGTCGCGTACGACCTGGTAGCCGGACCAGGCTCCGATGTAGGGGTGGTCCGGGAGCCGATCCTCCCGCTCGTAAGAGAGGTAGGTGTCGGCGTAGGTCCGGTGGTCCTGACGCGGGCCGGTGAGCAGTTCGGAGCGCCAGCGGGCGGCGACCAGGTCCCACTCGCGGTGGCCGCGTCGGAGCGGGCGGCGCAGCAGGAGTCCGACGTGGACTCCGTCGTCATGGCAGGGGACCATGCCGAGGGCGCCGAGGACGACGGTTTCCGGTGTCGGCCAGTCGAGGTAGTCCCACTCTTCTCGCAGTTGGGCGGCGCGTTCACGCAGGAACCGGCGGGCGGACTCGTCCAGCGGCGCGTCGTCCAAGCCGTCCAGCAGGTGGGCGAACGGGTCGTGTTCCCGCAGCCACGGAGCCGTCCCGGGGTCGATGCGGTGGGTGAGGGCGGTCACCCACGCGGAGAGGGACGTGTCGGTGCTCGGCTTCCCCGGGTCCTGCCAGAAGGTCACGGCCCGGCCGCCGGCGGTCGCGCGAACCTCGGTGTAGTAGGCGGAGGTGACGGGGAGCAGGTGCTCCCGGAGGAACTGCGCGCCCTTGATGAGCGCCCAGGCCTCGTCCACGTCCGGGTGGACGACGGCAAGTGCGCGCGAGCGCGAGCCGAGCGACCACAGGTGGTTCGGGCTGTCGCTGAGCAGCTCGGCTTTCGTGGGGTCGTCGCCGGTGGCCACGCAGGCCTGCGTCAGGGCCTCGCAGGAGGCCGCGATGTCCAGTCTGCGGGCGGGGCTGATGGTCTTGAGCAGCTTTCTGGTTCGCGTTCCGACGCTCATGGAGCAGTCCTCGGGTACGGAGTGGAAGGGTGGACGGGAGTGGCGGCCCGGCCCGGCCCGTGGAGACGTCGGCTCGCGGCTGTCGGCACGACGGTGCGTTCCCCAGGCCGTTGTGCCGGTCGGTTCGGCCTCGGCGTATTCCCGGGTGCGTGCCCGGGGCCGACCATCAGGCAACGCTCGGGGGGCCGCACGACGGCCTTCGGCTGCACTTCCGCCTCAGCGGCGGTGGCCTGGCCGAAGGTCGCCGGTTCCACGTCGAGTGTGAGGTGGACCGCCGGGCGAGGTGCCAGCCTGTGGGCTGGTCCTTTTCCCAGCGGCCTCCTCCCGAACCCGTCGTGCGACGTTAACCGCAACGGGCTCTCCAGTGACTTCCGTGAGGTGTGCTTTCGCAGTCAACGTGGATGTCGTTGTGGCAGGTTGGGCAGACGAGTAGGGTCACTCGTTTCCTCCTGGCCATTTCGGCAGCCCAGTTGGGTTGTTCCTGCCCGAAGAGGCCGAGGTCGGCAAGCTTGCGGATCTGGTGGACCGTGATGTCCTCGGTCGCTCCGCAGAGCTCACAGGTCCCGGCCAACAGCCTTCTGACCAGCTCGCGTTGGCGTGGTGCAGAGACTGCCTGGACAGGATCGCGGTCCTTGAGAACCGCGCTCTTTCTGCGCTGGAGTGGGATTCCGCCGAACCGGGCGACCAGTGGTTTGCTGCTCGGGGCGCGGGTGATGCTGACCTGGAGGCACTTGCGCGGCCCGGCCGGGGTTTCGATGGTGGCCTTGTACTTGCGGGCCATCTTCGACACGGTCGAGCGGTGCTTGTTCGCCAGGGAGCACAGCAGCGAGGACTGCATGACCCAGTGCAGCCGGTTCAGTCGGTGGACGTCGCCGGCCAGCAGGTAGTACTGGACGATCCCGCGATACCTGGCACCGAAGATGCCGACGAGACTGTAATCGTCGTGCCTGTACATCGACGGCTGATGTGCGGGTTTTCCGCGTTTCAGGTAGGGCGCGCATTTGGCTTTGATCACGTCTTTCGGGACATGGAGGGCGATGGTTCCGTTCACCGAGCGGCGGAGCCGCCGGTTTCCCTTCTTCCGCTCGGACCTCCCGTCGTCCCGCTGGGTCCTGATCTCGTAACCGAGGAATCTGGCAGCTTCGGTTCTGGCATGGGTGACCAGGGTTTTCTCCTCGGACAGTTCCAGCTTGAGGTCATCGCGCAGGAACCGCGCGAGGCGCTGTTTGATCTCGTCGGCCTCGGCCTTGGGTCCGGCGAACCCGAGAAGGGTGTCATCGGCATATCTCACATAACGCAGGCGGCGGTATCCCGGATCGTTCATGTCCTGACTCGGGAGAGAATGAAGCCGCTTGCGCAAGGCGCGCACGGCGGTGCGGTCTCCGCGCCTTCGTGCACGCCGGATAGCGTCTCCGACCCTGCGGTATTCGGGGCTCCTCGCCCTGAGTCCGCCTCGGGTGTATTCCGGCAGGAGAACTTTCTCGACGAAGGAGTCCAACCGGTGCAGGTAGATGTTGGACAGGATGGGCGATAGGACACCGCCTTGCGGAGCGCCACTCAGCGTGGCATTCCAGTTCCAGTCCTCCAGGTATCCGGCTTTGAGCATGTTGCGCACAAGCCGCAGGAACCGGTTGTCGTGGATCTTCTCGGCCAGTGTTTCGAGCATCAACCGATGGTCGAGCGCGTCGAAGCACTGGGCGATATCGCCCTCGATGAACCAGCTGGTCCCGGTCCAGGTACGGGCCACGTCGCGCAGTGCGGTGTGGCAGCCCCGGTGGGGACGGAAACCATGGGAGTGGTCGGAGAACTGCGGCTCGTAGTACGCCTCCAGCAGGAGACGCATCACCTCACCGACCAGCTTGTCCGTCCAGGACGGCAACCCCAGCGGCCTTCGCTTCCCGTTCTTCTTCGGGATGAAAACCCGCTTGACCGGCTTGAACCGGTGGCGCTCGTGGCGCATCGCGTCGACGACGCGTCCGATCTTCGCCAGCGACATGCCGTCCGCGGTTTCCCCTGTCGCCCCGGGCGTCATCGCCCCCTTGTTGGAGTAGATGCGCCCGTAGGCCATGAGATACAACTGCGGGTTGAACATCTGCCGATAGAGCTCCTCGCACGGCAGGCCGCGCCTGCCGCGTTCACGGAGGATATCAAGTACCGCTTCGGCGCTCTGCATTACGCATACCTCCCGGTTCCGTTGATATCCGGTCACCTGTGTCCCTTGGCCCTGTGGACGGCTTTCCCGTCCTCCCTGGCAGGTCGTGACTCCTGCGACTACTACGGACACTCCGTCACCATGGGGCTCGCGCCCTTTAGGTGATCCCCTGTTCGTCCTAGTTGTACGTATCAGCGCGACTTAGGTGCCCCACTCATCTCCTTGAATGCCCTCGCTGGACATCGTCCCACTCCCCGGAGTTGCATCGGCGTTCGAAGAACCTGATGCAGGAAGTGGCGCCGGCTTCGGATACCTTTCCGGCGGATCTGTCTTTGAATCGACTGGAGATTAGGGTTCAGGCAATCCAGCTTTCACCATATCGCGCGGGCCTCGCGGTGCACCGTCCCCGATATCTGGACCCGGCCACCGCTTTACTGGCATGCTACGGTCCCCTTAGTCTTTCGACGCCAGGTAAGCCATTGGGCCCAGGAATAACCTCCGAATTCCTCCCGGCTATGCCAGGGATACAACCAGGCGCTTTCAGGGCGCACTCGAACCAGACGGACCAGCCGGTGGGCCGCCCCTGAAGGTCGATCCGCTGGTGCCATCCGATGTCGTCCGCGTAACCGTCGACGACCACCAGTCCGCGGCCACTGGTCGCCTCGAGGTCGTCGACGCTGCTGTTCATCGCCGCTTCGACCACGCTCGGGTCCGTCACTGTGGTCCGCAAACGGCCGCGCTCCCGGTCGACGCCCACTTCGATCAACAACACGGCTTCACGGTCAGGGCCTTGACCGGCGGCGTGCTTGATCGCGTTGTCGACGAACTCCGACGAACACACGCGGAGCGCGTACGCCCGGGACTCGTCGAGGACGATGCCGGCTCTCGCGACCTCCTCGGACAACAGGTTGCGGATCGCGCCGAGGGACGCGGTTGTGACCTTGGCTTTGACCTCCAGGACACGGTGCATGGCTGTTCCTCCTGGCTGGACATGGGCAAGTGTTCCCGGGTCATTGGCGGGGGTGGCGAGTGGTGGCCATCGCGTGTCCACAGAGACTCGCCGCGTCAGAGTCGAGGGGCAAGCGGAAGAAGTTGCCGTTACGAGCCGGACTCACTGCTTTGACGCCAGCGGTGATGCAAACCGGCAATGAGTTACTGGTTTTGACGGTCAGTCAGTGACCCCGGGCGACTAGGCTGTCGCTCGGCGATAGTGGAGGTGGGGCGTGGGTCACAAGCCGTCCTGCGCAGCGAGTACCAGGGCCCGTGCCTTGGTGAACGGCTGGACGATCGACATGGCGGTGGCTGCGATCGTTGAGTGCTGTGGCGTTACGCGCCTCCGTGCTCACCGCTTCGCCCGGGGGTGGACACGAGCTCGTGCCGTCAGCGAACTGATCGCCCTGTGCGATGGGTTGGCGCTCGACCGTCCGAATCCGGACGCCGAGCAGCTGGGCGCGTGGGAGCGGAGCGCTCGGATGCCGCGGGCTCAGACCATCGACCTTCTGTGTCGCCTCTACCGGACCGATGCGCAAGGACTGGGACTTTCCGGTGGCTACCGGGCGGATGTGTGCTCGCCTGTGACCGTGTTCACGCCGCCCGTCGCACCCGATGTTCCGGTGACCGAACGTGCGGCCGCACCCGGGTCGCCTGACGTGAGCGACCCGTTCGATGCTGTGGCCCGCGCACACCGGCGCGCCATCGAACGCACGCTGGCGAGCACGACGCTCACCACCGGGGAGCTGGAGTCCCTGGACGGGAAGCTCCTCACGCTGCGACGGGACTACGTGTCCGACCCCCCGATGGTGATGCTGGCACGGCTGCTGACAACCCTGGAGGAAGTCCGGCAGTACTCCGAAGAGCGGCAGCCGGCGCTCGTCCAGGTGCGTCTGTCCGAGATGATCGCCGTGCTGTCCACTCTGACCGCGGACGCCCTGATGAAGCTGGGACGAAAGGAGCAGGCCCGGGACTGGTACGGGACCGGGAAGTCAGCAGCCGACGACAGCGGCAACCGCGAACTGCGCACACGAGTGCGAGTGCAAGCAGCAATGCTGCCGTTCTACTACGGGCCTCTGACCGAGGCAGCAGCCCTTGCCCACGAGGCTGTGCTCCTCAACCGCGGGCGGCCGTCCGCGACAGGAGCGTTCGCCGCCGCCGCGGAAGCCCGGATCAAGGCTCGCCAGGGAGACGAGGACGGCGCCCGCGCGTCGATCGCACAAGCCCGCGGGCTGTTCGAACGCAGTCGGCAGGCAGCCCTGGAGGACGATGCCTGGGCGTTCCCCTATCGGCGGCTCCAGCTCTATTTGTCGGGCGCCTTCACCGCGCTCGGCGACACGGTGCAGGCCGGCCGTGCCCAGGAGGAGGCTCTGCGCCTCTACCCCGACCACACCGGTATCGACCCGGCGCTGCTGCGCTTGGAGCAGGCCATGTGTCTGGTTCGGCAGCGGAGCGTGTCCGAGGCCTGCCAGTTGGCCCGGGACACCTACCTGGCGGTGCCCGGTGACCACCGTACGCAGATCCTCGGCACCCGCGCGGCGGATGTCATCAAGATAACGCCGAAGGAGGCGAGGCCTCGCGCAGCCCGGGAACTCGGCGAACTCCTGGCGCTTCCGTCCGGCGGGACGTGACAGATGCTTCCCCTGCCCGTCAGCCTGACAGGTATGAGTGTTCCGGTTGTCCGGGTCGGCGGGTTCGCCGAAGCCGAGGTCGTCACAATCCTCAACGCCGCGTGCGACCAGGTCGGGCTCGACCCGACCGGAGCCGTGATGCTGCGCGGCCATACCAACGCCGTCTACACGCTGCCGGCCGCCGGGGCGGTCGCCAAGATCGCGAGGGCGGGCACACCCTTGGAGAGCGTCCGCCGTACCGTCCGGCTCGTTCAGTGGCTCACCAGCAAGAACTTCCCCACCGTCGAACTGCTGCCGATGAAGCAACCGGTTGTGGTCGACGGGCATGCCGTGACGTTCTGGCACCACCTGCCCCAGCCCGACCGTCCCGTCCCGGCGGCGCATCTTGCTGTTCCCCTCCGCATGCTTCATGAGCTTCCACTACCTCCCTTCGATGTCCGTCCCGTCGACACAGCCGGTGCCATCAGGCGGTCGATCGCGAAGACCACCGCATTGCCGGCGAACGATGTCGCCTACCTCGAACGGCGGCTGACCGAGCTGGAGGACGCGCTTCGCCAGGTCCGCTACGTCCTGCCGCCGGGGTTGTCACAGGGGGACCCTCAGCACCGGAACGCGCTCCACCACGAGGATTCCGCAGTCCTGTGCGATTGGGACACCGCCTGCTTCGGGCAGCCGGAACTCGACCTCGTCACCGTCGAGATCCACTGTCGCCGCTTCGGCTACGGCCGCGCCCACTATCAGGAGTTCGCCGATGCCTACGGATTCGACGTGACGTCGTGGCAGGGCTACCCCGCCCTGTGCTCGCTCCGTGAACTGCGGATGATCACCACGAACGCCAAGCGGGCCTCAGCCGGAAGCCCGACGATCGCGGAGGTACGACACCGCATCCAAGGGCTGCGGTCCGGACACGACCGGCTCGAATGGAACATCCTCTGACCAGGCCCCGGTTCGGGCCAACGAGTTCCGACGCAACCACTTCGCCCGGATCACATGCCTCCGCCCTCTGCCTCTTGGCGAATCATCCTTGCCGGACTGCACGCCTCAGGGGCGGAAAGGAGCTTCGAGCGCAGCCTCGCGCCCTGGAAAACTTCCTCATTCTCGGTCACCTCAGCCTCGTGAAGGCCGGGCAGCGCTCCAGGGTCGCACTATCTCATCCCAGTCACTCGACGCCATGCAAACCGATCGACGCCGTCGACAGGCGCGCTGCCGAGTACTTGGCAGCCACCATCTGACCCGCCGCCCAAGCGCGGTCCGTTCCAAGGAGAGGAAACACATGAGTGACATCTTCAGCGTGGAAGCGCTCGGGCACGTTGTAGGAGGTCGAACGGAACCGACCGACGACTACTGGGGAGGGACGCGCGCCATCATCCGGCTCGACGGCGACAGGTTTCCGCTCGACGCGACGAAGGGGCTGGAGGAGTTCTCCCACCTCGACGTGATCTTCCGGTTCCACAGGACCGACCCGACCGATCTGAACTTCGGCGCGCGCCGCCCCCGGGACAACCCGGACTGGCCCGAGGTCGGTGTGTTCGGCCACCGGAACATGCGGCGCATCAACTGGCTCGGGTCCTCCCGCTGTCGGCTCGTGAAGGTCGACGGCCTGGACCTGCACGTCGAGAACCTGGACGCCATCGACGGCACCCCGGTCCTCGAAGTGAAGCCCTGGTTCGAGGAGTTCGGCCCGCGGGGAGAAGTCCGCCAACCCACGTGGACCAGCGAGATGCTCCGCGACTACTTCGCCCCGGCGCCGCCCACGGTCTGACCGACGGCATCGCCTCGTTCGTTTCGGCTGCCTCTTCTCCACGAGAAGTCGGCTGGCCGACTTCCTGCGCAACTCCGTGGAGGCCCAGCGGCGAGGCGAAGCCGAAGCCGCACAGGAGGTGGAAGGTGACGGGGAGGGGCTCGCCCTGCTGGACAGGGCCGAGGTGCTGGCGGACACGTACGGTACGACCCACCAGCGAAGGAGCATCCGAGGCATCCGGTCCGGATTCCGGCGGGAACGGTACCTTCAGTGAGCGGGAGAAGAACGTGGCGGACACTCAGCAGCACGAGATCACCGACCGACAGTGGGCGGACGCCGCGCTGATCTGGGTATACCACCAGATGGGGCACGAGCGGCGGCCGTGCGATGTGGCGATCGGTCTGGGCTGCCACGACCTCGGAGTGGCGGCCGAGACGGCAGCCCTGTACCTGGACGGCCTGGTGCGGAGGATCGTGTTCACGGGCGGGCCGAACCCGTCCCGGCCGGAGCTCTTCCCCCGAGGTGAGGCCGTGCACTTCACCGAGCACGCCATCGCCCTCGGGGTCCCCGAGCATGCGATCCACCAGGAGCCCCGCGCCCGTAACACCGGGCAGAACATCCAGTTCTCCCGTGACGTCCTGGAGGCCGCCGGCATCGAGGCACGGTCGGTGCTGCTCGTGACCATGCCGTACATGGAGCGCCGGGCGTTCGCGACGTGCCGCAAGGTGTGGCCGGAGGCCGAGGTGGTGTGCGCCTCGACCCCGATGATCCTGAACGACTACGTGAAGAGCATCGGCGACGACAAGCTCGTGATCGACAGCCTCGTGGGCGACCTCCAGCGGGTAATCGAGTACCCGAGGCGCGGGTTCGCCGTTGCCCAGGAGGTTCCGGAGACGGTTCATGATGCGTACCAGCGGCTTCTGGCCGACGGATTCGACAGCAAGACCCTCAACTGACGCGGCGCCGCCCTCCGGGCTTGGTGTGCGCTGTCCACCAGCCCAACTTCCTCCCCCGATGAAAGCGGCCCTCGAAATGGCATGAGAGGTGTTCGGCGCCCTCGCTCGGGTGGAGCGAGGGCGCCGGGGTTCAGCGTGGCAGTCGAGTTCCTCGTCTCCATGGGAAGTCGACCGTATCGATTTCCTACGCACCCCTCACAGGTTCCTTGCCGCTTCGGCGGCGCCGAAGCGGCGCGAGCGTGGGGGTGGCCGAAGGCCTGGCGCTTCCCCACCTTCGTCGTCAGGGAGGTGGAAATGCGGAAGGGCCCGCGCGCTCGGGTGGGTGAGCGGGCGGGCCCTTGCGGGGGTGCTGCGGTCAGCCGACGGAGGAGTAGGCGATGATGCCGCGGCGGAGGCCGTCGACGGCCTTGCGGGCGGTCTTGCGGAGTTCGACGTCCTCGCCGGCGGCGTCCTGGATCTGGCCCAGGACGTCGATCAGCTGCTTGGTCCAGCGGACGAAGTCGCCGGCCGGCATGTCGGCGTCGCGCAGGACCTGGTCGAGGTTGTGGCCGAGCGCCCAGCGGTAGGCGACCCAGGCGAAGCCCAGGTCGGGCTCGCGCTGGCCGACGCCCTCGGCGGTGTTGATCCGGTGCTGCTCCTCCAGAGCGTCGAGGTGGCCCCAGATCCGGACCATCTTGCCGAGCGCCTCCTTGGCCGCGCCCTCCGGCACCCGGGGGGCGCCGGCGTCGTCGGCCTGGCGGGCCTCGTACACCAGCGCCGAGGCGCAGGCGGCGAGTTCGGCGGCGGCCAGGCCGCTCCAGACGCCTTCGCGGATGCACTCGGAGGCGAGCAGGTCGAGTTCGCCGTAGAGCCGGCCGAGCCGCTTGCCGTCGTCGGTGACGGTGTCCCCGCTGAGGTAGCCGAGGTCGGTGAGCAGCCCGCAGACCCGGTCGAAGGTGCGGGCGATGGTGTGGGTGCGCGAGCGCATCCGGCGTTCCAGCAGTTCGGTGTCGCGGTGCAGCCGGTGGTAGCGCTCGGCCCAGCGGGCGTGGTCCTCGCGGTCGGAGCAGCCGTGGCAGGGGTGCTGGCGCAGTTCGGTGCGCAGCCGGGTGATCTCCGGGTCGTCGGCGGCGGCCGCGCGGCCGCGCCGGAACCGCTCGGGCTCCAGGTGGCCGGCCTTGGTGCGCAGCGCCGAGGCGAGGTCGCGCCGGGACTGCGGGCTGCGCGGGTTGAAGGACTTGGGGATGCGCAGCCGGTCGACGGCGACGACCGGGTGCGGGAAGTCGATCATGGCGAGCCGCTTGACCTGCCGCTCGGCGGTGAGCACCACCGGGCGCGGGCCGTCCTGGTAGTCGGGGTGGCGCGGGCCGCCCCGGCCGGAGCGGTTGACCGGCGGCAGGCCCGGGTCGAGGACCAGGGCGAGGCCGGCGAACTTGCCGGTGGGCACGTGGATGACGTCGCCCGGCTTGAGCTGCTCGATGGACTCGACGGCGGCCGCGCGGCGCTGGCTGCTGCCCTCGCGGGCCATCTCGTTCTCGCGGTCCTTGAGCTTGCGGCGCAGCTCCATGTACGCGTCGAAGTCGCCGAGGTGGCAGGTCATCGACTCGCGGTAGCCCTCCAGCCCCTCCTCGTTGCGCTGGACCTGGCGGGCGATGCCGACCACCGAGCGGTCCGCCTGGAACTGGGCGAAGGACGTCTCCAGCAGCTCGCGCGAGCGGTGCCGGCCGAACTGGGAGACCAGGTTGACGGCCATGTTGTACGAGGGCCGGAACGAGGACTTCAGCGGGTAGGTGCGGGTGCCGGCCAGGCCGGCCAGCGCCTCCGGGTCGAGGCCGCGCTGCCAGAGGACCACGGCGTGGCCCTCGATGTCGATGCCGCGCCGCCCGGCCCGGCCGGTGAGCTGGGTGTACTCGCCGGGGGTGATGTCGGCGTGGGTCTCGCCGTTCCACTTGACCAGCTTCTCCATGACCACCGAGCGGGCGGGCATGTTGATGCCGAGCGCCAGGGTCTCGGTCGCGAAGACGGCCTTGACCAGGCCCTTCACGAAGAGCTCCTCGACCACCTCCTTGAACCGGGGCAGCATCCCGGCGTGGTGGGCGGCGATGCCGCGCTCCAGCCCGTCCAGCCACTCGAAGTAGCCGAGGACGTGCAGGTCCTCGTCGGGGATGTCGGCGCAGCGCTCCTCGACGAACGCCCGGACGAGGGCGCGGTCGGAGTCCTTGTTGAGCCGCAGGCCGGAGCTGAGGCACTGCTGGACGGCGGCCTCGCAGCCGGCCCGGCTGAAGATGAAGGTGATCGCGGGCAGCAGGCCCTCGGCGTCGAGCCGGTCGATGACGTCCACCCGGCCCGGCGTCCAGACCCGGCCGGGACGGCCGTTGGGCATCGAGCGGCCCCGGCCGCGGCCGAAGCGGTCGCGCGGGTTGCGGTCGAGTTCGGAGCGGGCGAGCCGGACCAGTTCGGGGTTGACGGCCTTGCCGGGGTTCTTCAGGCTGTGCTTGGGGCGGCCGTCGCGGTCCGGGTCGGCGAACAGGTCGTACATCCGGTTGCCGGCCATCACGTGCTGCCACAGCGGCACGGGGCGGGTCTCGGAGACGATCACCTTGGTGCCGCCGCGCACGGTGTCCAGCCAGTCGCCGAACTCCTCGGCGTTGGAGACGGTCGCGGAGAGCGAGACGAGGGTGACCGACTCGGGGAGGTGGATGATGACCTCCTCCCAGACGGCGCCGCGGAAGCGGTCGGCGAGGTAGTGCACCTCGTCCATCACGACGTAGCCGAGGCCGTCGAGGGTGCTGGAGCCCGCGTAGAGCATGTTGCGCAGCACCTCGGTGGTCATCACCACCACGGGTGCGTCGCCGTTGACGGTGTTGTCGCCGGTGAGCAGGCCGACCTTGGCGGCCCCGTAGCGCTTGACCAGGTCGCCGTACTTCTGGTTGGAGAGCGCCTTGATCGGCGTGGTGTAGAAGCACTTGCGGCCCGCGGCCAGGGCCAGGTGCACGGCGAACTCACCGACGATCGTCTTCCCGGAGCCGGTGGGGGCGGCGACGAGGACGCCGGAGCCGGCCTCCAGCGTCTCGCAGGCCTCCAGCTGGAAGTCGTCCAGCGGGAAGTCGTACAGCTGCTGGAAGCCGTACAGGGCGGTGGCCTGCTCCTGCGCCCGGCGACGGCTGGCCGCGTACGCCTCGGCGGGGCTGAGCTCCTGGTCGTCCTGGGGCTCTGGATCGGGGGTGTTCATCGCCGTCCGGGTGTGATTGGTGTGATCTCGCATCTCAGCGAGAGGTTACCCGGGTGGACTGACATCGATAGCACCGTTTTTCCGTGCGACGGATTCACTCCCTCGGCACACTCCCGGGATCAGTTCCCTCTCAGATCCATAGTTGCAAATGTCTTCAAGTGATCGGGACGGAGTCAGCCCCGATCGTCTCCGGTCATTCCTGGTGGAGGCCGGTGACGGCTCCCTACCGTCGTCGTCCCGGCCACCACGACCCGGGAGGACCGCCGTGCCTAGCCCTTCAGCAGCTCCGCCAGCCCGTCCGCCAGCCGCTCGTACTCCTCCGGCCGGTTGTACAGCTGCGCGCTGACCCGCAGCACCCCGCCGCCGGCCCAGGGGCGGACGGCGATCCGGGTGCCGAACCGGTGCCACACCTCGGCCATCAGCGCCTTCACCTGCGGCTCGGTCTCGCCGTACCCGGCCGGCAGCCGGACGGTGCGCATCCACACCCCGGGCGTCGCGGGCAGCGGCGCCAGGCCGGCCCGCTCGGTCAGCGCATGGCGGCCGTACGCGGCGAGGGCGGTGTTGTGGGCGGCCACCGCCGGGTGGCCGAGGCCGCGCAGCAGCTCGAAGCCGGCCGGGGCGGCCAGCCAGGGCGTGTAGTCGCAGGTGCCGCGCCACTCGACGTTGCCCGGGAAGCCCTTGTCGTGCTCCCAGGACAGCGCCAGCGGGCGCACCCGGCCGGTCCACTCGGGGCGGACGGCGAGCACCCCGGTGGCGCGCGGGGCGAAGGCCCACTTGTGCAGGTTGCCGAACCAGAAGTCGGCGTTCGGGTCGATCGGGGCGGGCAGCATGCCGGGGGCGTGGGCGCCGTCCACCACGGTGGTCACGCCGCGGGCGCGCAGGTCGGCGAGCAGGGCGGGGCCGGCGACCAGGCGGGCGGTGGGCGAGGTGAGCTGGTCCAGGACGGCGACGGTGGTGCGGCCGTCCACGGCGGCGAGCACCGCCTCCCGGACGGCCTGCTCGTCGGGGGCGTCCAGCGGGACGGGGGCCACCACGAGTTCGGCGCCGGTCTCGGCGGCCTTGCGGGCGGCGGCCTGGGTCACCGCGCCGTAGCCGTGGTCGGTGACCAGGATCCGGTCGCCGGGCGCGAACGGGATGCTGTCGAGGGCGATCGCGACCGCCTCGGTGACGTTGGAGACGAGCGCGAGCCGGTCCGGGTCGGTGTCGAGTTCGGCGGCGATCAGGGCGCGGGCGGCGGCGATCCGGGCCGGGAGGTCGGCGAAGAAGCCGTCCGGGTCCTGCTCGTGCTCGGTGCGCAGCCGGTCCTGCGCCCGCTGGACGGGGACGGGCACGGCGCCGAAGGAGCCGTGGTTCAGGTGCGCGGTCCGCGGCGACACGCTGAACAGCCCGTCGGCGGCGGGCAGTGGCGCCGGGGGTTCGACGGTCCGCAGGTCCTCGATCACGGTTTCCTCCGCTCACTGGCGCACACTGGTGTGTGACATTTCACATGACAGACTACTGGTCGGGACACACACCGCGCGACCACCATCGGGCCGTGACCATCACCGACGCCTTCCTTGCCCTCAGCGCCCGTACCGGTCGGTTCACCTTCGGCGCGCCGCGTGCGTACACCTTCGCCGAGGACGGTACCCGGCTGCTGCTCCTCCGCTCCAGCGGTCCGGAGGATCCGGTCGACCGCCTCCACCTGCTCGACACCGCCACCGGCGAGGAGCGGCTGGTCGCCGACCCGGCCGCGCTGCTGCCCGGCCGCACCGGCCGGCGCGACGACCTGCCCGTGGTCGAGCGCCGCCTGCGCGAGCGCAGCCGGCTGGTCGCCGCCGGGATCGGCACGTACGCCGCCACCGCCGACCTCGCCACCGCCGTCTTCACCCTGGACGGCCGGCTGTTCCGCACCGACACCACCGCCGGCACCAGCGACGAACTCCCGGTCGCCGGGCCCGCGTTCGACCCCCGGCCGGACGCCACCGGACAGCGCGTCGCCTACGTCGCCGAGGACGCCCTGTACGTCACCCCCGGCCTCGAACCGCTCTCCCCCGCCGACGGCGCCCGCTGGGGCGTCGCCGAGTTCGCCGCCGCCGAGGAGCTCGGCCGCCACCGGGGCCACTGGTGGCGCCCGGACGGCGGCGCGCTGCTGGCCGCCCGGGTCGACGAATCCGCCGTCCCCCGACGGTACTTCGCCGACCCGGCGCACCCCGGCGAGGCCCCCGAGGACTTCGCCTACCCGCAGGCCGGCGGCCCCAACGCGGACGTCCAGCTCTGGGTGCTCGGCCTCGACGGCACCCGGGTCCGACTGCGCTGGGACACCGAGGAGTTCCCGTACCTCTGCGCCGCCTTTTGGGCCTCCACCGAGGAGGTGCTGCTCACCGTCGCCGACCGCCTGCAGCAGAACGTGCTGCTGCTGAGCGCCGACCCGGCCACCGGTGACACCGCCGAACTCTCCCGCACCACCGACGAGTTCTGGGTGGACGACCTGCCCGGCACCCCCGCCCGGCTGGCCGACGGCCGACTGCTCACCGTCCACGACACCCCGCAGGCCCGCGGCCTCGCGCTCGACGGCAAGCCGCTGGACACCACCGGCCTGCAGATCCGCCGGGTCGTCGGCCGGCTGCACGGCCGACTGCTCTGCGAGACCGGCGAGGGCGACCCGTTCGACCAGTACGTCCACCTGGTCGACCCGGACGGCGGCGCACCCGAGCCGCTCGCCTCCGGCCCCGGCCTGCACTCGGCGCTCGCCGCCGCCGACACCCTGCTGCTCACCTCGGCCACCGCCGACGGCTTCCGGCGCGTCATCAGCCGCGACGGCCACGAGCTGGCGCTCACCGACCTCAGCGAGCCGCTGCCCCACCGGGTGGAGCCGCGGCTCGCCCGGGTCACCGAACGCGCCCTGCCCAGCGCCGTGGTGTACCCGCGCGGCCACGTCCCCGGCACCCGGCTGCCCGTCCTGCTGGACGTCTACGGCGGGCCCGGCTACCAGGCGGTGGCCGCCGAGCCGCGCCGCTGGCAGCTCAAGCAGTGGTGGGCCGACCAGGGCTTCGCGGTGGTCACCGTCGACAACGGCGGCACCCCGTTCGTCTCCCCGGACTTCTCCCGCACCATCTTCCGGCGGATGTCCCAGGTGGCGCTGGACAACCAGGTCGACGCGCTGCACGCGCTCGCCGAGCGGCACCCGGACCTCGACCTCGGCCGGGTCGGCGTGCGCGGCTGGTCGTACGGCGGCTACTTCGCGGCGCTCGCCGTGCTGCGCCGCCCGGACGTCTTCCACGCCGCCTGCGCGGGCGCCCCGCCCACCGACTTCCGGCTCTACGACACCGCGTACACCGAGCGCTACCTCGGCCTGCCGCAGGAGAACCCGGAGGGCTACGCCGACGACTGCCTGCTCCCCGACGCGCCCGGCCTGAGCAGGCCGCTGCTGCTGATCCACGGGCTGGCCGACGACAACGTCCACCCCTCGCACACCCTGCTGCTCTCCCAGGCGCTCACCCGGGCCGGCCGCCCGCACAACGTGCTGCCGCTGCCCGGCGCCACCCACATGACCCCGGGCGGGCTGCTGGAGCAGCTGGCGCAGGCCGAACTCGCCTTCCTGCGGGCCTCCTTGGGCTGATCCGCAGCAGCGTCGGGGCCGCCGGGTGACGGCCCGGCAGTCGAAGGGCGTCGCACCCCCGGGTGCGGCGCCCTTCCGCTTGCCGCACACCTCTTTCACGTAACCCGTGACATGTGAAATATTACCTGCGCTTCACCTACCGATGACCGAGGCACCCCCATCCCCCGGAAAGGACCGGTCAGTTGCGCAGACTGTCCGCGGCCCTCGCCGCCGCACTCACCACGAGTGCGATAGCGGCCACCCTGCTGGGCACCCCCGCCCAGGCCGCACCCCCGACCCCCGCCACCCTCGCCGCCGCGTCCGCCGACGCCCAACAGGGCGCCGAGGCCCCGCCGGCCCCGCTCGCGCCCCAGGAGCGCGAGCGCCAGGCGCTGCGCGGCAAGGCGCTGGAACAGCTCAACAAGGGCACCGTCGCCAAGGCCGCCGGCAAGCGGGCCCCGGCGAAGGTGAAGGTCGGCAACGACTACGTCCAGCTCGCGCACCAGCGCACGGACAAGGTCTTCGTGATCCTCGCCCAGTTCGGCGACCAGGTCGACAACACCACCCAGTGGAACGGCCAGCCCCGCTACGGCGGCACCCCCGGCCCGGCCCACAACCAGATCCCCAAGCCGGGCAAGGACGACAACCACACCCTGTGGTCGCAGGACTTCGACCGCGGCTACTACCAGAAGATGTTCTTCGACGACACGCCCGGCGCGGTGTCGATGCGCAACTACTACCGCACCCAGTCCTCCGGCCGGTACGACGTCGAGGGCACCGTCAGCGACTGGGTCACCGTCCCGTACAACGAGGCCCGCTACGGCAGCAACAAGGGCCCGCAGGGCTCCGGCGCCTGGACCCAGGGCCAGGAGTTCATCCGGGACGCCGTGAAGGCCTGGTACGACGGCGAGGTCGCCAAGGGCCGCTCCGCCGCCGACATCAAGGCGCAGCTCGCCCAGTACGACGTCTACGACCGCTACGACCACGACAAGAACGGCGAGTTCGCCCAGCCGGACGGCTACCTGGACAACGTCGTCGTGGTGCACGCGGGCGTGGACGAGACCTGGGGCGGCGGCGCCCAAGGCGCCGACGCGCTGTGGGCGCACCGCAGTTGGACCTTCCCGGACGCGACCGGGCAGACCGGCCCGGAGGGCAACAAGATCGGCGGCGCCCCCGTCGGCGACACCGGCCTGTACGTCTACGACTACGTCCAGGCGGGCGAGAACAGCGGCGTCGGCCTGTTCGCCCACGAGTTCGGCCACAACCTCGGCCTGCCCGACCTGTACCCCACCAACGGCGGTGACAACAGCGTCAACTTCTGGTCGCTGATGTCCTCCGGCTCCTACCTGGGCAAGGGTCCGAACACCACCGGCGGCTACCCCGGCGACCTCGACGCCTGGAGCAAGCTGCAGTTCGGCTGGCTCGACTACGACGAGGCGCAGGCCGCCACCCGCTCCACCCACGCGCTCGGGGTGAGCAGCTACAACACCGACCAGGCCCAGGCCGTCCTGGTCCACCTGCCGGACGGCACCACCCGCACCGACCTCGCCGACCCGTACGAGGGCGGCCGGCAGTGGTGGAGCGACACCGGCGACAACCTCGACAACTCCCTGGCCCGGGACGTCGACCTGCGCACCGCCACCGGCCCGGCCGCCCTGGACGCGGCGGTCTGGTACGACACCGAGCAGGACTACGACTTCCTGACCGTCGAGGCCTCCACCGACCAGGGCAAGCACTGGACCTCCCTCGGCGGCACCGTGGACGGCGCCCCGATCGGCAACACCAGCGCCAACACCCCCGGGCTGAGCGGCAGTTCCGGCAGCTACAAGCAGCTGCACATCCCGCTGGACGGCTACCTCGGCCAGCAGGTCCGGCTGCGCTTCCACGTCACCTCGGACGGCAACACCCACGGCCGGGGCGTGCTGGTGGACGCCGTCAAGGCCACCGCCGGCGCCGCCGTGCTGTTCGCCGACGGCGCCGAGAACGGCGCGAACGGCTGGACGGCCGGCGGCTTCACGATCATCGACGGCCGCACCGCCGTCAAGCAGCACCCGCGCGCGTACCTCGCCGAGAACCGCCGCTACACCGGCTACGGCGAGTTCCTGAAGACCGGCCCGTACAACTTCGGCTACAGCGGCGTCGCGGGCAAGGCCAACGTGGTGGACAACTACCCGTACCAGGAGGGCGTCCTGATCTGGCTGTGGGACACCTCGTACGGTGACAACAACACCAAGGACCACCCCGGCGGCGGGCTGATCCTGCCGATCGACGCCCGTCCGGCGCCGATCCGCTTCGCCGACGGGACGCTGGTCAACGGGCGGGCGCAGACCTACGACGCGACCTTCTCGCTCAAGCCGACCACGGCGTTCACCCTGCACAAGGGCGGCGTGGCGGTGCGCGTCCCGTCGAAGCCGGCCGTCCCGGTCTTCAACGACCGCACCGGGGTGTACGGCGACCCGGCCACGCCGCAGCTGACGGTGAAGGTCCCGGACACCAACACGAAGATCGAGGTCGTCCGGGAGTCCCAGGGCGGCAGGATCACCACCGTCCGGGTGGGCCCGGCCTCCTGACCGGTACGTGAAGGGCCCCGGATCCCCCCGACGAAAAGGGATCCGGGGCCTGCTCGCGTGCCCGGGGCCTGCTGGGCGCCCGAGGCCGGCCGGGTACCCGGGGTCAGCGCCCCAGGCTGCGCGCGGTGCGCGCGGCGGTGACCACCCCCAGGACGGTGATCGCGGCGATCCCGAAGGTCATGTACCGGGCCGAGTCGACCGGGCTGTCCCCGCCCAGGTTGACCAGGGTGCCGGCCAGCGCCGAGGTCACCGAGAAGGCGATCAGCTGGGTGGTGTTGATCGCCGCGGCCGCCTTGCCGCCCTCGGCCGGGTCGCTGCTGCTGCGCATCGCCGCCACGCTCAGGTGCGGGAAGGCCAGGCCTATCCCGGTGCCGGCGGCGAACAGCGCCACCGCCCAGAGCAGCACCCGGAGCCCGGAGGCGTGCCCGGTCTGCGACAGCCCGTACACCAGCAGGCCGCCGACCAGCACCAACGGGGCGACCCGGATCGCCAGGGCCCGGCCGCGGGCCGACTCGATGCCGACGCTGAACAGCTGGGCGGCGGTCCAGCCGGCCGAGGTGGCGGCGCCGAGGAAGCCGGCCACCAGCGGGCCGAGGCCGCCCAGCTGCTGGCCGAACAGCGGGATGAAGTTCTCCGTCACCACGCCCGCGCAGAGCACCGCGACGGTCAGGTAGAGCCACTTCAGGGGGTTGCCGGGCCGGTAGGTCTGCCGCGGCAGCACCGTCGCCGCCGAGCGCCGCTCGACCGCCGTGAAGCCCACCAGCAGCACCAGTCCGGCGAGCAGGCAGAGCGCCGTCGGCCAGCCGGACGGCACGGTCGAGCTGACGCTGAAGACGGCCGCCGCCAGGGTGAGCAGCAGCAGCGAGGGCAGCGGCACCGGGCCGCCGCCCCGACCCGCGCCGGAGCGCCCGGGCAGCACCCGGCGGGCCAGCACCGCCAGCACCAGCGCGGCGGCCAGCAGCAGGACGTACGCCCCGCGCCAGGCGCCGAGCTGGGCGAAGAGCCCGCCCAGCGACGGCCCGACCAGGGTGCCGACGCCCCACATCGCGGAGACCAGTCCGGCCGCGCGGGTCCACAGCCGCTCCGGCAGGGCGCTGCGGATCACCGCGTAGCCGAGCCCGGCCACCAGCCCGCCGCCGAGGCCCTGCACCACCCGGCCGAGGATCAGCGCCGCCATCGACGGGCTGAGCGCGTTGACCACGGCGCCGGCGCCGAAGACCAGGAAGCCCAGGACGTAGGCCCGGGCCGCGCCGAGGCGCTCCAGCAGCCGGCTGACCAGCATCGAGGCGATCACGGCGGCCATCAGGAAGCCGGTGGCCACCCACGCGTAGTACCGCTCGCCGCCGATGTCGGCGACGATCGAGGGCATCAGCGCGGCGGTGAAGTAGAGGTTCATCGCGTACAGCGCGACGCCGCCGGCCAGGATCGAGGCGGGGGCGGCGTACCGGCGGGAGAAGAGTTCGCGCCACCCGGCGGCGGCCCCGGCGGACTGCGACTCCGGTGCGTAACTGCCCTGCTCAGCAGGGGCGGTGTCGGTCACTACAGCAGATGATTCGGTCACGTCCGGTACGCTAGGACTTCAAGGGAACTTGAAGTCAAGGAAGCCGAAGGAACCGAGGAGTCGCCATGACCACCGCGCCGGTCGACCTGCTGAGCGTCGGGGAGGTGGCCCGGCGGGCCGGGATCGCCACCTCGGCGGTGCGCTTCTACGAGGACCAGGGGCTGATCTCCTCCGAGCGCACGGCCGGCAACCAGCGGCGCTACCGGCGGCACGTGCTGCGCCGGATCTCGCTCATCCTGGTCGCCAAGCGGCTCGGCATCCCGCTCTCCGAGGTCGCCGAGGTCTTCACCGGCCTGCCCGAGGACCGGATGCCCGGCAAGCACGACTGGGAGCGCATCTCCCGGCGCTGGGCCGAGCAGCTGCGCGCCCGCCGGGCCGAGCTGGAGCGGCTGGAGGACGAGCTGACCGGCTGCATCGGCTGCGGCTGCGTGTCGCTGCGCCGCTGCCGGGTGCTCAACCCGGGGGACGAGCTGGCCGCCGAGGGGCCGGGCCCCCGCCGGCTGCTGCCGGAGGAGGGCCTGCTGCCCGTCGAGGAGTGAAACGCCGTCGACGGGTGAGGCGCCGTCGACGGGTGAGATGCCATCGGCGAGTGGGACGCCGTCGACGCGTGGGCGGGGAAGGGGTTGGAACCCGGCCGGACGCGGCCCTCGCAGGGTTCCCCGCCGCGTCCGACCGGGGGCTTGTGCGGCTCAGACCTCCGGGAAGTGGCAGGCCGCCTGCCGCTCGCCGGGCCCGGCGATCCGCAGCAGCGGCCGCTCGGTCCGGCACAGGTCCTGGGCCTTCGGGCAGCGCGGGTGGAAGGTGCAGCCGGGCGGCGGGTCGGCCGGGCTCGGCGGGTCGCCGAGCAGCACGATCCGCTCCCGGGTGCGCTCCGCCTCCGGGTCGGGCAGCGGGACGGCGGACAGCAGCGCCCTGGTGTACGGGTGCGCGGGGCTGCCGTACACCTCGGCCTTGTCGCCGATCTCCACGATCCGGCCCAGGTACATCACCGCGACCCGGTCGCAGACCCGCTTGACCACCGAGAGGTCGTGCGCGATGAACACGTACGCCAGCCCGAGCTCCTGCTGGAGCCGCTCCATCAGGTTGACCACCTGGGCCTGGATGGAGACGTCCAGCGCGGAGACCGGCTCGTCGGCGATCACCAGCCGCGGCGAGGTGGCCAGCGAGCGGGCGATGCCGATGCGCTGGGCCTGGCCGCCGGAGAACTCGTGCGGGTAGCGGTCCAGGTGCTCGGGGATCAGCCCGACCAGCTCCATCAGCTCGGCGGCCCGCTTGCGCGCGGCCGCCGCGCTCTCGCCCTGGACGAGCAGCGGCTCGGAGATGATCCGGGCCACCGTCTGCCGGGGGTTGAGCGAGGAGTACGGGTCCTGGAAGACCATCTGGAGGTCGCGCCGGTGCGGCCGCAGCCGGGCCTGGGAGAGCCCGCCGATCTCGGTGCCGTCGAAGGTGACGGTGCCCGAGGTCGGGTCGAGCAGCCGGACGATCATCCGCCCGGTGGTGGACTTGCCGCAGCCGGACTCGCCGACCAGGCCGAGCGTCTCGCCCGCCCCGACGTCGAAGCTCACCCCGTCCACCGCCCGGACCGGCGCACCGGGGCGCCCGGTGCGGCTCCGCCGGCCGGGGAAGGTCTTCACCAGGTCCCGTACGGACAGCAGCGGTCCGGCCGCGTCCTTCGTCGACGGTGTGGTCATCACAGCACCCCTTCCGGCACCAGCGGCAGGTGGCAGGCGGCCTGGTGGCCGGGGGCGAGCCGGTCGAGCACGGGGCGCTCGGCCAGGCAGCGGGAGTGCTCCTCGGCGGACGCCGCGGTGGTGCGGGCGCAGCGCGGGGCGAAGGAGCAGCCGGGGGCGGGGGCGATCAGCGACGGCGGGCTGCCGGGGATGGCGCGCAGCGGGGCGTCGTCGGTGTCGTCCAGGCGCGGCAGCGAGTCCAGCAGGCCGCGCGTGTACGGGTGCGCGGGCTGCGCGAACAGCCGGTCCACCGGGGCCTGTTCGGCGGCCCGGCCGCCGTACATGACCAGCACCTCGTGGGCGACCCGGGCGACCACGCCGAGGTCGTGGGTGATCATCACGACGCCGAGGCCGCGCTCCTGCTGGATCCGGGCGATCAGGTCGAGGATCTGCGCCTGGACGGTGACGTCGAGCGCCGTGGTGGGCTCGTCGGCGATCAGCAGCTCGGGCTCGCAGGCGAGCGCCATGGCGATCATGACGCGCTGGCGCATGCCGCCGGAGAACTGGTGCGGGTACTCGTCGACCCGGCGGGCCGGCTCCGGGATGCCGACCTCGGCCAGCATCTCCACCGCCTTGGCCCGCCCGGCCTTGCGGTTGGCCTTGAAGTGCACCCGGTAGTGCTCGGCGATCTGCTCCCCGACGGTGTAGAAGGGGTGCAGGCTGGACAGCGGGTCCTGGAAGATCATCGCGATCCGGCGGCCCCGGACGGTGCCCAGCTCCCGCTCCCCGAGCCCGTTCAGCTCCTGCCCGTTCAGCCGGATCGAGCCGGTGACGGCGGCGCCGCGGTGCAGGCCCATCACGGCGAGCGAGGTGACGGACTTCCCGCTGCCCGACTCGCCGACCAGCCCGAGGGTGCGACCGGCCTCGACGGCGAAGGAGATCCCGTCGACCGCGCGGACGGTGCCGCGCGGGGTGTCGAAGGCGACCTTGAGGTCCTCGACCTCCAACAGCCTGGTCATCAGTACCTCACTCTCGGGTCGACGAACGCGTAGAGCAGGTCGACCAGCAGGTTCGCCGCGACGATGAAGAAGGCCGCGAGCAGGGTGACGCCGAGGATCACGGGCTGGTCGGAACGGGCCAGCCCGTCGTAGAACAGCCGGCCGACGCCGGGCAGACCGAAGATCGACTCGGTGATGACCGCGCCGGCCAGCAGGCCGCCGAGGTCCATGCCGAAGATGGTCAGGATCGGCGTCATCCCGGAGCGCAGCCCGTGCTTGACGGTGACCGTCCGCGGCGGCAGGCCCTTGGCCCGGGCGGTGCGGATGTACGGCTCGGCCATCGCCTCGATCATCGAGTTGCGGCTCTGCCGGGCGTACATGGCCGCGTACAGCAGGGCCAGCGCGATCCACGGCAGCAGCAGGTTGGAGCCCCATTCGAAGGGGTTCTCGGTGAACTTGTGGTACGAGGGGTAGGGCAGCACGCCGGCCGTCCTGACCAGGCCCCAGATCAGCATGATCGAGGTGAAGTAGACCGGCAGCGAGGCGGTGCCGACGGACAGCACCATCAGGGTCTTGTCGATCGGCCTGCCCTTGCGCAGCGCCGAGGTGACGCCCGCGCCGAGGCCGAGGACCAGCCAGAGCACGGCCGCGCCGAGGGCCAGCGAGATAGAGACCGGCAGCCGGTCGGTGAGCAGGTCCCAGACCGGCAGCCCGTACTCGTAGGAGTAGCCGAGGCAGGGGAAGCCGCAGTGCACCGCGCTGGGGCCGGAGCCGTAGTCGCGGCCGGCGAAGATGCCGCCGAGGTAGGCGAGGAACTGGTCCCAGACCGGCTTGTCCAGGCCCATCGCCGACTTGACGTCGGCGAGCCGCTCGGGGCTGCAGGTCTTGCCGCAGGCGGCCGCGGCCGGGTCGTTGGGCAGCAGGTAGAAGATGGTGAAGGTGATGGCGCAGATGGCGAGCAGGATGCCCGCCACGCCGAGCAGCCGGCGGCCGAGGTAGAGGATCACGACCGGCCTCCCCGGGGGTCGAGGATGTCGCGCAGCGCGTCGCCGAGCAGGGTGAAGGCGAGCACGGCGACGAACAGGAAGGCGGTCGGGATCAGGAAGTAGGTCGGGTCGGTCTCGTAGTGCACGATGCTCTCGGCGATCATCTGGCCCCAGGACGCGGTCGGCGGGCGGACGCCCACGCCGAGGTAGCTGAGCGCGGCCTCGGTGGCGATCATGCCGGGGACGAGCAGGGTGGTGTAGGCGATGATCGGGCCGGAGACGTTCGGCAGGATCTCGCGGGTGAGGATGCGCCAGGAGCGCGCCCCGCCGACCTTGGCGGCCTCGACGTACTCGCGGTGCTTGAGCGAGAGGGTCTGGCCGCGCACCACCCGGGCGATGCCGGGCCAGGTGAACAGCCCGATCACCAGGGTGATCAGCAGGATCCGGTTGACGTCCTTGGCCACCGACATCATCGCGATCATGAAGATCAGCGAGGGGAAGGACATCGTGAGGTCCATCAGCCGGGACAGCAGGGTGTCGACGCGCCCGCCGAAGTAGCCCGCCGCGATGCCGGCCAGGGTGCCGGCGATCACGACCACGGCGGTCGCGGTGAACGCGATCAGCAGGGACACCTGACCGCCGTGCAGCACCCGGGCGAACAGGTCGCGGCCGCTGCCCGGCTCGACGCCCAGCCAGTGCCGGGCGCTGATGCCGCCGAAGTCGCCCCGGGGCACGCCGCCCAGGTACGGGTCGACGGCGCGCTTGTCGAACTCCTCAGGGGTCCAGCCGCCGAGGGCGCTGAGCGGTCCGGCCAGCGCGGTGACCAGGATCAGCACGCCGACGGTGATCAGCCCGAACCGGGCCGAGCCCTTGGCCCACAGCTGGTCCCAGACCAGCCGCCAGGGCCCGCGCCCGGCGCTCTTCTTGGCGCCCCCCGCCGTGGCGTCGGCCACGGCGGCGGGCTCAGTGGTGGTACTCATCGCTGCCGGCCCCTCACTTGCCCTTGGCGGGGTCCTTGAGGCCGATGGCACCCAGGTCGAGCATCCCGGCGTAGCCCTGGTTGCCGAAGGCGCCGGCCACGTTGGTGCCGACCAGCAGGGGGCGGCGCTGCCAGATCAGCGGGACGGCCGGGGCCTTCTTCGCCAGGTCCTGGTCCAGCTGCTGCCAGGCCTTGTTGGCCTCGTTGACGTCCGTCATGGCCGCGATCTGGTCCATCCGGTCCATCGTGGCCTGGTCCTTGAACTGGCTCAGGTTGCCCTGGTTGCCCTTCTCCTTGATGGTGCGGCCGTCGAACTGGAACGGCAGGAAGGTCGCACCGGAGGGGTAGTCGGGGCACCAGCCGCTGATGGTCAGGTCGGGGGCGTTCTTGATGTCGCCGACGGTGTCCTGGAAGGCGGACGGGTCGGTGGTGTTGATGGTGACCTGGACGCCGGCCTTGGACAGCGACTGCTGGATCGCCTCAGCACGGCTCTTGTCGCCGAGCGAGACGGTGAGCGAGACCTTGAGGTCGCTCTTGCCCGCCTCCTGGAGCAGCTTCTTGGCCTTCTCCGGGTCACCGGCCGCCGGGACCTTCAGCGGGTCGGACTTGACGCCGCCGGTCAGCGAGGGCGGCAGGTAGGAGGTCGCCACGTCGGCCATCGCCGGGCCGCCGAAGGCCGTCACCTGCCCCTCGCGGTCGACCGCCCACATCATCGCCTCGCGCACCTTCGGGTCGTCGAAGGGGGCCTTGGAGGTGTTCATGTACAGCATGTCGGTACAGCCGGTGACCTCGGCGGCCATGCGGGACTTGACGTCGGGCTTGGGCAGCACCTTGGCGACGGTCTCGTGCGCCATCCACGGCATGTTGATCGCGTTGGCGTCGGCGCCGTCGCTGGCGATGATCCGGTCGTCGGCCTGGCCGCCCTTGATGCCCTCGGTGACCACGACCTTGTCCGGGTAGGCCTTGCGGACGGTGTCGGTGGCCGGGTCCCAGTTGGTGTTGCGGACCAGCACCAGCTGCTTGCCGCGGTCGTAGGTCTCGATCTTGTACGGGCCGGAGGAGAACGGCCGGGCGTCGTACTGGGTGCCCTTCTCCTGGGACTGCGGCACCGGGGAGAAGGTCGGCAGCGAGACGGTGGAGGAGAACTCGGCGACCGGGCGCTTCAGGTGGAAGACGATCGTCTTGTCGTCCGGGGTCTCGATGCTCGCCAGGTGCTCGCCGTTCAGCGGGCCCTTGTAGTTCTCGCCGCCGGCCAGGTACTGGATCGCGTAGTCGGGGCCGCCGGTGAGGTCCGGGGAGAAGGACCGCTCGACGTTGTACTTGATGTCGGCGGCCTTGATCGGCGAGCCGTCCTCGTACTTGAGGCCGTCCTTGAGGGTGAAGGTCCACACCTTGCCGCCGTCGGAGGACTTGCCGAGGTCGGTGGCGAGGTCCGGGACGATCTCGCTGCCCGCCGCGCCCGGCTCGGCCTTGAAGGTGGTCAGGGTGCGGTAGATCAGCCGGGTGCCGAAGTCCATGTGCGGCACCACCCAGCTGCGGGCCGGGTCGAGGTGGGCGAAGTCCTGGTTGGTCAGGACGGTGAGGGTGCCGCCCTTGGCAGGGGTGCCGCCGATGACCGAGCCGGACGCGGCGCCCGGGCCCTTGCCGTCGGAGGGGGCGGCGTCGCTGCCGCCGTCACTCTTGTCGTTGGAGCAGGCCCCGAGGCCGAGGGTGAGGGTCGCCGCGAGGGCCGCCGCGAGGGCGGCGTGGGTGCGCCTGGTCATGTTGCAACTCCGCTGTGGGGGGCCCGATCCGCCGGATCTGGCCGCTGCGCTGTGTGACCCGTAACATAGTAATGTGAAATTGCACTGCACAAGAGGTGACGGCTCCCGTTACCGAGCTGTGTCCGTGCCAGCATCTCCCCCGCCCCGCCAAGGAGTTCACCGGTGACCCTTCCCCCGACCGGCCTCAACACCGGGAGCCACGACCTCCCGGTCTCCCCCGCCCTCGCCTCCTTCATGGCCACCAGCTGGGCCGCCACCCCGCTCCCCGCCGACCGGCGCGTCCCCGGCCACGACCGCTTCCCCGGCCGCCGCGCCCGGCTCTCCGCCGCCTTCCCCGGCGAACGGCTGATCGTCCCGGCCGGCCGGCTCAAGGTCCGCTGCAACGACCTCGACTACCGCTTCCGCCCGCACAGCGCGTACGTCTGGCTCACCGGCCTCACCGGCGAGGACCAGGCCGACCACGTCCTCGTCCTCGAACCGGCCGGCCCCGAAGGCCACGAGCCCGTCCTCTACCTGCGCCCGCGCTCACCGCGCGACGGCGGCGAGTTCTACCGCGACCGCCGCTACGGCGAGTTCTGGGTCGGCTCCCGGCCCGACCTCGCCGAAGCCGCCCGACTCACCGGCGTACGCACCGAACACCTCGACGACCTCGGCAAACTGCTCACCGGCCCCCAGCCCCCCACCCGGGTCCTGGCCGGCACCGACCCGCTCGTCGACGAGGCCACCGGACGGCCCGCCGACGGCCGGCGGGACGGCGAACTCGCCGCCGTCCTCTCCGAGTTGCGCCTGGTCAAGGACGAATGGGAGATCGGACAGCTGCAACTGGCCGTCGACCACACCACCACCGGCTTCGAGGACGTCGTCCGCGCCCTGCCCACCGCACTGCGCCACCACCGCGGCGAACGCTGGATCGAGGGCGTCTTCGACCTGCGCGCCCGCGCCGAGGGCAACGGCACCTCCTACACCACCATCGCCGCCTCCGGCGCCCACGCCTGCGTCCTGCACTGGATCCGCAACGACGGCGCCCTCGACCCGAACTCCCTCCTCCTGCTGGACGCCGGCGTCGAGACCGACACCCTCTACGCCGCCGACATCACCCGCACCCTGCCGCTCAGCGGCACCTTCACCCCGATCCAGCGCCAGGCCTACGACCTCGTCCTCGCCGCCCAGAGCGCCGGCATCGCCACCCTCCGCCCGGGCGCGCGGTTCCGCGACTTCCACCGCGCCGCCATGCGGGTCATCGCCGAAGGCCTCGCCGACTGGGGCGTCCTGCCCGTCTCCGCCGAAGAGGCCCTCGCCGAGGACAACGGCCTCTACCGCCGCTACACCCTCTGCGGCAGCGGCCACATGCTCGGCCTCGACTACCACGACTGCGCCAAGTCCCGCGCCGACCGCTACCTCGACGCCACCCTGGAGGAGGGCATGGTCCTCACCGTCGAACCCGGCCTCTACCTCCAGCCCGACGACGAGACCCTCCCCGCCGAACTCCGCGGCCTCGGCATCCGCATCGAGGACGACCTCGTCATCACCCCCGACGGCGCCCACCTGATGTCCGGCGCCCTCCCGAGGACCGCCACCGACGTCGAGTCCTGGATGGCGACCCTGCTGTCCTGAGGAGGCCGCCAGGAGCGGACGGTCAAGCCACCTTGATCGTCCGCTCCCCCCGCCGAATCATCACCTCGACCTCGCCGCCGATCGCCGCCGAATACGCCCGCAGGTTGTCCAGGCTGTCCACCTGCCCGTGCTCGATCTGGGACACCCGCGCCTGACTCACTCCCATCAGCGCCGCCACCTCCTTCTGGGTGAGGTTGGCCGACTTCCGCATCTCGGCCAGCTCGTAGCCGCGGATCCGGGCCAGGTTCTCCTTTCGGATCCGAGCCCGGTCGGCCTCCGCCTCCGGCGAGGCCAGCCAGGGGTTGATCCGCTGCGCCTCGGCCCACACCTCGGTCCAGCTACGACCCTTCATGCTCACGCTCCCTTGTCCTTCTCCTCGACGTACTGCTCATAGCGAGCCTCCGCCAGCGGGATGTTGATGTCGTACCACCGGGACCACTCCCCGTTCTTGTCGCCGGCGACCAGGATGACGGCCTCCCGTTCGACATCGAAGACGAAGAGCATTCGAACCTCGGAGCGCCCCGCCGAGCCGGGCCGGAGCTCCTTCAGGTTGTGCAACGTGCTGCCATGAATCCGATCCACCAGCGGGCGCCCGAGCAGCGGCCCCCTTCTGGCGAGCAATTCGATCGCGTCGGCGATCTGGTCGGCCGTATCCGGGTCCTTAACAGCGATGTCCAGGAACCAGTCGTTCACCGGACCGATGAGTGTGATCTCCCACATGGACCCAAATTAAGTTGTTCCTTATACGTTACCGCGCGCTTTCCCGCTCAATCCACCCCTGCGGGGGACAACACGCCGGGTCCTGCGCGCCCCCGGCTCGCTACCCCCGCGCCGCCTGCCACAGGTCGGCGACGATCGTCTCCGCCGGGCCGGTGCGGGCCAGGTGGTGGGCGGTGCCGGCCCAGAGGTGCATGGCGTCGGTGTCGCCGCGGCGGGCGGCGGCGGCGCGGAGGGGGGCGGTGAGGTGGTGGACCTCGGGGTAGGCGGGCGGGGCGTACGGGCCGTGGCGGTCGATGAAGCCGTTGCGCAGGCCGCGGGCCGGGCGGCCGGTGAAGGCGCGGGTGACGGCCGTCTCCGGGAGTTCGACGAGCGCCGCCCGGTGGGCGGCCGAGGCGCCGGACTCGTCCGAACGCAGCAGCGCCGTGCCCAGCTGCACCGCCACCGCCCCCGCCCGCAGTGCCGCCGCGACGGCCGCGCCGTCGCCGAGCCCGCCCGCGGCGATCAGTGGCAGCGCCGTCACCTCCCGTACGGCGGGCAGCAGTTCGAGCAGCGGCAGCTCCCCGGGCCGGTCCGTCACCCGGTGGGTGCCCCGGTGGCCGCCCGCCTCCGGGCCCTGCACGCACAGCGCGTCCATCCCGAGGGCCTGCGCCGCCCGCGCCTCCTCGGGCGTGGTGACGGTGGCGACCTGGGTCGTGCCGACCGCCCGCACCGCCGCCGCCTCCTCGGCTGTGGGCAGCCCGAAGGTGTACGAGAGCACCGGCACCGGGTCGGCGAGCAGGAGGGCGAGCTTGGCCTCCCAGTCGTCGCGGTCCGGCCCGATCTCCTCCGGCAGGGTCACGCCCCACTGCTCGGCCTCGGGGCGCAGCCGCTCCCGGTACGCCGCGACGGCCGCCGCGTCCCCGGGCGTGCCCGGCACGAAGAGGTTCACCCCGTACGGCCGGTCGGTCGACTTCCGTACCGCCGCGATCTGCTCGGCCATCGCCTGGGCGGTCTTGAGGGCGCCGGCCAGGAACCCGAGCCCGCCGGCCCGGTTCACCGCCGCCGCCAGTTCGGGCGTCGAGGGCCCGCCCGCCATCGGGGCGGCGATCACCGGTACGGCGAGCTCGTCGAGACGGACGGTCATCAGGCGCTCCTCACACTGCCACGGGCACGGAACACCCCCACCCTACGCTCAGCGGATCAGCCCCAGCCGCCGTGCCTCGCGCACCGCCGCCGTGCGCGAGTCCACGCCCAACTTGGTGTAGATGTGCACCAGATGGGACTTCACCGTGGCCTGGCTCAGGTGCAGCCGCTGACTGACCTGCTGGTTGGTCAGCCCGTCCGCGACCAGCCCCAGCACCTCGGTCTCCCGGGCGCTGAGCGCCGCCGCGGGCGTCCGCATCCGCTCCAGCAGCCGGTCCGCCACGCTGGGCGCCAGCGCGCTGCGCCCCGCCGCGGCGGCCCGGACGGCCTGGGCCAGCTCCTCTGGCGGCGCGTCCTTCAGCAGGTAGCCGGTGGCGCCCGCCTCCAGGGCGGGCAGGGTGTCCGCGTCGGTGTCGTACGTGGTGACCACCAGGACCCGCGGCGCGCCCGCGCGGGCGGTGATCGCCGCGGTGGCCTGCGCCCCGTTCATGGCCGATCCCGGTCCGAACTGGAGGTCCATCAGCACCACGTCCACGCCCGGCTCGGCCGCCAGTTCGACGGCCCGCTCGGCGGTGGCCGCCTCCGCCACGATGGCGAAGTCCGGTTCGCACTCCAGCACGGCCCGCAGCCCGGCCCGCACCACCGGGTGGTCGTCGGCGATGAGCAGCCGGATCACTGGCCGGCCTCCGGGGTGACCGGCAGCTGCACCGCCACCGTCGTGCCCTGCCCGGGCGCCGACTCCACCGTGAAGCCGCCGCCGAGCGCCCGCGCCCTGGCCCGCATCGACGGCAGCCCGAAGCCGCCGTCCCCGCCGGTGCGTCCGGCGACCGCCGCCGGGTCGAACCCGGCCCCGTCGTCGTACACGTCCAGTGCCACCTCACCCTCCATGTAGCTGAGTGTCACCTCGGCCCGCGCGGCCCCCGCGTGCCGGACGGTGTTGCCGAGCGCCGACTGCGCGATCCGCAGCAGCGCGACCTCCTCCGCGGCCGGCAGCCGGACCGGGGCGCCGGAGACGTGCAGCTTCACCGGCAGGCCGCTCTGCGCCGTCGTCGTCGCGCACAGCCGCTCCAGCGCGACCGGCAGCGGGTCGCCGTCCAACGCGGGCGGGGTGAGCGCCCGGACGAACCGGCGGGCCTCGTCCAGGTTGTCCTGGGCGGCCTGCCGCGCCTGCTCGACGTACCCGGCGGCGGTCTCGGTGCGCTCCGGCAGGGCCCGCTGGGCGGCCCGCAGCAGCAGCTGGATGGAGCTGAGGCCCTGTGCGAGGGTGTCGTGGATCTCCCGGGCGAGCCGCTCCCGCTCGGCCAGCACCCCGGCGGCGTGGTGGGCGGCGGCGGCGTCGGCGCGGGCGGCGGTCAGCTCGTCGATCAGCCGGCGGCGCTCCTCGCTCTCCCGGTACAGCGCCTGGTAGCCGAGCACGGTGGCGGTGGCGACGGCCGCGCCGAGCGCGGGCCCGATCGAGGCCGCGAAGCTGAAGCTGTGCTGGTGCCAGGACCACGCGGCGATCGACGCGGCGGCGGTCAGCCCGACGGCGACGAGCCCGCCGCGCCGCCCCAGCAGGTGCAGCTCCAGGAAGTACAGCGGGAAGGCCAGCCAGACGCCGTCCTGGGTGGTGATCAGCACGCCCGCCCAGGTGACGCCGAGCAGCGCCAGCCAGAGCGCGGCCGCCCGCCGGGAGCGGCGCACGGCGGCCAGCTGCGGCCCGACGGTGTAGACGGCGGCCATCGCGGTGGCCGCGGCGGCGACGGCGGCCGGATCGCCGCCCCGGTCGACGAGGACGGCCCGGGCGACGGCGAGCGCGAGCAGGCCCGCCACGAGCAGGTGCAGGCAGACCTGGAGGACGCGGGCGACGGGGGTGGTTCTGGATCGTTCGGTCGCCATCCGTCCAGCCTAAGTTCCTAGCCCGGCACCCGGCATCAATCAAAAGGTTGAACTCGGGCTCTCCCCTTTGATGCCCAGGATGCAATCCCCGGCGCGATGCCCCGGCCCCCTTCCGTCCAGGACGGTGGAAGTGTCGAAACCACCTGCCCAGAGGAAGGCCCCGTCGTGTTCGTCGCCTGGAGGGACCTGAGGTTCGCCAAGGGGCGGTTCGCCCTGATGGGAACCGTCATCGTGCTGATCACCGTGCTGGTCGGCCTGTTGTCCGGGCTGACCGCCGGGCTCGGCCGGCAGAACATCTCCGCGATCACCGGCCTGCCCGCCGACCACCTGGTCTTCGGCAAGCCGGCCGACGGGCAGAAGCTCTCCTTCACCGACTCCCAGGTCACCCCCGACCAGTGGCAGGCCTGGGCCCGCGAGCCCGGCGTCACCTCCGCCCAGCCGATCGGCATCACCACCACCAAGGCCGCCGCCGGGCAGCGCACCGCCGCGCTGTCCGCCTTCGGCGTCCCGGACGGCTCCGCACTCGCCCCGCAGGGCAGCCGGATCGCCCCCGGCCAGGCCGTACTGTCCAGGACCGCCGCCGAGAACCTGGGCGGCCTCGCCCCCGGCGCCGACTTCACCCTGGCCGGCCACCCGCTGCGGGTCGCCGCCGTCGAGGGCGACGCCGCGTACAGCCACACCCCGGTGATCTGGACCAGCCTCGGCGACTGGCAGCAGGCCGCCCCCGGCGGCGCCGGCCACGCCACCGTCATCGCGCTCGACACCGCCAAGGGCGCCGACCTGGCCGCCGCCGACGCCCGCCACGGCACCGAGACCCGCACCCGCGACGACGCCCTCGCCGCGATCGGCTCCTACACCTCCGAGAACGGCTCCCTCCAGCTGATGCGCGGCTTCCTGTTCGCCATCTCGGCCCTGGTGATCGGCGCGTTCTTCACCGTCTGGACGATCCAGCGCAGCGGCGACATCGCCGTCCTCAAGGCCCTCGGCGCCTCCACCCGCTACCTGCTGCGCGACGCCCTCGGCCAGGCCGTCCTCCTGCTGCTGCTCGGCACGGTCGTCGGCACCGCGATCGCGTCCGGCTTCGGCGCGCTGATCGGCTCCGCCGTCCCCTTCGTCCTGGACGCCCCGACCGTCCTGCTGCCCGCCGCCGTCATGATCGCCCTCGGCGCGATCGGCGCGGCCCTGTCCATCCGCCGGATCACCTCCGTCGACCCGCTGACCGCCCTCGGGAGCGCCCGATGAGTCTCGTCCTCGACCGCATCACCCTCACCTACCCTGACGGCGACGGCCGGCTCACGGCACTCGACGAGGTCTCGCTGACCGTCCCCAAGGGCACGCTCACCGCCGTCGTCGGCCCCTCCGGCTCCGGCAAGTCCAGCCTGCTCGCGGTCGCCGCCACCCTGATCACCCCGGACTCCGGGCAGGTCGTCGTCGACGGCACCGACACCGCGGGCCTCAGCCGGGCCGACCTCACCGCGCTGCGCCGCACCAGGATCGGCATCGTCTTCCAGCAGGCCAACCTGCTGCCCTCGCTCACCGCGGTGGAGCAGTTGCAGGTGATGGCCCACCTCGACGGCCGCCCCCCGCGCGGCGCGCTCCCCCGCGCCCTGGAACTCCTCGACGCCGTCGGCCTGCGCGACCAGGCCGCCCGCCGGCCGCACCAGCTCTCCGGCGGGCAGCGCCAGCGGGTCAACATCGCCCGCGCGCTGATGAACGACCCCACCGTCCTGCTGGTCGACGAACCCACCAGCGCCCTCGACCACGAACGCGGCGCCGCCGTCCTCGACCTGATCACCGACCTCACCCACCGCCGGGCCACCGCCACCGTCCTGGTCACCCACGACCGCACCCACCTGACGGCCGTCGACCAGATCGCCGAGGTCCACGACGGACGGCTGACCCTCCCGGCGGCGGTCTAGGCGACCAGCTCCGACACCGGCAGCGTCACCGCCGTCCCGGGCAACCCGACCACCTGCCCGGGACGGCGTACGACCCGCTCCCGGTACTCGCCCCGCACGGGATCGGTCAGCACCAGCACCTGCTGCTCGACCCGGTCCACGACCACGTAGGTCGGCACCCCGGCCAGCGCGTAGGCGGCGGGCTTCCTGGTGACGTCACTGCACAACGCCGCCGATGTCACTTCGAGGACGAGGCGGAAGATCTTCGGGTCGTAGCAGTTGTACGTGACCATCCGGTCGTCGCTCACCGCCTCGACGATCGACAGATCCGGCATCGCGAAGTCGTCCGGCCCGGTCGGCAGCCAGATCGCGAGCCGCTGGAGGACTTCCGTGTCCCCGCCTTCCAGCCCGGCCTCGAAGCAGGCCTTCATCACGTCGGAGAGGATCTCGCCGTGGCGCCCGTCGGGCAGCGGCTCGACGGCCACCTCACCGCCGAGCACCTCGACCCGGTGCCCGGGAAACCGATCGAAGAGGACCTCTGCCATGTCGAGCACCCTGTTCCGCACAGGCGAATCCTCCGCCCGTCGGCCCCAAGCCGCCGTCCATACCCGGACTCTTCACCCGAACGGGCGGTTTGACTCCTGCCGAGTCCCCTAGCGGGACCGCAGGCGCAGCGCCGAGGGCTCCGGTTCGGCGGGCTTCTCCTCGCCGGCCCAGAGGGAGCGGACGTGGCTGAGGTGGCGGGTCATGCAGGCCTCGGCCCCGGCCGCGTCGCCGGCGAGCAGCAGGTCGAGCAGCTCCAGGTGCTCCTCCGCCGAGGAGACCAGCTCGCCGCGCTCGTCGAGCCGGTTGAGGCCGTAGAGCCGCGAGCGCTTGCGCAGGTCGCCGACGACCTCGACCAGCCGCGAGTTGCCGGCCAGGCCCAGCAGGTCGAGGTGGAACTGGCGGTCGGCCTCCAGGTAGCCGATCAGGTCGTGCTTGCGGGCCGCCGCGACGATCGCCTCGGCCTGCGGGCGCAGCCGCTCCAGCTGCTCCTTGGTGGCGGTGCGCGCCACCCGGCCGACGGTCGGGACCTCGATCAGGGCGCGGATCTCGGTGAAGTCGTCGAGGTCGCGGTCGGTCAACTCGGTGACCCGGAAGCCCTTGTTGCGGACGGCTTCGACCAGGCCCTCGCGGGCGAGGTCGAGCATGGCCTCGCGGACGGGCGTCGCGGAGACGCCGAAGTCGGCGGCGAGCGCGGGGGCGGAGTAGACGACGCCGGGGCGCAGTTCGCCGGAGATCAGGGCTGCCCGGAGTGCGTGCGCGACCTGGTCGCGAAGCCGCTCCTGTACGGAGATCAGGGTGCGGGACTTGAGGTCGGCCATGGTGTTCCTCCGGGTGGGTGCAGAACACCAGCGTACAATGTCACGTTACGTTGCGTGCGCAACAGCCAGTGATTCGAACACCCGTCACCGACCCGCCGCACCGGCCCCTCTTCCTGCCGAACGCCATGGTGACAGCGGCCGTCGGCCGTGACAACGGCCGACGGCACACGATCTTCCGGTCCGCCCGGGAGGTCCGTACGAAGATCCGCACGGAGGTCCGCCCGGAGGCCCCTGCGGAGGGCTACGCCCGGCGGAACCGCCCCACCAGGGTGCTCAGGCTGGCCGCGCCGTCCCCGTCCGCCACACCCCGCCGGACCGCCTCCGCGAGGAGGGCCGGCAGGGCGCCGTCCACCCCGGAGTCCTCCGCGGTGTGCTGGACGTGCTCGATGCTCGCGAGTGCCATCGTCAGCCGGTCGACGTCCCCGCGGTGGTCCCCGGCGGTGATCCGCGGCGCGTAGAACTCGATCATCCGCGGCAGCAGCGCGGCGGTGGGCAGGGCGTACGGCAGGAACTCCTCGGCGGTGATGCCGTTGGCCTCGGCGACCGCCGTGGCGTGCAGGTAGCCGACCATCGAGGACCAGAACAGGTCCATCTGGATCTGGTAGTACAGCTGGGCCAGCCCGGGGTCGTCGCCCCGGTAGTCGGCCGCGGTGAGCACCTCCAGGGTGGCCCGGTGCCGCCGGAACAGCTCGACCGGGCCGCTGTAGAAGGTGGACGACTCGGGGCTGCCGATGCCCGACGGCGGCACCTGCACCCCGCCGGTCAGGTGTCCGGCGCCGCGCTCGGCCAGCCAGCGGGCGGCCTCGCGGGCCCGCCCGGGGGTGTCCGAGCTGAGGTTCGCGACCACCTTCCCCTTCAGCGCCGGCTCGACCGACTCCAGCACGGTGAACACGGCGTCGTAGTCGGTGAGGCTGAGCACCACCAGTTCGTTCGCCGCCACCGCCGCCTCCGCGCTGGGCGCCGCCTGCGCGCCCCGGGCGACGAGTTCGTCGGCCCGTGCGGCCGTGCGGTTCCACACCGTGACGGCGTACCCGGCGTACAGGAACGCCCGGGCCATGGCCTGCCCCATCGGGCCGAGCCCGATCACCGTCACGGATCGCTTCGCCTGCTGCTCCACGGACATGCGTGTTCCCCTCCACTGGACGAATGCCTAGAACGAACGCTCTATCCAGAGCGCCGGAGCCGACGCTAGCACAGGACTGGAACGAACGCTCTACTCAGAATCTCGGCTAGGATCACGCCGTGAAGACGCCCGAGAAGACCCCCGCGCAGGCCGACCCGAAGGCCGCCGCGAGGGTCGCGGCGAAGGCCCCGGTGAAGGCCCCGGCGAAGGCCGCACCGAAGGACGGCGCGCAGGCCGAAGCGAAGCCCGGCACCCGGGAGCGGATCGTCCGGGCCACCTCCCGGCTGCTGCAGCGCCAGGGGTACGAGGGCACCGGGATCAAGCAGATCTCCCGCGAGGCCGAGGCCACCCTCGGCTCCGTCTACCACTTCTTCCCGGGCGGCAAGCAGGAGTTGGCCGCCGAGGCGATCCGGCACGGGGACGAGGAGTTCGCCGTCATGCTGCACGCCGGGCTCGGCTCCTCACCGGACCTGGGCGAGGCGATGACCGCCTGCACCCGGCTGCTCGCCACCGAACTGCGCGCGTCCGACTGGCAGGACGGCTGCCCGATCACCAGCACCGCCCTGGAGACGATCGGCCGGGTGCCGGTGATCGAGGAGGCGGTGGCCGAGGCCTTCGCCCACTGGCGGGCCGTCGTGACGGAACGGCTGCTCGCCGCCGGCATCGGCGAGCAGGACGCCCGCGAGCTGGCCGGCACCGTGATCAGCACCCTGGAGGGCGCCGAGCTCGCCGCCCAGGTCGCCCGCAGCGAGGAGCCGCTGCTGGTCACCGGCAAGCACCTGGCCCGCCTGCTCACCGCCTACGCCGACGACCGGGCCTGACGCGCGGAACCGGACCGCCCGCCAGCCAGCCCGGGAGCCTGCCGGAAAACGTCCGGAAAACGTGAGGAGCCGGTGCAGCGGGGGATCCCATCCCGCTGCACCGGCTCCGGCTCCACAACTCCCGACCACCACCAGGAGTAACGCCGTGTCGATCGACATCGCGCTGTACGGCGGCCGCCCGAACGGCGGCCGCCGCACCAGCGCCAGGTTGCTGCACCTGTCGAGCCCCGGCGAGGCCCTCACCTCCGCCCTGGCCCGGCACACCGATCCGACCCGCCACCGGCTCGGCCGGATCGACCCGTACGGGGACACCCCGTTCAACGAGCAGGACGCCGGCGCCGCCTTCGAGGAGGCCACCGCCCTGCTCGCCCGCTGCACCACCGGGGAGCAGCGGGCGGCCGTCCGCGAACTGCGCAACCTGCTCGCCAACTGCGCCGCCACCCCGGGCAGTTGGCTCGTCTTCCTGGGCGACTGAACCGCTAGGGCGTGTCTTCAAACTCCCGTCGTCCGCCCGGAGGGCGGGCGGGGCGGCGTTGGGGTGCGTGCATCGCAAGGCGGAGGAGGGAGCCACTGCGGAGCATTGGCGACCGACGACAACGCGGCGAGGTGCGTGCCCCGGCGTCGCCCCGCAGACGCGAGTTTGAAGACACGCCCTAGGACGCGGCCCGGTACACCTCCGCCGCGACGGCCAGGTCCTGCCAGGCCATCCCGACGCTCTTGAAGAACCGCGGCCGCCCGTCGGGCACCAGCGCGTCGCCGCGCACCAGTTCGGCGAGGTTCCACAGCTGCCGCCCGGCCACGCCCGCCATCAGCAGGTCCCCGGCCTCGCGCTCCGCGACGGTACGTGCCTCGACGTACAACTCGGCGCGCTGGACGAGCAGTTCGTCCACCTCCCGGGCGTCCGGCTCGTGCGAGCCGACCGCCGCCACCGCCGCGTGGGCGGGCACCAGGGCGCCGTCGAACAGCGGGGTGCGCGCGGTGGTGCAGCAGACCACCAGGTCCGCCTCGCGGACCGCGCGCGGGTCGCCGACCTCGGCCGCCAGCCCGAGCTTCCGCCCGTAATCGGCCAGCGCCCCGGCCCGTTCGGCGTTGCGCGCCACCACGGTGAGCCGGCGCAGCGGCCGGACGGCGAGCAGGGCGTCCAGGTGCCCGTACGCCTGCGGTCCGGAGCCGAACAGCACCAGGTGCTCGGCCTCCGGCACGGCCAGCCGCCGCAGCGCGGCCGCGGTGACGGCGGGCGTGCGCAGCGCGGTGAGCGCGGCGCCGTCCAGCAGGGCGAGCGGCTGGAGGGTGGGCCCGTCCAGCAGCAGGTAGCTGCCGGTGATCCGGGGCAGTCCGGCCGACGGGTTGGCGGGCGCGACCCCGGCGATCTTCACGCCGGCGTACGGCCCGGCGGCGGCCGGCATCATCAGCAGTTCGCCGGCGGGCACCGGTACGGCCGACCGGGCGGGTGCCGCCTCCGGGTCGAACCCGTCCAGCAGCACCCGCTCGATCGCCCCCACCGCCCCGGCGGGCCCGACCCCGCCGGTGCCCGGCACGGCGTACTGGAGCGGCACAACCGCCGCGCCGGGCACTTCGGTTGGCTTCACGGCTTCGGTCGCACGCACGGTGGTCACAGCAGGAACCCCGCTCCCAGGTCGTCGTCCGGCTCCAGCACGAAGCCGTGCTCGCCGGTGCGGAAGGCCGTCCCGCCGACCTCGGTGACCACGCCCTCGCCCTGCGGGTCGCCGCCCGGGAGGACCTGCCCGCTGAAGACCGTCCCGATGATCGACTCGTGCCGCAGCGGCTCGCCCGGGGCCAGCCGCCCCTCGGCGGCGAGCACCGCGAGCCGGGCGGAGGTGCCGGAGCCGCAGGGCGAACGGTCGATCTGGCCGTCCGCGAAGACGGTGACGTTGCGCTGGTTCAGCACCCCGTCCACCGGGGGGAGTTCGTCGTGGAGGATGACCCCGTAGACGCCCGACAGCCGGGCGTCCGTCGGGTGCGCGACCGCCTCCGAGCCGGCCAGCGCGGCCCTGATCTCCCGCCCCACGGCGGTGAGTTCGGGCAGCTGCTGCTTCTCCACGGCGAGCCCGAGGGCGGCCGCGGGCACCGAGGCGTAGCAGGCGCCGGAGTGCGCCACGGCGACCTCCACGGTGCCGCGCGAGGTCTCCACCGGGAGCTTCAGCGCGGTGACCCGGCTGGGCACGTTGCGGAAGGTCACCCCGGTGGTCCGCCCGCCGGAGCGGTGCACCAGGGCGGTGACCCGGCCGGACGGCACGTCGATCCGCACCCGCGCCACGCCGTCCGCGGGGGCGGCCACCAGTCCGGAGTCCACCGCCCAGGCGCCGAGCGCGATGGTGCCGTGTCCGCAGGCGGTGGAGTAGCCGTCCTTGTGCCAGAACAGCACACCCAGGTGCGCCTCGTCGTCGTCCGGCGGGACCAGGAAGCCGCCGTACATCCCGGCGTGGCCGCGCGGTTCCCGGCTGAGCAGCTGCCGGACCTCGTCCAGCGCGCTGGGCCGGGGCGCGGTCGCGCTGCCGCCCGCGCCGAGCGCGATGGCCCGGCGCTCGGCGACGGTGTCGCCGGGGATCGGGGGCACGCCGTCCAGCACGATCCGGAACGGCTCGCCGGCCGTGTGGTAGTCGACCGTCCGTACGAACATCAGAGCGCACCTCCGCCCGGCAGCACGCTGACGGTCCGGCTGACGGTGTAGAAGTCCAGGGCGGCCTGGCCCTGTTCGCGGTCGCCGTGGCTCGCGCCCTTGGCCCCGCCGAAGGGCAGGTGGAAGTCGACGCCGCTGGACGGGGCGTTGACCCGGATCATGCCCGCGTCCAGCCGGTCGGCGGCGGCCAGCGCCACGTCCAGGCTGCGGGTGTGCACCGAGGTGGAGAGGCTGTGCGGGGTGTCGTTGGCGAGCGCGATGGCCTCGTCCAGGTCGGCCGCGGCGTGCAGCACCGCGATCGGGCCGAAGAACTCCTCGCGGGCCAGCGGGTGTTCGGCCGGCACCTCGGCGAGCAGGGTCGGCTCGACGTACCAGCCGGTCCGCTCGGGCACCCCGCCGCCGGTGAGCACGCTCGCCCCGGCCTCGACGGCCGAGGAGACGGCCCCGGTCAGCCGCTCCCGCGCACCGGCGTTGATCACCGGCCCGCAGACCGCGTCGTCGACCGCCGCCAGCGCCTTGACCAGCGCCTCGCGCAGCGGCTCGTACGCGGCGCCGACCGCGATCACCCGGCTGGTGGCGGTGCACTTCTGCCCGGCGTACCCGGCGATGGCCGCGGCGATGTGCCCGGCGGCCTGCGCGATGTCGGCGTCCGGCAGCACCAGCGCGGCGTTCAGCCCGCCGAGTTCGGCCTGCACCGGCACCCCGCGGTCGGTCGCGGCCCGCACCACGGCCCGGCCGACGCCGGTCGAGCCGGTGAAGGAGACCACGTCCGCGGCGTCGACCAGCGCCGCGCCCTCCTCCGCCCCGCCGGGCAGCACCGTGAACACGTCCTCGGGCAGCCCGGCCAGCTCCGCCAGCCGCAGCGCGCAGGCCGTCGCCTCGGGGGCCGGCTTGAGCACCACCGCGTTGCCGACGGCGAGGGCCGGCGCGGCCTTCCAGGTCGGGATCGCCAGCGGGAAGTTCCACGGCGCGATCAGCCCGGCGACCCCGTACGGGCGGCGGCGGGTGAGCAGCAGCCCGGGGCCGGCGGCGGTCTCGTGCACCGCCCCGGAGGGCGCGTACGGCGCCTGCGCGTAGTAGCGCCAGATCGCCGCCGTGCGGGCGACCTCGCCGAGCGCCTCGGCCAGCGGCTTGCCGACCTCGCGCACGATCAGCGCGGCCAGCTCGTGGGCGTGCGCCTCCACGGCGTCCGCGATCCGGCCGAGCGCCGCCGACCGGGCGCCCGCCCCGGCGGCGAGCCAGTCGCCCTGCGCCGCCCGGGCCCGCCCGACGGCGGCCCGCACGGCCTCGGCGCCGGGCTCCTCGACGGCGACCACGAGGTCGTCGGGGTCGGCGGGGTTGTACGAGGTGATGGTCACGGCCAGCAGCCCTTCGGGGGGAGGTACGGGGACGAAGGAGGAAGGAGGGGTCAGAGCAGGAAGCCCGCCGGGAACGGGTCGCTCGGGTCGAGGAAGTACTGGGCGGTGCCGGTGACCCAGGCCCGCCCGGTGACGGTGGGCACCACCGCGGGCAGCCCGGCCACCTCGGTCTCCTCGACCAGCCGCCCGGTGAAGGTGGTCCCGATGAAGGAGTCGTTGCGGAAGTCCCGCCCGAGCGGCAGTTCGCCGCGCGCGTGCAGCTGGGCCATCCGCGCCGAGGTGCCGGTGCCGCAGGGCGAGCGGTCGAACCAGCCGGGGTGGATGGCCATCGCGTGCCGGGAGTGCTCGGCGGTGGAGCCGGGGGCGAGCAGCTGGACGTGGTGGCAGCTGTGGATGGACGGGTTCTCCGGGTGCACCGGCCGGTCCGGGCCCGCGTTGATCGCGTCCATCATGGCCAGGCCGGCGTCCAGGATCTCCTGCTTGCGCTCGCGCTCGAAGGGCAGCCCGAACTCGGCGAGCGGCAGGATGGCGTAGTAGTTGCCGCCGTACGCGAGGTCGTAGGTCACCGTGCCGTAGCCGGGCACCTCGACCTTGCGGTCCAGGGCGACGGAGTAGGAGGGCACGTTGCGGATGGTCACCGCCTTGGCGGCGCCGTCCTCGACCTTCACCTCGGCGACCACGAGTCCGGCCGGGGTGTCCAGCCGTACGGTGGTGACCGGCTCGACCACCGGGACCATCCCGGTCTCGACCAGTACGGTGGCGACCCCGATGGTGCCGTGCCCGCACATCGGCAGCAGTCCGGAGACCTCGATGTAGAGCACGCCGAAGTCGGCGTCCGGCCGGGTCGGCGGCTGGAGGATCGCGCCGCTCATCGCGGCGTGGCCGCGGGGCTCGTACATCAGCAGGGTGCGGAAGTGGTCCAGGTGCTCCTGGAAGTGCACCCGGCGCTCGGCCATGGTGGCGCCGGGGATGACGCCGAAGCCGCCGGTGATCACCCGGGTCGGCATGCCCTCGGTGTGCGAGTCGACGGCGTGGAACACGTGACGGCTGCGCATGGGTCACAACTCCCGTACAGGTTCGGATGGTTGGTGGGTAGGCCGGGCCGACTGCCGCCGCAGCCGGCCCGGAGGCCCGGGATCGCGCCGGTGTCAGACCAGGCCGTCGGCCAGCGCCTTCTCGGTGGCCGCGCGGACGGCCTCCTCGATCTCCGGGACGAGCGGCAGGCGCGGGGCGCGCACCGGGCCGCCGGGGCGCCCGGCGATGTCCATCGAGAGCTTGATGGCCTGGACGAACTCGGTCTTGGAGTCCCAGCGCAGCAGCGAGTGCAGCGACTTGTACAGCGGCAGCGCGTTCTCCAGGTCCTTGGAGACGGCGGCGTCGTAGAGCGCGACCGAGGCGGCCGGCAGGGCGTTCGGGTAGCCGGCGATCCAGCCGACCGCGCCCGCGAGCGCCAGCTCCAGCAGCACGTCGTCGGCGCCGATCAGCAGGTCCAGCCCGGGGGCCAGCTCGGCGATCTCGTACGCCCGGCGGACGTCGCCGCTGAACTCCTTGACCGCGACGATCGAGCCCTCGGCGTGCAGCTGGGCGAGCAGCGTGGGGACGAGGTCGACCTTGGTGTCGATCGGGTTGTTGTACGCCACGATCGGCAGCCCGGCCTTGGCGACCTCGGCGTAGTGGGCGCGCACCGAGGCGTGGTCGGCCCGGTAGGCGTTCGGCGGCAGCAGCAGGACGGAGCCGGCGCCGGCCTCGGCGGCCTGCTCGGCCCAGCGGCGGGACTCGGCGCTGCCGTAGGCGGCCACGCCGGGCATCACCCGGGAGCCGTCGCCGGCCGCCTCGATGGCGACCTCGACGACCTTGGCGCGCTCCTCGGCGGTGAGCGTCTGGTACTCGCCCAGCGAGCCGTTGGGGACGACGCCCTCGCAGCCGGAGTCGATCAGCCAGCGGACGTGCTCGGCGTAGGCGTCGTAGTCGACGGAGTGGTCCGGGCGCAGCGGAAGCGTGGTGGCGACCATGATGCCGCGCCAGGGACGGGTGCTGTCGTGCTGGGTGATGGACACATGAGCTCCTTGATGAGGTGTGACATTTTACTAGAGTGGACGGGCCGGAGACAAGGTCCCCGGCCCGTCCTTCGACGACGGACCCCGGGGGCGGGGGCGGGGCGCAGGCACCCCCCGCGGCGGGGGGGGGGCCCCCCCACCCCCACCGCGCGGCGCGCCCCCCCCCGGGCGGTGGCGGGGCGGGGCGCCCCCGCCCCGCGCGCCGCGGGCG
>NZ_JBHJSJ010000029.1:0-52416 GCF_042268845.1 Kitasatospora sp. NPDC056273 | reverse complement strand
ACTCGTGGGGCGGGGCCGGAGACTTGGCCCCGGGCCCGACCTACGCCGCCGGCCCCGGGGGGCGGCCCCCCCGGTCCCCGCCCGCCGCGAGCGGTCGGGCACGCCCTACGCCTCCGGGTTCGGCCCCGCCGCCAGCTGGGAGAGCGGCACCGGGCAGCCCAGCGGCCGCCGGTCCGGCCCCGGCTCACCCGGGCCGGCCAGGCAGGCCACGGCCGGACCGCACATCCGGCCCTGGCACCAGCCCATTCCGGCCCGGGTGAGCAGCTTCACGGTGCGCGGATCGCCCGCGCCCAGGTCCTCGACGGCCTCCCGGATCGCCGCCACCGGTACCTCCTCGCACCGGCAGACGTCGGTGTCCGGACGCAGCCAGCCGGTCCAGCCGGGGCCCGGCCGGTGCGCGGCGGCCATCAGGTCGGCGAAGGCCCGCAGCCGGGAGCGGCGGCGCAGCAGCGCGGCCGCGGGCCGCTCCCCGGCCACCGCGTGCGCGGCCAGCTCGCCCTCGGCGAGCGCGAGGTCCGCGCCGCCGACGCCGTTGGTCTCCCCCGCCGACCAGAGGCCGGGCACGCTGGTACGCAGCCGGGCGTCGACCTCCAGCGCGACCGCGCCGTCCGGCCCGGTCACGGTCCGCGCGCCGAGCTCGGTGGCCAGGTCGATCTGCGGCAGCAGGCCGTGGCCGACGGCGAGCGCGTCGCAGTCGATCCGCCGCCCGGTGCCGGGCACCGGCCGCCAGTCGGCGTCCAGCCGGGCCACCGTGACGCCGGTGACCCGGTCCGTCCCGTGCGCCTCGACCACCGCGCTGCGCGGGCGCAGCCGTACGCCGTGCCGCAGCAGCGCACCGCCGTGCCCGGCGCCCTCGACCAGCTTGCCGGGGACGGCCGCCAGCACGCCGGGGCGCCGCGCGTACCCGAGGTAGGCGGTGGCCTCGACCACGGCGGGCACCTCGGCCCCGGCGGTGACCAGCGAGGAGGCCGCCGCGAGCAGCAGCGGGCCGCTGCCGGCCACCACGATCCGCTTCCCGGGCAGCACCAGGCCGGCCTTGAGCATGGCCTGGGCGCCGCCCGCCGTGACCACCCCGGGCAGGGTCCAGCCGGGGAACGGCAGCTGCCGCTCGTACGCGCCGGTGGCGAGCAGCACCGACCGGGTCAGGACGGTGGCCCGGTCGGTGCCCTCCGGTCCGCGGGTGACGTGCACCGCGAAGCCGTCCCCGGTGCGCTCCAGCGCCCAGACCTGGTGCCCGGCCCGGAAGTCGGCCCGCCCGGCGCGCCCGTGCGCGTCGAGCCGGTCGGCCAGCCCGGTGTAGGCGGACCAGTGGTGGTGCAGCCGGTCCGGCCGGGCCGCGCCGAGGCCGGGCGCCGGGTGGCGGTAGTACTGCCCGCCGGTGCTCTGCCCGCCGTCCAGCAGGGCGCAGCGCAGCCCGAGGTCGGCGGCGGTGACGGCGGCGGCCAGCCCGGCCGGGCCGGCGCCGACCACCACGAGGTCGTACGACGGGGCGTCGAGGGGTTCAGACGGCGAGGTCGGCACGGCCGTGGCCCTCCTGGGTGGTGACGGTGGTGCCGGGCTCGGCGGGGAGCAGGCAGGTGCGCTGGTTGGGGCGGCCGTCCACGGTGGCCAGGCAGTCGAAGCAGGCGCCGATCCCGCAGAACGCCCCGCGCGGCTTCCCGCCGACCCGGGTGGTGCGCCAGGCGAGCACGCCGTCGGCCCAGAGCGCGGCGGCGATCGACTGCCCGGGCAGCGCGGGGACGGGCCGCCCGTCGAACTCGATGTGGTGGGCGGGCCCGGGCTCGGCCTCGACCAGCCCGGCGGGGGTGCGGCGGCGCATCGGCGGCCTCTCCAATCTCACGGGTCCAGGAAGGAATCTCACACAGGCCTCGGTCGCAGGCGGCCGGGCCGTCACGCCGTCACTCGGCCGGGAAGCGGTCCGCCCGGAACGGCGCGAGGTCCAGCTCCGGCTGCTTGCCGGTGAGCTGCTCGCTGATCAGCAGCCCGGTCGCCGGGGCCAGCCCGATGCCGGCCCCCTCGTGCCCGCAGGCGTGGTACAGCCCGGGCACCCGGGGGTCCGCGCCGATGGCCGGCAGGTGGTCCGGCAGGTACGGGCGGAAGCCCCGGTAGGCGCGCAGCACGGTGACGTCGGCGAGCACCGGGAAGAGGGCGGCGGCCTGGGCGGCGAGCCGGCTCAGCACCTCCTGGGAGAGCGTGCGGTCGAAGCCGACCCGCTCCCGGCTGGCGCCGATCAGCACCGGCCCGCCCGGGGTGCCCTCGATCACGGCGGAGGTCTCCAGCCCGGCCGATCCGCTGGCCACGTTGGCCACGTAGTCGGCGGCGTAGACCTTGTGCCGCACGACCCGCGGCAGCGGCTCGGTGACCAGCACGAAGCCGCGCCGGGGCAGCACCGGCAGGTGCACCCCGGCCAGCGCGGCCACCTCGCCGCCCCAGGTGCCGGCCGCGTTCACCACGGCGGGGGCGGCCAGGTGCCGCCGGTCGGTCCGGACGCCGCGCACGGCGCCGTCCGGGCCCCGGTCGACGGCGGTGACGCTCTCCCCGGTGATCAGCTCGGCGCCCATCCGGCGGGCCTCGCGCAGCAGGTGCGCGGCGGCGAGGGCGGGCTGGACCTGGGCGTCCTGCGGGTAGTGGAAGCCGCCGGCCAGGCCCTCGGCCAGGTGCGGCTCCAGCTCGCGCAGCCGCTCGCCGGGCACCTCCTCGGCCTCGACCCCGACGGCGCGCTGCCCGTCGGCGAAGGCCCGCAGCGCGTCCTGCCCGGCGGCGGTGGAGGCGACCACCACGCCGCCCTTGGGCTCGTACTCGATCGCCGGGCCGAGCCGCTCGGCGAGGTCGCGCCAGAGCCGGGTGCTGAGCAGGGCGAGGTCGAGTTCGGGGCCGGGCTCCTTGTCGGAGACCAGCAGGTTGCCCTCGCCCGCGCCGGTGGTGCCGCCGGCCACGGGCCCGCGGTCCACGACGGCGACGGCGAGCCCGGCGCGGGCGGCGTAGTAGGCGCAGGCGGCGCCGACCACACCGGCGCCGACCACGACCACGTCCAGGGGAGGTGTCTCGGTCTTCAGCACGCCAGTAATATGTCACATGCCATGCGAGCTGCCAAGACCACCCGCCGAAACCCGGAACCGCCCCGACCAGCGGAAAGCCCCGGCCCACCGCTCGGCAGCGGCGGACCGGGGCTCCCTCAGGCCCTACCGACTCACGTGATGTCGTCCATCTCCTCGCGGCGGGACGCCGGCACCGAGGCACCGGCCGCCGGAGCCGCCGAGGCCTGGACGGACTCCGCACCGGCCACCGGCTGCACCGAGAGGTCCAGGTGCGAGGCCTCCTCGTCGTCCAGCCCGGAGTCCGGGTTGCGGCGCGCCTTGCGCTTGTCGTTGAAGATCGCGATCGCCACCGCGATGAAGTACAGCGCCCAGATCGGCGCGGCCAGCGCCAGCATGCTCAGCGGGTCGGCGCTCGGCGTGGCGAAGGCCGCGAACACCGTGATGCCCATGACCATGCCGCGCCACCAGCCCAGCAGCCGCTTGCCGCCGACCACGCCGACCATGTTCAGCATCACCAGCAGCAGCGGGAACTCGAAGGCCAGGCCGAAGACCAGCACCATCCGGGTGGCGATGTCGAAGTAGTCCTCGGGCGGCAGGATCGGCGTGGTGTCGTTCGGGGTGAACGAGAGCAGCACGTCGACCGTGGTCGGCAGCACCAGGATGGCCACGGCCACACCGGCCAGGAAGAGCGGCGTCCCGCAGATCAGGAAGACGACCGTGTACTTCTTCTCGTGCCTGTGCAGGCCCGGCGCCACGAAGGCCCAGACCTGGTAGAGCCAGATCGGCACGGTCCCGACCACGCCCGCCGTCAGGGCCACCTTCAGCATCCAGGTGAAACCGGCGGTCAGACCGATGTTCGAGACCTGGGCGCACTTGCCGTGGTAGTGCTTGGCCAGCTCCAGGGTTTCGCACCGCGGCAGCGGCTGCAGCAGGAAGTCCTCGATCTGCTTGTGGTAGACCGCCGCCACGATGGTGATCAGCACGATCGCCAGGACCGACTTGACCACGCGGTTGCGCAGTTCCCTCAGGTGGTCGGCGAGGGCCATCCGCCCCTCAGGATCCTTTGACGCCTTCGGCGCCTTGGAGAGCTTGCTCAACCCCGGTCCTCAACTCGTGCGTCGGGGCCCGCCGGTCGGCGGGCCTCCGTGGTCGCGAACGCCGCGCACACGGTGTGCGCGGCGGGCGTCAGGTGCCTCACGTGCGCCGCGCTCAGTGCGGGCGGTCGCCGTCGGGCGCGGAGGCCCCGGCGGAGGGCTCGGTCACCGGACGGGCCGTGGCCGACGCTCCCGGAGCGGCCTGGACGGTCCTGGCCGCGGCACCGTCGACCGGGGCCGGAGCGGGAGCGGGCCGGGCCGGCTGCTCGGACTCGCCGTCCGAGCGCATCGCCTGCGCCTCGCTCTTCAGGATCCGCATCGACTTGCCCAGCGAGCGCGCCAGGTCCGGCAGCCGCTTGGCTCCGAACAGCACGATGGCGAGGATCACGATCACCACGATCGCGGTCATCGAGATGCGCATGCGCGACCACCTTCAGTCATGGCGGCCCGACGGGCCGTCCGCTGCGGATGGTAACCGCTGCGGATGACGCCACGACGACGGCCGCCCGAACAGGACAGCGGCCCCCGGTACACGGTTCAGGAGCCAACTGAGAGCGTAACCCGCCCCCGCCCGCGCGCAGCAGCCCCCGTACCACCGCGGTCCCGACCGTGCTATGCGGCGGGGACGCTCCGCTCCCCCGCCGGGGCGCCCTGGGCGGGCACCGCGTCCGCCAGGTCACCGGCCGCCGCGGCCAGCGCCCGCGAGGCCGCGTCCACGCCCTTGGCCAGCGCCCGCACGTCCAGCCAGAGCCGGATCGCGAGGACCCCGAGGACCAGCAGGCCCGCGGTGGCGAGCAGGACGGCGGCGACGAGCATCCAGGACATGCGCCCCAGCCTATACGCGTGCTACCCCTCGGCCGGGACGAGCCGCATGGTGCGCACCCCGGCCCCGGTGAGCGCCTCGACGATCTTCTCCCCGGCCGGCTTGCGCACCGCCGCCCCGCACCGCGGGCAGCCGAAGCTGTAGTGCGCCTGGGCCGGGGTGCGACCGAGGGTCAGGCGGAAGTCCTCGGCCGGGAGCTCCACCTTCTCCCGGCACTCGGAGCAGTACACCTTGAATCTGGTCCCGGGTTCCACCGCTCAGACCCGCCCCTCCCCGTAGGCGGCCAGCGCCTCCCGCGCGGCCGAGCGCGCCTGCTCGGCGAGCTCGGGCGGCGAGACGATCCGGCCGTCCCGGCCCAGCCGCAGCGCCAGCGGGCGCAGCTGGGAGGGGTCGGCGCTGCGCAGGGTGATCCGCAGCCCGCCGTCGGGCAGTTCCTCGGCCCGGTCGTGGGTGTAGTACTCGGCCACCCAGCGGCCGCCGGAGGAGACTTCGACGACCACCTCGGGGTCGTCCGCCGCCGGGTTGACCAGCCCGCCGCTCAGGTCCCGCGGCTCGCGCCGGGGCGGGTCGGCCGGGACGTCCAGGACGCGGATCTCGGCGACCCGGTCGAGCCGGAACATCCGGTGGTCCTCGGAGGTGCGGCACCAGGCCTCGAGGTAGGTGTGGCCCTCGGTGAGCAGCCGGATCGGGTCGACCTCGCGCTCGGTCATCCCGCCGCGCCCGTGCGAGTAGTAGCGCAGCCAGAGCCGGCGGCCCTCGCTGAGCGCGCGGTCGATGTCGGCGAAGACATGGCTCTCCGCCTCGAAGGTCACGCCGACCCGGGCGCTGCCCTCGGCGCTCTCCCCCGCCGCGTTCTCGATCTTGGCGACGGCCCGGGTGAGCGCCTCCCGGTCCCCGGCCCGCAGGCCCGGCAGTCCGGCCACCGCGCGGGCGGCCACCAGCAGCGCGGTCGCCTCGTCGGCGGCCAGCCGCAGCGGCTGGGCGACGTCGTCGACGTTGTGCCACCAGATCCGCTCGCCGTCGGTGTCGATGTCGAGCAGGTCGCCGCCGCGGAAGCTGGTGCCGCACATCGGCAGCACGTTGAGGTCCGCGATCAGCTCGCGCTCGCTGATCCCGAACGCCCGGGCCACCTCGGCGACCTCGGCCCCCGGCCGCTCGCGCAGGTAGGTGACCAGCGACAGCATCCGTCGCGTCTGGTCGATGGCGTTGCTCACGCGCCCACTCCTTCGAAACCCGCGACCGCCCGCAGCCGGTCGACCACATCCGCCCGCAGCTCCTCCGGCCCGAGCACCAGCACGTCCGGCCCGAACTCGGCCAGGTCCGCGCCGAGCCCGTTGCCGTACGGGATCTCCAGCTCGTCCCACAGCTCGTCCACCCGGGTGCTGCCCAGCGCCTTGGTCCGCAGCGGGAAGCCGGCGCCCCGGCGGACCCGGACGGTCGCGGTGGCGGTCGCCCCCTCGCCCGCGAACTTCGCCACGGTGGCCCGGACGTCCACGTGCTCGGGCACGGCGCCGAGGAACGCCCCGGACTTCGCCTTCACCCGGCCGGTGATCCGGCTGAGCCGGAACACCCGGGCGTCGCCCCGGTCGCGGTCGTACCCGGCCAGGTACCAGTGCCCGCGCCAGCACTCCAGCGCCCACGGCTCGACGCTGCGCTGCTCGACGGCGGCGGCGCCGGCCTTGCGGTACTCGAAGGTGACCGGACGGCGGTCCCGGGCGGCGGTGAGCAGCGGCTCGAACGCGGCCTCCCGGGCGGGGATGCGCGGCTCCAGGGCGGTCCGGCCCTCGGCCTCGGCGAACGGCACCCCGGCCGCGCGCAGCTTCTGCAGGGCGCCGCTGGCCGCACCGGACATCTTGGCCTGCTGCCAGACCCGGGCCGCCAGGGTCAGCGCGGCCGCCTCCTCGGCGTCCAGGGCGATCTCGGGCAGCCGGTTGCGGTCGGCGCGGGCCAGGTAGCCGAGCTCGCCGTCCAGGGTGCTCTCGTCCACGTCGATCACCAGGCCGAGCTCGCGCAGGTCGTCCTTGTCCCGCTCGAACATCCGGTTGAAGGCGTCCTCGCTGCTGTTCTGCCAGGCCTCGCGGTACGCCTCGATGGATTCCCGCAGCTCCTTCTTGGAGAGCGGACGTCTGGTGTTCATCAGGCACAGGGCGAGATTCATCAGCCGCTCTGCCTTCGCGATCGCCATCGCTGACCCTTCCGGTGTGCCGCGCCGCGCGCGGGGTGCGCCAACCGGGCGATCACCACCCGGCGGGACCGACCGTACCGGTAGCGGTACGCACGGCAAAAGCGGCCTCCCCGAACGCCCCCGGACACGCCCGTGGGCCGGGCCCCCGGAGGGGTCCGGCCCACGGCACGAGCGGGCTCAGACGGCCAGCAGGTCGACCACGAAGATCAGGGTCGAGTGCGGCGGGATCGCCGAGGTCGGCGACTGGGCGCCGTACGCCAGACGCGACGGGATGGTCAGCTCGCGGCGGCCGCCGACCTTCATGCCGACGACGCCCTGGTCCCAGCCCTTGATGACCCGGCCGCCGCCCAGCGGGAAGCGGAACTCGTTGGGGCTCCGGTTCCAGCTGGCGTCGAACTCCTCGCCGGTCTCGAAGGTCACACCGACGTACCGGACGCTGACGTTCTGGCCCGGCTTGGCCTCCGCGCCGTCGCCCACGACGATGTCGCGGATCTGCAGCTCCGTCGGGGCGTCGCCGATCGGGAAGTCGATCTCGGGCTTCTCGTTGAGGTTGACGCTCACAGTCCCTCTTCTCACATTCGCTCTGCTGTCACGACCAAGCGGCGGACGCCCGCACCCGGTCCGTTCGTCCCGGACCACGGTACGGGCGCCCGCCGCCCGTTGGGGACCGGCCACGCGGCCGGACCCGAAGGTCACACGTGCACCATTGTCACCCGAAAGTGGATCAGCCCTGACCGGCGTCCAGGATGTCCACCACGAAGACCAGCGTCGCACCGGGCGGGATGTCGCCCTGGCCCTTGTCGCCGTAGCCCAGCGAGGCGGGGATCACCAGCTCGACCCGGCTGCCGACGGTCTGGCCCTCCAGGCCCTGGTCCCAGCCCTGGATGACCTGGCCGCCGCCGACCGGGAAGGTGAACGCCTGGCCCTTGCTGAGCGAGGAGTCGAACACCTTGCCGCTGGAGAACAGCGCGCCGGTGTACTGGACGACGACCTTCTCGCCCTTCTCCACCTTCGGCCCGGTGCCCTTGATCAGGACGTGCGACTTCAGCTCGGTCGGGTCCTTCGCCCCGGCGACCGGGGTGATCTCGGCCGGCTTCTTGCCGTTGTCCTTGACCTGCGGGAAGTCCGCGGGCGGCGGGGTGACGGTACCGCTCACCACGGCGTCGGGCGCGTTGGCGTTGCGGATGTCGATCACGAAGACCAGGTCGTCCTTGGGCCCGATCGACATGTCGGCCTTGCCCTGGGCGCCGAACGCTGCGGCCGGCGGGGCCACCACCAGCAGCCGGCTGCCGGCCTTCTTGCCGATCACGGCCTGGTCCAGCGCCGGGATCAGCGAGTCGGTCCCGGCCTGGAAGATCTGCGGCTTCCCGTTGGCGTCGTACGAGCTCGGGATGTCCTTGCCGGTGTTCCAGTCCTTGGCGGTGTAGTCCACCGAGGCCCAGGAGTTCTTCTCCACCTTGGCGCCGGTGCCCTCGGTGAGCACCTTCACCACGAAGGAGCCGTCGGAGGCCTCGCCCGGGATCTGGATGTCGGCCTTCTTGCCGAAGTCGCCGGCGACCGTCGGCAGCACCTTGGCGCTGTCCTTGATCGGCGGCACCGGGTCGGCGGTCGGCGTGGGCGGCGCGCTCTTGGCCGCGTCCGGCTTGGCCGCGGCGCTGTCCTTGGAGCCGTCCTTGTTCACCATGTACAGCGTGACGCCGCTGCCGACCAGCAGCAGGGCGATCACCGTGCCGAGGATCACGCCCAGCTTGCCGACGCCGGGCGGGTTCTCGTCGTACCCGGCCTCCGACGTGTCGGACTTGCGCACGTTGGAGGCGAAGATCTGCGGGGCGTCGTCCGTCTTGGTCCCGCCCGCGGCGCGCGGCGCCTCGCCGGGCTGCGCCCAGCCCGCCTGCTGCGCCAGGATCGCCGGGGGGACGACGATCGACTCGCGGTCCCCGCCAACCGGACCGCCGGGACGAGAGGCGGCCGGGTCACCCGCGGAGCTGTCGTTCGCCGCGGTGCCGGCCCCGCCCGGGCTCGGCGTCTTCTCAGTCATGACTCCCCATCCATCTCGCCACGAGGTCTTCCAGGTCTGCGCCCGGCGTGGGCACGCCGGCCTGCCGTCGCACCGCCCGCCCCGGACCTCGGCGCCGGGCGGCGCCTGCCACAGTGCGTGGGCAGTATGACAGCTCAGGATGAGGGCGGACGCTTCGTTGTACGAGCGTCCGCCCAAGCGTACGGAATCCCCCCGGTGACTTCCTAGACCGCTTCGAGAATGTCGATCACGAAGACCAGGGTCGAGTTCGCCGGAACCGAGCCCTGCGCCTTGTCCTGGTAGCCGAGCGCCGGCGGCACCACCAGCAGGACCCGGCTGCCGACGTTCTGCCCGACCAGGCCCTTGTCCCAGCCCTCGATCACGCTGCCGGTGCCGATCTGCACCGCCTGCGCGCCGCCGTGCGTCCAGGAGGCGTCGAACTGCTGGCCGTTGGCCCAGAGCACCCCGGTGTACTGCACCACCAGGGTCTGCCCGCTCTTGACCTGCTTGCCCTCGCCCTTGATCAGCACCGCCTGCTGGAGGTCGGTGGGCGCGGCCTGCCCGGTCGGGATCGTGATCGTGGCCGGCGCCTTGCCGTTGTCCTTGACCTGCGGCATCGTCGCGGCCGGCTCGGCCATCGCCCCGGTCAGCGTGGAGTCCGGCGGCAGGCTCTCCATGATGTCCAGCACGAACACCACGGTGTCGCCCTTGTTGACGCCCAGCTGGGTGGAGCCCTGCTCGCCGAAGGCCGCCGCCGGCGGGGCGACCACCAGCAGCCGGCTGCCCACCTTCTTGCCGATCACGCTCTGGTCCAACGCCGGCACCAGCTGCCCGCTGCCGGCCTGGTAGAGCTGCGGCTTGCCGTTGGCGTCGTACGAACTGGGCAGGTCCTTGGCGGTGGTCCAGTCCCTGGCGGTGTAGTTGACCGTCACCCAGTCGCCCTTGTTGACGGTCGCCCGGTCGCCCTCGCTGACCGTGTTCACCACGAACTGGCCGCCGGGCTGCTGGCCCTCGGGGATGGTGATGGTGGCCTTGCTGCCGAACCCGCCACCCGAAAGAGTGGGCATCGGTGACGCCTCGCCGACCGGCGCGGGCACCGTCGGGGCGGCGCTCGCCGCGGACGGCGTCACCGGGCCCGCCGCCTTGGGCGAGCTGCTGCAGGCGACCGCGAGCAGCAACGGCAGGGTGAGAAGCAAACCGGCGGTGCGGCGCACGGTGGTCCTAACTGTCGGTCGAAGTCGGCTCTCCTGACTCGACGGACAGCGTATGCCCGGCACGCGTCCGGCCCCGGTAGACACCACCGGGGCCGGTCGCCGCCTTGATCACACAGCCGGGGGCTACATCCCCGCGATCAGCTTCTCCACCCGCTCGTCCACCGAACGGAACGGGTCCTTGCACAGCACCGTGCGCTGCGCCTGGTCGTTCAGCTTCAGGTGCACCCAGTCGACCGTGAAGTCCCGGCGCTGCTCCTGGGCCCGCCGGATGAAGTCCCCGCGCAGCCGCGCCCGGGTGGTCTGCGGCGGGATCGACTTGGCCTCGAAGGTCTTGAGGTCGGTGGTCACCCGCTGCGCCTGGCCCTTGCCCTGGAGCAGGTAGAACAGGCCGCGGCGGCGGTGGATGTCGTGGTACGCGAGGTCGATCTGCGCCACCCGCGGGTTGGACATGCTCATCTGGTGCTTCTCGCGGTAGCGCTCGATGAGCTTGTACTTCATGATCCAGTCGATCTCCTGGGCGACCCCGTCCAGCCGCTCGCTGCGGACGGCCTCCAGGGTGCGGCCCCACAGGTCGAGGACCCGGGCGACGGTGCCGGTGTTGATGCCCTTGCGGTCCGCGAACTCCAGGGCCTTGGTGTAGTACTCCTCCTGGATGTCCAGCGCGCTGGCCTCCCGGCCGTTGGCGAGCCGCACCTGGTGGGTGCCGGTGAGGTCGTGGCTGACCTCGCGGATCGCCCGGATCGGGTTCTCCAGGGTGAGGTCGCGCATCACCACGCCGGCCTCGATCATCCGCAGCACCAGGTCGGTGGAGCCGACCTTGAGCAGCGTCGTGGTCTCCGACATGTTGGAGTCGCCGACGATCACGTGCAGCCGGCGGTAGCGTTCGGCGTCCGCGTGCGGCTCGTCCCGGGTGTTGATGATCGGGCGCGAGCGGGTGGTGGCGGAGCTGACGCCCTCCCAGATGTGCTCGGCCCGCTGGCTGACGCAGAACACCGCGCCGCGCGGGGTCTGGAGCACCTTGCCCGCGCCGCAGATCAGCTGCCGGGTGACCAGGAACGGGATCAGCACGTCGGCCAGCCGGGAGAACTCCCCGTGCCGGGCGACGCAGTAGTTCTCGTGGCAGCCGTAGGAGTTCCCGGCCGAGTCGGTGTTGTTCTTGAAGAGGTAGACGTCCCCGGCGATGCCCTCCTCGTGCAGCCGGCGCTCGGCGTCCACCAGGAGCCCCTCGAGGATGCGCTCACCGGCCTTGTCGTGCGTCACCAGCTCGACAACGTCGTCGCACTCGGGGGTGGCGTACTCGGGGTGGGAGCCGACGTCGAGGTAGAGGCGGGCGCCGTTGCGCAGGAAGACGTTGCTGCTGCGGCCCCAGGAGACGACCCGGCGGAACAGGTACCGCGCCACCTCGTCCGGGGACAGCCGTCGCTGCCCGCGGAACGTGCAGGTCACGCCGTACTCGTTCTCCAGCCCGAAAATCCGGCGGTCCATGAGCACTCCATTCTCTGTCGGAGCTGTCCGAAACCGCCTCCACGACGACTGGGCCGCCGCAGGGGCACCGGAGTCCCGGACGACGGCGGCGGGGCCGCCGTCCGGGACTCCACAGGCACTGCTACACCGGCGTGCCGTCCGCCGGGTTGTCCTCGTCGTCCGCTTCCGCGGACTGGTCCCCGTCGAGCAGCCGGCCCAGCTGGTTGCCCAGGATCCGCTTGAACTTGCGCTGCTGGAACCGCTGGCGGTCGAGGACCGCCACCTCCAGCTGCTCCGGCGTGAGGCCGCGCGGGCTGCCGCCGTTGGGGTCGCGGGCAAGCGAGTCCACGGCGAGCTTCACCGCCTCGGTGAGGCCGATGCCGGCGCGGTGGCGCTGGCCCAGGTAGTTGCCGATCGAGTCGGCGTTGCCGCCGACCACCACGTAGTTCTTCTCGTCCACGACCGAACCGTCCGGCGTGAGCCGGTAGATCTGGTCGTTGTCGGGGGTGCGGCCGACCTCGGCCACGATCAGCTCGACCTCGTACGGCTTCTCGCCGACCGAGGAGAAGATGGTGCCCAGGGTCTGGGCGTACACGTTGGCCAGGCCGCGGGCCGTGACGTCGGCCCGGTCGTAGGAGTAGCCGCGCAGGTCGGCGTAGCGGACGCCGCCGATGCGCAGGTTCTCGAACTCGTTGTAGCGGCCGACCGCCGCGAAGGCGATCTTGTCGTAGATCTCGGAGACCTTGTGGAGCGCCCTGGAGGTGTTCTCCGCGACGAAGACGATGCCGTCGGCGTAGGTGAGCACGACCACGCTGCGGCCGCGCGCGATGCCCTTGCGGGCGTACTCCGCGCGGTCCGCCATGGCCTGCTGGGGCGAGACGTAGAACGGTGTCGACACCGGCGGTCGTCCCCTTTCTGTGAGGTGATGGCTAGATCAGCGGGGCCTGCGGGCCGTTGGGCCGGTCCAGGCGCTCGTCGGTGATGGCGACGACGATCTCCGTCACCTCCGCGTCGGTGAGCCGGCGGAAGCCGTCCTCGGTGATCAGCGAGACGATCGGGAAGATCTTCCGGGCGAGGTCCGGGCCGCCGGTGGCGGAGTCGTCGTCCGCCGCGTCGTACAGGGCCTGGACGACCAGGGTGGCGGCCTGGTCGGCCGTCAGGCCGTCGCGGTAGAGCTTCTTCAGCGAGCCGCGGGCGAAGACCGAGCCCGAGCCGGTGGCGGCGAAGCCGCGCTCCTCGGACCGCCCGCCGGTGACGTCGTAGTTGAAGATCCGGCCGCGGCCGAGGTCCAGGTCGTAGCCGGCGAACAGCGGCACCACCGCGAGGCCCTGCATCGCCATGCCCAGGTTGCCCCGGATCATGGTGGTGAGCCGGTTGGCCTTGCCCTCCAGGGAGAGCGTGGCGCCCTCGATCTTCTCGTAGTGCTCCAGCTCCAGCTGGAACAGCCGGACCATCTCGACCGCGAGGCCGGCGGTGCCGGCGATGCCGACCGCGCTGTACTCGTCGGCCGGGAAGACCTTCTCCATGTCCCGCTGGGCGATCACGTTGCCCATCGTCGCCCGGCGGTCACCCGCGATCACGACGCCGCCGTCGAAGATCGCGGCCACGAGCGTGGTCCCGTGCGGGGCCTCGACCACGACGCCCTCGGGGAGCCCCCGGAGTCCGGGGACCATCTCCGGCTTGTGCTCGGCGAGGAAGTCGAGGAACGAGGACGACCCCGGGGTCAGGAAGGCAGCCGGTAGACGCCCGGTGCCACGAGTGTTGGCTTCCACACGATTCCTTCCAGGTAGCTTGAAGCGCGCGCTGCCCGCACCCTACCCGCCCGACGATCACTGTCCACGGGTGGAGGGGCCGGTGCCGGACGGCCGGGCGGTGTTCGCCGCCCGGCCGCCCCGATCGGTCGCGACCGTGAATTCGGAATGCCCGGACCGGGCTATTGCCCGCCCTTCTGGACGAATCCGCGAACGAAATCCTCGGCATTCGACTCGAGGACCTCGTCGATTTCGTCCAGAACCGCGTCGACGTCGTCGCTCAGCTTTTCCTGGCGCTCCTTGAGGTCCTCGGAATTCTGGCTTTCCGCGGCCTGCTCCTCGACCTCCTCGGAGGAGCGGTTCGCCCGCTGCTGGCCGCCGCCGGTGTCCTTGCTCGCCATTTCCCTCACCCCGCTCGATTCGTCTGGCACGGTTGGGTCGTTGCTTGCTGCACCGACCCTATACACAAGGTGCGACTGCCGCTCCCGGTTTGCCGGTGGCGCTTCCTGTCCAACACCCGCTGCCACCCCGGATGATTCCCATTCGGCGGACGTTCACCCATGGTGATCGAAAAGTTACCCGCCGGACAGCACCCGGAGCAGGTCCTCGGCCGTGCGGCAGCGGTCCAGCAGCTCCTTGACGTGGTTGCGGGTCCCGCGCAGCGGTTCCAGGGTGGGCACGCGCTGCAGCGAGTCCCGGCCGGGCAGGTCGAAGATCACCGAGTCCCAGGAGGCCGCCGCGACGTGCTCCGCGTACTGCTCCAGGCAGCGCCCGCGGAAGTACGCCCGGGTGTCGTCCGGCGGCTTGGAGACGGCCCGCTCGACCTCGCCCTCGGTGAGCAGCCGCTCGAAGCGCCCGCGGGCCACCAGGCGGTTGTAGAGGCCCTTCTCCGGCCGTACGTCACTGTACTGGAGGTCGACCAGGTGCAGCCGCGGGTTGTCCCACTCCAGGGCGTCCCGGCTGCGGTAGCCCTCCAGGATCTCCCGCTTGGCGACCCAGTCCAGCTGCCGGGACAGCGACATCGGGTCGCGCTCCAGCCGGCCGAGGACGTCCTCCCAGCGGGTCAGCACGTCCACCGTCTGCTCGTCCGCGTCGGTGCCGAAGCGGTCCTCGACGTACTTGCGGGCCAGCTCGAAGTACTCGAGCTGGAGCTGGACGGCGGTGAGCTTGCGCCCGTTGCGCAGGGTGATCAGGTGCTTGAGCGTCGGGTCGTGGGAGACCCGGTGCAGGGTGCGCACCGGCTGGTCGACGGCGAGGTCGGCGGCGATGAACGAGTCCTCGATCATCGACAGCACCAGCGCGGTGGTGCCCAGCTTGAGGTAGGTGGAGATCTCGGAGAGGTTGGCGTCGCCGATGATCACGTGGAGCCGGCGGTACTTCTCGGCGTCGGCGTGGGGTTCGTCCCGGGTGTTGATGATCGGGCGCTTGAGCGTCGTCTCCAGGCCCACCTCGACCTCGAAGTAGTCCGCCCGCTGGCTGAGCTGGAAGCCGTGCGCCGAGCCGTCCTGGCCGATGCCGACCCGGCCGGCGCCGGCGACCACCTGGCGGGAGACGAAGAACGGGGTGAGGTGGCGGACGATGTCGGCGAACGGTGTCGCCCGCTTCATCAGGTAGTTCTCGTGGGTGCCGTAGGAGGCGCCCTTGTTGTCGGTGTTGTTCTTGTACAGGTGGATGGTCTGCCCGTTGGGCAGTTCCAGCGCGCGCTGCGCGGCGGCGGCCATGATCCGCTCGCCGGCCTTGTCCCAGAGCACGGCGTCGCGCGGGTTGGTCACCTCGGGCGAGCTGTACTCGGGGTGCGCGTGGTCCACGTAGAACCGGGCCCCGTTGGTGAGGATGACGTTGGCGAGGCCGATGTCCTCGTCGGTCAGCTGGCTGGCGTCCGCGACCTCGCGGGCCAGGTCGAACCCCCGTGCGTCGCGCAGCGGATTCTCCTCCTCGAAGTCCCAGCGGGCCCGCCGTGCCCGGTGCATCGCCGCCGCGTACGCGTTGACGATCTGGGACGAGGTGAGCATGGCGTTGGCGTTGGGGTGCCCGGGCACGGAGATCCCGTACTCCGTCTCGATGCCCATCACGCGCCGTACGGTCATGCGGCCCTCCTTGCCCGGTGCACCGCCCCCGACGGGCGGAGCACTCTGACGTACCGCCGAACAACACCGGCGCCGGGCCTCTGCCCGCGCACGGTGGGTCGAGCCTAGAACCCGGCGCCGAACGGCGGGCCCGGAGACGCGCCGTCCGGCTGCGGGGCCGCGAGGCGCCACAGCCGGACGGTGTGCGTACAGCTCCGGGGACCGCTGCCGGCCCGGACAACCGCGTGCTTACAGGTACTGCCCCGTGTTGGCGACAGTGTCGATCGAGCGGCCGGACTCGGCGCCCTGCTTGCCGGTGACCAGCGTGCGGATGAAGACGATCCGCTCGCCCTTCTTGCCGGAGATGCGGGCCCAGTCGTCCGGGTTGGTGGTGTTCGGGAGGTCCTCGTTCTCCTTGAACTCGTCGACGCAGGCGGCGAGCAGGTGGGAGACGCGCAGGCCCCGCTGACCGTGGTCGAGGAAGTCCTTGATGGCCATCTTCTTCGCGCGGTCGACGATGTTCTGGATCATCGCGCCGGAGTTGAAGTCCTTGAAGTACAGGACCTCCTTGTCACCGTTGGCGTAGGTGACCTCCAGGAAGCGGTTCTCCTCGGTCTCGGAGTACATCCGCTCCACCACCGACTGGATCATCGCGACCACCGTGGCCTCGACGGAGCCCTCGTGCTCCTTGAGGTCGTCCGGGTGGAACGGCAGCGAGTCCTTGAGGTACTTGGAGAAGATGTCCTTCGCGGCCTCGGCGTCCGGGCGCTCGATCTTGATCTTGACGTCCAGGCGGCCGGGCCGCAGGATCGCCGGGTCGATCATGTCCTCGCGGTTCGAGGCGCCGATGACGATGACGTTCTCCAGGCCCTCCACGCCGTCGATCTCGGCGAGCAGCTGCGGGACGATGGTGTTCTCCACGTCCGAGCTGACGCCGGAACCGCGGGTGCGGAACAGCGACTCCATCTCGTCGAAGAAGACGATGACGGGCGTGCCCTCGCCCGCCTTCTCCCGGGCCCGCTGGAACACCAGGCGGATCTGCCGCTCGGTCTCGCCCACGTACTTGTTGAGCAGCTCGGGCCCCTTGATGTTGAGGAAGTAGCTCTTCCCCTGGGGGCGTCCGGTGACCTCGGCCACCTTCTTCGCCAGCGAGTTGGCGACCGCCTTGGCGATCAGCGTCTTGCCGCAGCCGGGCGGGCCGTAGAGCAGCACGCCCTTGGGCGGGCGCAGCTCGTACTCCTTGAAGAGGTCGGCGTGCAGGTACGGCAGCTCGACCGCGTCGCGGATCAGCTCGATCTGGTTGCTCAGGCCGCCGATCTGGCGGTAGTCGATGTCCGGGACCTCCTCGAGGACCAACTCCTCGACCTCGGACTTCGGGACGACCTCGAAGACGTAGCCGGAGCGGGGCTCCAGCAGCAGGGCGTCCCCGGACCGGATGGTCAGCCCGCGCAGCGGTTCGGCGAGGCGCACCACCCGCTCCTCGTCGGTGTGGCCCAGCACCAGGGCGCGCTCGCCGTCCTCCAGGAGCTCCTTGAGGGTGACGATCTCGCCGATGTTCTCGAAGGCCATCGCGTCCACGATGTTGAGGGCCTCGTTGAGCATCACTTCCTGGCCGCGCCGCACCTCGTCGAGGGCGACGCTCGGGCTGACGTTCACGCGGAGCTTGCGCCCGCCGGTGAAGATGTCCGCGGTGCCGTCCTCGTTCGCGTCGAGGAAGGTGCCGAAGCCGGCCGGGGGCTGTGCCAGCCGGTCCACTTCCTCCTTGAGGGCCACGATCTGGTCGCGGGCCTCTCGCAGGGTGGAGGCGAGCCGTTCGTTCTGGGCGGTCACGCCCGCCAGGTTGGTCTGGAGCTCGACGATCCGCTCTTCGAGGATCCTCGAATTGCGCGGCGAGTCGGCGAGCTTGCGGCGCAGCACGGCGATTTCCTGCTCAAGGTACGAGACCTGAGCGGCCTCGTCGGAACCACGAGCGGGCCTGCCGGTGCTGCGGTTGTAGTCGTCATCGTGGGCTGCCACGGTCCTCACCTCCTCCGGGGAGCTGGACGCTTCCAGACCCTACCTGGGACCAGGGGTCCGTAAACCCCTAGATCAAGAAAGATGGAACGGGCGTGTCCGATCTTCGCCCCAGCGTGCTTCCCCTCTGCTAAGGGGGATACCCACCGCGCACCACCCAAAGCGGGCCAGATGTATCGTCGAGCGAAGTGATATCCGATCGCGACCACAAGTCGAGGTCCGATCGTTGTACGAATGGCGGGATTGCTCCAGGAATAGGGGCGACCCGGGACAGAAACGGCAGGGGACCATGTCGGTGACCGAGCAGACGGCGGCGGCCGAGGCGCTGGAGGTGTGGATCGACCAGGATCTGTGCACCGGTGACGGCATCTGCGTGCAGTACGCGCCCGAGGTCTTCGAGCTCGACATCGACGGGCTGGCCTACGTGAAGGGGCCGGACGACGAGCTGCGCCAGCAGCCCGGGGAGAGTGCCCCGGTGCCGCTGACGATCCTTCAGGACGTGGTGGACTCGGCGAAGGAGTGCCCCGGCGACTGCATCCACGTGCGCCGGGTCGCCGACCGGGTCGAGGTGTACGGCCCCGACGCGGAGTAGAACGGGCCGGGCTCAGGCCTGGTGGAGCGGGGCGGCGGTCTGGGAGCGTTCCCAGCCGCCGCTCCGCTGCGTCCAGGTGAGGTCGAGCGAGATGTCGGGCCGGAACCGCGGCACGTCCTCGCTCGAATACCCCTGCGCGTGGCCGGTGATGGCGCCGTCCGAACGCACCGCGATCCGGCTCACGGTGAGGTTCTCGCGCTCGGGGAGCAGGGTGGCCACCACCTCGGAGCGCCCGCCCGGGCCGAAGCCGAGCAGGTAGACGGCGTCCGGCGGGGTGCCGGTCTCGGTGGCGCAGTGCGCGGCGACCACCGTGCCGGGGCGTCCGTCGCCGAGCCGGGCCGGCACGCTGAGCGCCGTCTTGACCGGGAACGGGCCGCAGTCCAACGGGAGTTGGGCCCGGGCCGGGTCGGGGGCGGCGCTCGCGACGAGGGCCTGGGGGGTGCCGTGCGCGGGCACCGGGGTGCCGGTCGCCGGAGAGGCCGCGAGCGCGGCCGCCACCACCGCGCCGCAGCCGGCCAGGGCGACGGCCCAGTGCCAGGGGACGGTGCGCGCGCGCCCGGGCCCGGAACGGCCCCGCGGTGTCTGCTGTCCAACCGTCGCCGTCGTCCCGACCGCGGTCTCCACCAGGCGTCCCCTCCAGCGCTCCAAGAGCCAAGGCGTGAGCCAGCATCGTCCCACACCGTGATCGGCGGAATGCGAAAGGGGTGGTACGAGCGGTGTGCTCGTACCACCCCTTGTCGGTGGGTTCGGGGCTCAGCCCAGGTCGGGCTGGTCCGCCTCCGTGGCCTGGGCGGCCTTGCGGGCGGCGGCGCGCTCCTGGAGGGTGGGCTCGGGCGTCCCGTTGTCGTAGTCCTCGCCGTACGCGCCCTTGGCCGGACGGCGGCGGCGCAGCGGCGGCTCGACGCCGTCCGCCAGGCGGCGGGCGGTGAGCAGGAAGCCGGTGTGGCCGATCATCCGGTGGTCCGGGCGGACCGCCAGGCCCTCCAGGTGCCAGGTGCGGACCATGGTCTCCCAGGCCTGCGGCTCGGTGAAGGTGCCGTGGTCGCGCAGCGCCTCGACGGTCTTCGACATCTGCGTGGTGGTGGCCACGTAGCAGCAGATGAGGCCGCCGGGGACGAGCGCCTTGGAGGCGACGTCCAGGCACTCCCAGGGCGCCAGCATGTCGAGGATGACGCGGTCGACGTCGGTCTCGACCAGGTTGTCCTGGAGGTCGCCGACGGTGAGCTTCCACGCCGGGTGCGGGCCGCCGAAGTAGCGCTCGACGTTGCCCTGGGCGATGTCGGCGAAGTCCTGCCGGCGCTCGTAGGAGGCCAGCATGCCGGTGTCGCCGACGGCGCGCAGCAGGTAGGTGGAGAGCGCGCCGGAGCCGACGCCGGCCTCGACGACGCGGGCGCCGGCGAAGATGTCGGCCATCGCCAGGATCTGCCCCGCGTCCTTGGGGTAGATCACGGCGGCGCCGCGCGGCATGGACAGGACGTAGTCGGGGAGCAGGGGGCGCAGCGCGAGGTACGGGACGTTCCCCGTGGTGCGCACGACCGTGCCTTCGGGGGCGCCGATCAGCTCGTCGTGCGGGAACGCACCCTTGTGGGTGTGGAACTGGTTCCCGGCCTGGAGCGTGAACGTGTAGTGGCGACCCTTGGGGTCGGTCAGCTGGACCTGGTCCCCGACCTGGAAGGGCCCGCGTCGGCGGGCGGCACCGGTCGGTTCGGACATGCGGACAATCCTAAGGGAAGCGGAGCCTTCCGCCTTACCACCATGATCAGCGGCCGGAGACGGCGGCGGTCAGCCGCTGCTCGATGTCGCTGAGCGCGGCCACGCCGTACACCCGGCCGTCCGGCTCGACCACCAGGTACTCCCCCGCCGGGGTGGCCTGGACGGCCCGCAGCAGGTCCTCGCCGCCGAGGTCGGCGTCCAGCCGCAGCCCGGGTTCGAGGTCGCGGGCGAGCGGGCCGACGGCCACCCAGGGGCGGCGGTGCTCGGGCACCGAGCGGACGGCGGACTCCCGGACGAGGGCGATCGGCTCGCCCCGGCCGTCCACCACGATCACCGCGCCGGCCCCGGCCTCGCGGGCGCGGCGCAGCGCCTCGCCGAGCGGGGTGTCGGCGGTGACCTCGACGGCCCGCCGGGCCAGCTCGCGCAGCCGCAGGGAGGGCAGCACCTCCTTGAGCCGGGCGTTGCGCAGGCTGCCGGTGGCGCCGTTCCAGATGATCGCGGCGAGCACCGCGGCCAGCACCGCGTCCACCAGGGTGTCGGTGGTGGTGCGCTCGACCCCGCGGGCGGCGCTCAGCAGCGGCAGGCCGATCAGCACGGCGACGGCCAGCCCGCGGCCGACCCAGGCGGCGGCCACCGTGCCGGTCATCGGCCGGCCGGTGATCGCCCAGACGACCGCGCGCAGCATCCGGCCGCCGTCCAGCGGCAGGCCGGGCAGCAGGTTGAAGGCGGCGACCACCAGGTTGGAGACCATCAGGCCGGTGAGCAGCACCCCGGGCACGGTGGACAGCTCCACCGCCCGCACCCCGAGGTAGAACACGCCGCCGAGCAGCAGCGAGAGCAGCGGGCCGACGAAGGCCAGCCAGAACTCCCGCCAGGGGCTCTCCGCCTCGTTCTCGATCTCGGAGACCCCGCCGAAGAACTGGAGCTGGATCCGCCGCACCCCGAGCTTGTACCGCAGTGCGACCAGCGTGTGGGCGAGCTCGTGCACCAGGACGGAGGCGTAGAAGGCGACCGCGAAGAAGAACGCGACCAGGTAGCGGGCGCCGCCGAGGTCGGGCAGCACGTCGCCCAGCTGCCCGCCGAACACCCAGGTGATCAGCGCGGCGATGACGAACCAGGAGGGGGTGACGTAGATGGGCACGCCGAAGGGCCGGCCCATCAGGATTCCGCCGCGGCGCTCGGGCGGCGGCGCGGCCGGGCGCCCGTCGCCCGCCTGCGGTGGCTGTTCGGAGGGCTGCTGCCCCCTGCTGTCGCTCACCGTGATCCCTTCGGTCGTCTCCCCCGTCGTGCCCGGTGCGCCCACGCTACGTGATCGCGGCCCCCCGGCGCTGCGCGGCCCTCCTTCTGCCTTCATACCCACTCACCGGCGGCTGTGGCAGCACCGTGGCAGCGGGATGACAGCAAAGGGCAATAGGGTCGTAGCCATGCAGCACACCCAGACCAGCAGTGCCGCCGGGCGCCCGGCGGCACCCCCGACCGGGCTCTCCCCGTCCCGAGCGGGGGACTTCCTCACCTGTCCCCTGCTGTACCGGCTGCGGGTGATCGACCGGCTGCCCGAGCCGCCGAGCTCGGCGGCGACCCGGGGCACGCTGGTGCACGCGGTGCTGGAGCGGCTGTTCGACAGCCCGGCGGCCGAGCGGACCCCGGACCGGGCGCTGGGCCTGCTGCGCCCGCAGTGGGAGCGGCTGCTGGGCGAGCGCCCGGAGCTGGGCTCGCTGTTCCCGGACGACCCGGACGGTGCGGCGCTCACCCGCTGGCTGGCGGACGCCGAGAAGCTGGTCGGCCAGTGGTTCCGGCTGGAGGACCCGACCCGGCTGCACCCGGTGGAGCGGGAGCTGTACGTGGAGACGGCCCTGGACTCGGGGCTGCTGCTGCGCGGCTACATCGACCGGGTGGACGTCGCCCCGACCGGCGAGGTCCGGCTGGTGGACTACAAGACCGGCCGGGCGCCCTCGCGGGACTTCGAGGGCAAGGCGATGTTCCAGATGAAGTTCTACGCCCTGGTGGTGTGGCGCTGGAAGGGCGTGCTCCCCAAGCGCCTCCAGCTGGTCTACCTCGGCGGGGGCGGGGACGTGGTCAGCTACGACCCGGACGAGGCGGACCTGCTCGCGGTGGAGCGCAAGCTCCGGGCGCTGTGGGAGCGGATCGGCCACGCGGTGGCCACCGGGGACTTCCCGGCGACCCGCAACCGCCTCTGCGACTGGTGCGACCACCAGGCCAGCTGCCCGGAGTTCGGCGGCACCCCGCCGCCGTACCCGCTGCCGCTGGCCCGTACGTCGGATGAAAGCGATCCCACGGGGGATCCGATGAGCAAGGAGTCCTAGGTGACGATCCGAGTGCTGCTGGTCGACGACCAGCCGCTGCTGCGCACCGGTTTCCGGATGATTCTGGAGGCCGAGTCCGACCTGGTGGTGGTCGGCGAGGCCGGCGACGGCCAGCAGGCGCTGGACCAGGTGCGGGCGCTGCAGCCCGACGTGGTGCTGATGGACATCCGGATGCCCAGGATGGACGGCGTCGAGGCGACCCGCCGGATCGCCGGCCCGGGGCGCGACGGCCCGGCCAAGGTGCTGGTGCTGACCACCTTCGACCTGGACGAGTACGTGGTGGAGGCGCTGCGCGCGGGTGCCAGCGGCTTCCTGCTGAAGGACGTCCCGGCCGAGGAGCTGGTGCAGGCGATCCGGGTGGTCGCGGACGGCGCGGCGATGCTGGCGCCGAGCATCACCCGCCGGCTGCTGGACATGTACGCCACCAAGCTGCCCTCGGGCGACGAGGCGCCGCCGCAGGCGCTGGGCGCGCTGACCGAGCGTGAGCTGGAGGTGCTGAAGCTGGTGGCGCGCGGGCTGTCGAACGCGGAGATCGCGGCCGAGCTGTTCGTCAGCGAGACCACCGTGAAGACCCACGTGGGCCATGTGCTGACCAAGCTCCAGCTGCGCGACCGGGTGCAGGCGGCGGTGTACGCCTACGAGAGCGGGCTGGTGCGCCCGGGCGCCCTGTAGCGGGCCGCTAGCGGCCCCAGGGCGGCAGAAACGTCACGGCGGCCCGCCTGCTCCCCCGTACCGACGGGGAAGCGGGCGGGCCGCCGTCCTGCGGGCGCTACTTGTTGGTCCGGCTGATCTCCCAGAAGCGGAAGTAGCCGGTGGTGTCGACGGTGGACTCGACGCCGGTGACGTACGAGCGGGCCGCGAAGAAGGACTTGTTCTGGTACAGCGGGATCAGCGGCACGTTCTCGGCCTCGATCTGCTGTATCTGCGCGTAGGTGCCGGCCGCGGCGCTGCGGTCGGTCTGCTTGAGGCCCTCCGGCACCAGCCGGCCGCTGATCCGCGGGTCGTCCCAACCGTGGTGGTACGCACCGCCGTTGATCAGCAGCGGGGCGAGGTAGTTGTCCGGGTCCGGGTAGTCGGCGAACCAACCGATGATGTACGCCTGGTACTTGCTCTCGGCCCAGCCCTTGCGGTACGAGTCCCAGTCCGGCTCCTGGGCGAGCGTCACCTGGAACAGGCCGCCGGTCTCCAGCTGCTTCTTCAGCGTCTCGGCCTCGTTGCTGCCGGCCCGCGAACGGGACCAGGTCAGCGTGAACTTGACCGGGGTCTGGACCTTGGCGTCGGCCAGGATCTTCTTGGCCTTGTTCACGTCCTGGTCGCCGTAGCGGTCGAAGAAGGCCGTGGTGTGGCCGGGCAGGCCGGCCGGGACCATGGAGTAGAGCGCCTGGACGGTGCGGGCGAAGACGTCGCGGGCCAGCGCCTTGCGGTCCATCATCTGGGCGACGGCCTGGCGGACCGCGACGTTGCTCATCAGCGGGTCCTTGGTGTTGAGGACCAGCGAACGGGTGTCGTTGCTGTCGCCCTCGGTCACCTGGAGGTCGGCCTTGCCGCCCTGCTGGTCGGAGCGGACCTGGGCGGCGGTGTTCGGCTCCAGGCTGTTGTCGGTGAGGTCGATCTCGCTCTTGTCCAGCGCGGTCTTCAGGTCCTCGGCCTTGTCGAAGTACCGCACGGTGAACTTGCTGTTCCGGAGCTTGGCCTCGCCGCCGTACTTGTCGTTGGCCGACAGCACGACCTTGCCCAGCTGCTTGCCGCCGTTCAGGTTCTCGACCGAGTCGATGCGGTACGGGCCGGAGCCGATCAGCTTGTCGTTGGGGACGACCTTGTCGGCGGGGTAGACCTGGTGGTCCACGATGGCGCCGGCCGGGCTCGCCAGCTTGGCCGGCAGGGTGGCGTCGGGCGCGGAGAGGTGGAAGAGCACCTCGTTGTCGCCCTTGGCCTCGACGGACTTGATCGAGTCCAGCAGTTCGACCGGGCCGTTCTGGTCGTTGATCTTCTTGGTGCGCTCGATCGAGAAGACCACGTCCTGGGCCGTCATCGGGTGCCCGTTGGAGAACTTCAGACCGGGCTTCAGGGTGCAGTGGTACTCGGTGGCCTCGGCGCTGGTGAACTCGCAGGACTGCGCGGCGTCCGGGGAGGGCGCGCTGGCGGCGGCCTGGAAGGTGAGCAGCGACTGGAAGGTGTTGCGCAGCAGCAGCCAGGAGCCGGAGTCGTAGGCGGCGGCCGGGTCCAGGACACCGGTCAGCTGGCTGGTGCCCATGGTGATGGACTTGCCGCTGTCCCCCTTGACCACGTCGGTCACCGATCCGCAGCCCGCCACCGACACGGCGACCAGGCCGGCGCAACCGAGTACTGCCAGGCGTTCAGCTGAAGTCTTCACGAGGCGCGTCCTTCTGGGTGGCACGAACTGGAGTAGCGTGCCATATCGAACACGCACGACCGGTACCCGTGCAGATGACGTTTGGGACACGGTCGTTGAGGGCATCACCGGGCGCCCGACGAGTTGTCAGCCAATGACCGTTTTCTCCCCCGGCAGCGCCGGTCCGGGGGCTCGCCGGGCCTCGTACCGGCGAGTAGAGCCGTCTCGCAATGAGACGACAATCACACTCGCGAGGCGACCAGGGAGCGCAGCAGGTCGAGGTCGACCTGCTCCAGCGAGGACACCACCAGCCGCCCCGGAGCCGGCTCGACCGGCGCCACCGAGGGCACCGCGATCACCGGGCAGCCGGCCGCCTCGCCCGCCCGCACCCCGGTCGGGGTGTCCTCGACCACCACGCAGCGGGCCGGCTCCGCGCCCAGCCGCCGGGCCGCCTCCAGGTACGGGTCCGGGAACGGCTTGGTGCGCGGCACCTCGTCCCCGCCGATGCTGAAGGCGAAGTGGTGGGCGCCCAGCGAGCGCAGCACGATGTCGATCACGTGCCGGTGCGAGGCGGACACCAGGGCGGCCGGGATGCCGTGCGCGGCAAGGGTGTTGAGCAGCCGCTCGGCGCCCGGCATGAGCGGCACGCCGCCCGCCAGCAGGTCGACGAAGCGCTGGTTGACCAGCACGCCGAGGTCCGCCGGCGCGATGTCCGCACCGGTCCGGGCGACCAGGTACTCCATCACCCTGGCCATCGGGCCGCCGACCACGTGGGCGCGGTCCGCCTCGTCCAGCTCGTGGCCCAGCTCGGCGAAGAGCGAGGCCTCGGCCTGCCACCAGAAGTCCTCGGTGTCCACCAGCGTCCCGTCCATGTCCAGCAGCACCGCCTGGAGCCCGCGGTCGTCCCCGTGGTCGAGGATGCGCGTGGCAGTGGGGCTGGTGGTCATGGCGGGGGTCCTTCCGGCAGGCCCGGGCGGCCCCGGGGAAGGCACGGGCCGGCCCGCAGGTGAGCGGACCGGCCCGTTCAGGATCATCAAGGATACGCCCGCTTCGTCCGGAAAGAGCGAATGCGGCGGGAACCGGGGGTTACCGGGCGTTGAAGTACTTCGCCTCCGGGTGGTGGATCACGATCGCGTCGGTGGACTGCTCCGGGTGGAGCTGGAACTCCTCGGAGAGCACCACACCGATCCGCTCCGGCTTCAGCAGCTCGGCGATCTTGGCCCGGTCCTCCAGCTCGGGGCAGGCCCCGTAGCCGAGCGAGAAGCGGGCGCCGCGGTACTTGAGCGCGAACATGTCCTTGACGTCCTGCGGGTCCTCGCCGGAGAAGCCCAGCTCGTAGCGGACCCGCGCGTGCCAGAACTCGGCCAGCGCCTCGGCCAGCTGCACCGAGAGGCCGTGCAGCTCCAGGTAGTCCCGGTAGGAGTTCTCGGCGAACAGCTCGTTGGCCGCCTCGGAGATCCGGTTGCCCATGGTGACCACCTGGAGGCCCACCACGTCCCGCACCCCGGACTCCTCCGGGCGGAAGAAGTCGGCCAGGCAGAGCCGGCGCCCGCGCCGCTGGCGCGGGAAGGTGAAGCGGGTGCGCTCGGTGCCGTCCTCGTGGAAGACGATCAGGTCGTCGCCCTTGGAGTTGGCCGGGTAGTAGCCGTAGACCACGGCGGCCTCCAGCCAGCCCTCGGTCTGCAGGCGGTCCAGCCAGGCCCGCAGCCGCGGCCGGCCCTCGGTCTCCACCAGCTCCTCGTAGGACGGCCCGTCGCCGGCCCGGGAGGCCTTCAGGCCCCACTGGCCCTTGAACAGCGCGTCCTCGTCCAGCCAGGAGGCGTAGTCCGCGAACGGGATGCCCTTGACGATCCGGTCGCCCCAGAACGGCGGGACGGGCACGGCGTTGTCGACGGCGACGTCGGAGCGGATCTGGCCGAGGTTGACCTCGGGCTCCGGCTCCTCCACCTCGACCCGGGCGTGCCGGCGCTGCTTGAGCTCCGGCAGGGCCGCGCCGGGCACGCCGCGCTTGACCGCGATCAGCGCGTCCATCAGCCGCAGGCCCTCGAAGGCGTCCCGGGCGTAGCGGACCTCGCCCTCGTAGATCTCGTGCAGGTCCTGCTCGACGTAGGCCCGGGTGAGCGCGGCGCCACCGAGGATCACCGGGAAGCTCGCGGCCAGCTTGCGCTGGTTCAGCTCCTCCAGGTTCTCCTTCATGATCACGGTGGACTTCACCAGCAGGCCGGACATCCCGATGACGTCCGCGTTGTGCTCCTGCGCGGCGTCCAGGATCGCCGAGACCGGCTGCTTGATGCCCAGGTTGACCACGTTGTAGCCGTTGTTGGACAGGATGATGTCGACCAGGTTCTTGCCGATGTCGTGGACGTCGCCCTTGACGGTGGCCAGCACGATGGTGCCCTTGCCCTCGCTGTCGGACTTCTCCATGTGCGGCTCCAGGTGGGCCACCGCGGTCTTCATCACCTCGGCGGACTGGAGCACGAAGGGCAGCTGCATCTGGCCGGAGCCGAAGAGCTCGCCGACCACCTTCATGCCGGACAGCAGGGTGTCGTTGATGATCTCCAGCGCGGGCCGACCGGCCAGCGCCTCGTCCAGGTCGGCCTCCAGGCCCTTGCGCTCGCCGTCGATGATCCGGCGCTGGAGGCGCTCGTCCAGCGGCAGCGCGGCCAGCTCCTCCGCCTTGGACGCCTTGACCGAGGCCGAGGAGACGCCGTCGAACAGCTCCAACAGGTGCTGCAGCGGGTCGTAGCCGTCCCGGCGGCGGTCGTAGACCAGGTCGAGGGCGGCCTCGCGCTGGTCCTCGGGGATCCGGGAGATCGGCAGGATCTTGGAGGCGTGCACGATCGCCGAGTCCAGGCCGGCCTCCACGCACTCGTGCAGGAAGACCGAGTTCAGCACCACCCGGGCGGCCGGGTTGAGGCCGAAGGAGATGTTGGACAGGCCCAGCGTGGTCTGCACGGCCGGGCGGCGGCGCTTGAGCTCGCGGATCGCCTCGATGGTCTCGATGCCGTCCCGGCGGGACTCCTCCTGGCCGGTGGCCAGGGTGAAGGTGAGGCAGTCGACCAGGATGGAGCCCTCGTCGACGCCGTAGTCGGCGGTGAGCTCGGCGATCAGCCGCTCGGCGATCTCGACCTTCTTGTCGGCGGTGCGGGCCTGGCCCTCCTCGTCGATGGTCAGCGCGATCAGGCCGGCACCGTGCTCGCGGGCCAGCGAGGCGATCCGGCCGAAGCGCGAGTCCGGGGCGTTGCCGTCCTCGTAGTTGACCGAGTTGAGCACCGCGCGGCCGCCGAGCGCCTCCAGGCCGGCCCGCAGCACCTGCGGCTCGGTGGAGTCCAGCACGATCGGCAGGGTGGAGGCGGTGGCCAGCCGGCCGGCGATCTCCTTCATGTCGGCGACGCCGTCGCGGCCGACGTAGTCCACGCAGAGGTCCAGCAGGTGGGAGCCGTCCCGGATCTGGTCGCGGGCGATCTCCACGCAGGCCTGCCAGTCGCCGGCCAGCATCGACTCGCGGAACTTCTTCGAGCCGTTGGCGTTGGTGCGCTCGCCGATCGCCAGGTACGAGGTGTCCTGGCGGAACGGCACGGCCTGGTACAGCGAGGCCGCCGAGGGCTCGGGGCGGGGGTCGCGCGGGGCGATCGGGCGGCCCTGGACCCGCTCGACCACCTGGCGCAGGTGCTCGGGGGTGGTGCCGCAGCAGCCGCCGACCAGCGAGAGGCCGTACTCGCGGGTGAACACGTCATGGGCGTCGGCCAGTTCGGCCGGGGAGAGCGGGTAGTGGGCGCCGTCCTTGCCGAGCACCGGCAGGCCCGCGTTCGGCATGCAGGACAGGCCGATCCGGGCGTTCTTGGCCAGGTAGCGCAGGTGCTCGCTCATCTCGGCCGGGCCGGTGGCGCAGTTGAGGCCGATGTAGTCGACGCCCAGCGGCTCCAGCGCGGTGAGCGCGGCGCCGATCTCCGAGCCGAGCAGCATGGTGCCGGTGGTCTCCACCGTCACCTGCACCAGCACCGGCAGGTCCAGGCCGGCCTCGGCCAGGGCCCGCTTGGAGCCCAGGATGGCGGCCTTGGTCTGCAGCAGGTCCTGGCTGGTCTCGACCAGCAGCGCGTCGGCGCCGCCGGCGATCAGGCCGGCCGCGTTCTGCTGGAACCCGTCGCGCAGCGTCTCGTACGGGGCGTGGCCGAGCGTCGGCAGCTTGGTGCCGGGGCCGATCGAGCCGAGCACCCAGCGGGTGCGGCCGTCGGCGGCGGCGTGGGCGTCGGCCGCCTCGCGGGCGATCCGGGCGCCGGACTCGGACAGCTCGAAGATCCGCTCGGCGATCTCGTACTCGCCGAGGGCGCTGAAGTTGGCGCCGAAGGTGTTGGTCTCCACGCAGTCCACGCCCACCGCGAAGTAGGCCTCGTGGACGGACCGGACGATGTCCGGGCGGGTGATGTTGAGGACCTCGTTGCAGCCTTCGAGGTTCTGGAAGTCCTCCAGCGTCGGGTCCTGCGCCTGGAGCATGGTGCCCATGGCACCGTCGGCGACCACCACCCGGGTGGCGAGCGCTTCACGCAGCGCGTTCGCACGGTTCTGCTGAGTGATGGACGGGGTGGCTGCTGTGGCCATGGGCTTCTCCCTGGTGCGACGGCTGTCGGCTTTGCGGACCCGCTTGCTCGGGCCCGCACGTGGCCAGGGTATCCGGCCCACGGGTCGGCCCGCCGTTCCATTCCGTATCCTGAGCGTTCGACCGCAAGGGGGGAGCAAGCGCGTGGCCCGATTCGGGACCTCCGCGCAGCGAGCCGGTCGGGCCCTGACGGCCCCGTTCCGCGTGCTGCGCGACCGCTGGCGGGCGTGGTCGTGGTGGCGCCGGTCACTGCTGGCCCTGGTGCTGGTGGCGGCCGTGCCGGCCACCGCGCTGGGCTCGGTGTTCGTACTGTTCCGGCTGCACTACACCGGCGAGCCCGCCGCCGACGCCCGCACCCGGGGCCGGGACGCGCTCTGGCTCGGCCACGCCTGGGTGGACGGCCGCAGGACCGAGGCCGACGTGGCCGCGCTCGGCCGGCTACTGGCCGGCACCGGCATCCGGGACCTCTACGTGCACACCGGCCCGCTGGAGCACGACGGCTCGCTGCCGCCCGCCGTCCACCCCCGGGGCCGCTGGTTCACCGACACCGTGCACCGGGAGCTGCCCGGCGTACGGCTGCAGGGCTGGCTGGGCGACGAGGTCAAGCCGGAGAAGGACGCCCTGGACCTGGAGGACGGCCCGACCCGGGACCGGGTCACCGCCTCCGCCCGCCAGGTGCTGGACCTCGGCTTCGACGGGGTGCACTTCGACATGGAGCCGATCCGCCCGGGTTCGGCGGGCTGGCTGGCCCTGCTCGACCAGGTCCGCCCGGTCACCGCGGGGCGCGGCGCCAAACTGTCGGTGGCGGCCCCGCAGATCGACCCGGTCCCCGGCCTGCACACGGCCGGGATCCTGCTCACCGACCACGGCAAGTGGTGGGACCAGGCGTACTTCACCGAGACCGCCCGCCGGGTCGACCAGATCGCGGTGATGAGCTACGACACCTCGATGCCCACCGAGCCGCTGTACGGCGGCTACGTCGCCCGGCAGACCGAACTCGCCCTGCGGGCCACCCCGGCCGACGTGGACCTGCTGATGGGCCTGCCGTTCTTCTGGGACGACAAGTGGGGGCACTGGGGCGACGCCGAGACCGTCCGGGCCGCCGTCCGGGGCGTCCGGCTGGGCCTGGGCCGGGAGGACCGGCGGCGGGCCGGCTTCGGCGTCGCGCTGTACGTGGACTTCGCCGCGCTGCCCGAGCACTGGACGGCGTACCGCGACGGCTGGGTGGACCCGGAGTAGCGCGCCCGGCGGGCCCGTGCGCCGGGCGGCGGCGGGCACAGCGCGTCGCCGGTCGAACACGCTCCGCCCCTGGTGAACGCCTGACGGACCGTCAGCTCCGGCGCCGCCGATATCCGGTGGATCCCGGCGGTCCGCTCCCCCAGACTGTCCCGGTGCCCGGCCGCGGTGCGCATCAAAGCCCGTAGGCTGGGCAGGTAGGGACCATGGAGCGAGGCGTTCCATGGGAGACGAGAGGTTCGACAGTCGGCAGCCGGCCCGTCGGCGCCCCGGCAGGCCAGCCGGGGCGGCGCAGGTCCGACCGCCGACCGGAGGGAGACGCTGGGTGATCGAGCTGGAAGATGTTCCCGAGTTGATCGACCCGGTGATGGTCTGCGCCTTCGAGGGCTGGAACGACGCGGGCGACGCCGCCTCCGCGGCTCTGGCACACCTCGACGAGACCTGGAACGGCAAGGTGTTCGCCGCACTGGACGCGGAGGACTACTACGACTTCCAGGTCAACCGGCCCACGGTCTGGCTGGACGGCGGCATCCGCCGGATCACCTGGCCGACCACCCGGCTCTCGGTGATCCGGGTGACGGAGCCGACGACCAGGGACGTCGTGCTGGTCCGCGGCATCGAGCCGAGCATGCGCTGGCGCTCGTTCTGCAACGAGCTGCTGGGCTTCGCCCACGAGCTGGGCGTCGAACTGGTGGTGATCCTGGGCGCCCTGCTCGGGGACACCCCGCACAGCCGCCCGGTGCCCGTCAGCGGGGTCACCTCCGACCCGGACCTGGCCCGCCGGCTGGACCTCGAGGAGAGCCGCTACGAGGGCCCCACCGGCATCGTCGGGGTGCTCCAGGAGGCCTGCACCCACGCCGGGGTGCCGGCCGTGACGCTGTGGGCCGCGGTGCCGCACTACGTCTCGCAGCCGCCGAACCCGAAGGCCACCCTGGCCCTGGTCAACAAGCTCGAGGACCTGCTGGACCTGCGCATCCCGCCGGGCGAGCTCGCCGAGGACGCCCGGGCCTGGCAGCTCGGCGTGGACCAGCTGGCCGCCGAGGACAGCGAGGTGGCCGAGTACGTCCAGCAGCTGGAGGAGGCGCAGGACACCGCGGAGCTGCCGGAGGCCTCCGGCGACGCCATCGCCCGCGAGTTCGAGCGCTACCTGCGCCGCCGGGAGAACGTCGGGCCGACCGGCGAGAAGCCGGTGGCCGGGCACGCCACGGCGGAGCGGCCGGCCGATCCGGAGGCGCCGGGCGGCGCCCGGGAGAGCCAGGACGGCGCCGAGGACGAGTAGCCCGTACCGCACACGCCGAAGGGGCGTCGGGACCGCGTGGTCCTGACGCCCCTTCGGCGTGTGCGGTGGCCCCGGCGCCGGGGCTACCGCACCCGGGTCACAGCGCGACGCCGAGCAGGGCGTCCACGGTGCGGGTCACCAGGCCGGGAGCGCCGATGTCGGTGCCGCCCTCGGTCTCCTGCCGGTCCGCCCAGCGGTCGACCGCGGCCAGCGCGGCGGGCGCGTCCAGGTCGTTCGCCAGCGCCTCGCGCACCTCGGCGAGCAGCTGCTCGGCCGAGGGGCCGTCCGGGCGGGAGACCGCGGCGCGCCAGCGGGCGAGGCGCTCGACGGCCTCGTCCAGGGTGCTCTTGGTCCACTCCCAGTCGGCCCGGTAGTGGTGCGAGAGCAGCGCCAGGCGGATCGCCGCCGGGTCGACGCCCTCGCGGCGCAGCGCCGAGACGAAGACCAGGTTGCCGCGGGACTTGGACATCTTGTGGCCGTCCAGGGCAACCATGCCGGCGTGCACGTACGCCTGGGCGTACGGGTGGGCGCCGGTGGCGACCTGGGCGTGCGCGGCGCCCATCTCGTGGTGCGGGAAGGAGAGGTCGCTGCCGCCGCCCTGGATGTCGAAGGACATCCCGAGGTACCGGAGGGCGATGGCGACGCACTCGATGTGCCAGCCGGGGCGGCCGTGGCCGAGCTCGGTGTCCCAGGCGGGCTCACCCGGGCGGGCGGCCAGCCAGAGCAGGGCGTCCAGCGGGTTGCGCTTGCCGGGGCGGTCCGGGTCGCCGCCGCGCTCGGCGAAGACCGGGCGCATGGCCTCGCGGGTGAGGCCGGAGACCTCGCCGAAGCGCGGGTCGGCGTCGACCGAGAAGTAGATGTCGCCGTCGACGTGGTAGGCGGCGCCGGAGGCCAGCAGCTTCTGCACGATCGGGACGATCCACGGGATCGACTCGACGGCGCCGATGTAGTGGGCCGGCGGGAGCATCCGCAGCGCGGTCATGTCCTCGCGGAACAGGGCCGTCTCGCGCTCGGCGAGGGCGGTCCAGTCCTGGCCGGTCTCGACCGCGCGGGCGAGCAGCGGGTCGTCGACGTCGGTGACGTTCTGGATGTACAGGACGTCGTGACCGGCGTCCCGCCAGACGCGCTGCACCAGGTCGAACGCGTTGTAGGTGGCGGCGTGGCCCATGTGGGTCGCGTCGTAGGGCGTGATGCCGCAGACGTAGATCCGGGCGGTGCCGTCCTGCGGCACGACCTCCCGGACTGTGCCCGCTGCGGTGTCGTGGATACGGAGGGGGAGCCCCTGACCAGGCAGGGCGGGAACCTCGGAGGCGGGCCAGGCATGCATGGAAACAACTTTAACCTTGCGAACATTTGAAAGCCTAACCAGTACGAAAGATCGACTGGATTCGTTTCCAACCGTTGCCCGACAGTTTCCCGACTGGTATTGCACGGATCCGGCGCTGTCGGAACGCGTGGTGTACGCCCCCGCACCCGGCTCCGGGCATGGGTGAGCGCCCGGTCGGCCCTGCCGCCGACCGGGCGCCCGGCTCCTCGGGTGGAGCGGCCGGAGCCGCTACGACCGCTGCCAGAGGGCCGGCACGTTCGGCGGCTCCCAGCCGGCCATGGCGGTGTGCGCCTGGAGGCAGGTGTAGGAGACGCCGGAGTAGGTCACGCGGTCGCCCGCGTTGTACGAGGTGCCCGCGGCCCAGCTGCCGCCGGGCGGCGTGGTCGGGCCACCGGTGGAGGTGGAGGTCGGGGTGGGCGTGGGGCTCGGCGTGCCCGGGGTCTGCGCCACGTTCAGCACGAAGTCGTAGCTGCCCTCGCGGGTCGACCCGTTCTGCCGGACGTTCATCAGCAGCCGGGCGTCGTAGATGGTGTCCGTGTTGTTGCGCGGCTCGCCCGGGAAGTACAGCTGGGTGGTGACGATCGAGCGGCCGGGGGCCTGGAGCTTGACGTGGATGTGCCGGGTGCGGCCCGGGTAGAGGCCGGGCACGATGGTGTCCAGCTTGTAGGCGCCGTTGGCGTCGGTGAACTGGTGGCCGCGGAAGGTGTATCCGCTGTTGTCGTAGTTGCCGCCGTCGTCGGCCTGCCAGAAGTCCAGCAGCACACCGGAGATGGGCCGGCAGGCGCGGCCGAAGACGTAGCCGCTGACCACCAGGCGGGTGCCGGGGCCGTCGTTGACCATCGAGCTGCGCAGCGGGGAGTTGGGCTTGAAGTACGGGCCCTCGGTCTGCTCGATGGTGGGGGCGTCGCCGTCGTGGCACTCGGGGGTGAGGGCGAGCGGCTCGCCGGTGCCGATCTGGTCCCGGGCCAATGCGACCCCGCCGCCGACGAGCAGCGGGGCGGCCCCGAGCGCGGCGGCGGCCTTGAGGACGGTCTTGCGGCTGATCATGCCGTCGGGCGTGGGCATGCGCCGTCTCCTTATCGTGAGGCGGGGGGTGGGGGCGGCCCTTGCCATGGTGGGGGCATGACAAGGGCCGGACCGGCCGCCCGTCCGTGCGCGCCGGACCGGCCACCGGTGGCCACCAGCAAAGTTACGGGCCGTCCGGTGCGACCGCGATGGACATGATCCGGGGATCGTGGTGATTTCCGTCGACCCTGGACCGGAACTCCCCCGGGGTCATCCCGGTCTCCCGGCGGAAGAACCGGCAGAAGTACGCCGGGTCGACGAAACCCGCCTCCTTGGCGACCTGACGGATCGTCAAATCCGTGCAGGCGAGCAGCCGTTTGGCCTCCAGGGTCTGCTGGCGGCGGATCAGACCGCCGGGCGTCCGGCCGGTGGCCTGCTTCACCAGGGTCTGCAAGTGCCCCGGGGAGACGCCGAGTTCCTGCGCGGTGGAGGCCACCGAGTGCCGCACCCCGCCCGGCCGGGCGATCAACCGGGTGAAGGCGGCGGCCACTTCGGCCGGGCGGCCGGGCACCGACGGGCGGTCGGCCGGGGCGCAGGCGCGCAGCGCCCGGACGATCAGGATGTGCAGGCTGGCCCGCAGCACGCCCTGGTAGCCGGGCCCCCTGGTCCGGTACTCGTACTCCATGTCGGCGAGCAGCGCGGCGACCGCGTCGGCCTGGTCGCCGAGCGCGAGGGCCGGGCGGGTGGCCAGCGCCCGCAGGGCGGCGAGGTCCTGGGGGTGGCCGAGCAGGAAGTCCTCGTTGAACAGGACGACCCGGCCGACCAGTTCCTCGGCGTCCGCCCAGTAGTGCACCTGGCCGGGCGTGATCACGCACAACTGCGGCGGCGCCAGCGGCCGGTGGACGAGGTCCAGGACGTGGGCGCCGTGGCCGCCGGTGACGTGGACGATCTCGTAGAACGAGTGCCGGTGGGGGAAGCCGGCCCGGGAGAGCGGGCCGATCGCGTCGAAACTGCCGATGGCGAAGGGGAGCAGCTGGGGCAGCGGGACCTGTAACCGGTGCAACGGCAGGTCCGGCGTGGTTCGGGGGGTGGGGGTCGTCCGTCGCACATCCATCGGAGCAGTGTGCGACCTGTTCCGGGGACAGGTCCAGACCATCTGCCGCCGTTTTCGACGAGCGGTCCGGACCACCGGCGCTCCGGGACACCGGTTCGGGCACCGGTTCGGACCCGCCGAAGCCCCGTCCTAGACCGGCGGCCAGGGGATCGCGGGCCAGTCCTCGGGCGGCAGCGGGTGCCGGCCGGAACCGCGCAGCGCGGCCACCCGGGCCCGGGTGGCGTCCAGTTCGGCCGCCGTCAGGTGCGGGGCGAGGCGCTCGGCGAGCTCGCCGTCCAGCTGTTCGGCCAGCCGGGCCAGCACCTCCAGCGCCTCGGCGGGCAGCGGGTCGCCGGCCCAGCCCCAGAGCAGGGTGCGCAGCTTGTCCTCGGTGTTGAAGGTGACGCCGTGGTCGATGCCGTACACCCGGCCGTCGGCGGCCGGGATCAGGTGGCCGCCCTTGCGGTCGGCGTTGTTGAGCACCGCGTCCAGGACGGCGAGCCGGCGCAGCCGCCGGTCGTCGTGGTGAACCAGCAGGGCCGTCCGCCCGCCCTCGACCTCGGCCCGGACGATCGGCAGCCAGCCCGCCTCCGGGCCGCGCGGGTCCTGGAGCGCGAGCAGCGGCTCGGCCGTCGGGTCCGGCTCGACCCACAGCTGCAGCATGCCGGGCCCGTGCGGGCCGTCGCGCAGCACGGTGGGCGGGATCAGCGCCCAGCCGGTCGCGGCGGACAGCTCGTACGCGGCGACCTCGCGGCCGGCCAGCGTGCCGTCCGGGAAGTCCCACAGCGGGCGCTCCCCGGCGACCGGCTTGTAGACGGCCTGCGCGCTCAGCGAGCCGTGCGCCACCGTGCAGTACAGCGCGGCGTTGGAGGCGTCGGTGAGCCGCCCGTGCACCGTCAGCCCGCCCTGGCGCAGCAGCGCGAGGGCGGTGGGCACGTCGGCGGCCAGCGCGGCGGCGGCCGACGGGTCGGCCTGCGGCGGGGTGTCGGTGTTCAGCGCCGGTAGCCGTTCGCGCGCGGGCACAGGTGGCCCTCCGGGTCGAGCGGCAGGTTGCAGAACGGGCAGGGCTTGCGGCCGGCCGCGACCAGGTCCAGCGCGCGCTTGGCGAAGACCCGGGCCATCGCGCCGGACAGCCGCACCCGCAGCATGTCCGGGCCGTTCTCGTCGTCGGTGAAGGCCGCCTCGGCGGCGTCCTCCTCCTCTTCCTCCTCGACCAGCGCCTGCGCCTCGACCACCAGGCAGGCGTCCACGCTGTCCCAGGCCAGGGCCATGGTGCCGACCCGGAACTCCTGCTCGAGCGGGAGGTCCAGCGGCGCGGTGTCGAGCAGGTCGTTCGGGGCGGCGGCCGGGATGGACGTGTCGCCGCCGCTGCGCCGCAGCGCCTCGTCCAGGACCTCCTCGATGCGCTCGGCGAGCGCCGCGACCTGGGTCTTCTCCAGCAGCACGCTGGTGATCCGGCCCCGGGCGCTGGCCTGAAGGTAGAACGCCCGGGCGCCGGGCTGGCCGACGGTGCCGGCCACGAACCGTTCGGGCTGGTCGTAGAAGAAGACCTGACGGGGCACGCTCTCGCTCCGGATCGTGTCGGTCGGCGCGGTTCCGCCGGGGGCGGGCCGCGGCCGGATGGACTCGCTAGTCACCCTACGACCTTCGGGCTCCGGCCGGGGAGCCGAGCCGACGGCCGCGGGCGGGGTGGCACCCGGGGAAGCGAACGGTGCCGCCGCGGACGGCGCCTCCCCGGACGGCCCGTCGGCGGCGCGGCCTAGACGGTGCCGCCGACCACCGCGTCGCCGGCCGGGGTGGCCGCCGCCGGGCCCGGCCGGGGGGCGAGCGAGGCGAGGTCGCCGGTGTCGCCCATCCTCAGCACGAAGGGCCGCTGCGGGGTGTAGCGGATCGCGGTGACCGAACAGGGCTCGACGCTGATCCGCTGGAAGTGGTCCAGGTGCAGCCCGAGCGCGTCGGCCACCACGGCCTTGATCACGTCCCCGTGCGAGCAGGCGATCCAGACCGCGTCCTCGCCGTGCTCGTCCGCGATCCTCCGGTTCCACTCGCGCACCGCGTCCACCGTGCGGTGGCTCAGCTCGCGCAGCGACTCCCCGCCGGGGAAGGCGGCCCCGGCGGCGTGGTCCTGCACGGTGCGCCAGAGCGGCTCCTTGGCCAGCTCGGCCAGCGGACGGCCGGTCCACTCGCCGTAGTGGCACTCCCCCAGCCGCTCGTCCTCGGCCGGCGGCCCGAGCTCGGGCCGGACCGCCAGCAGCGGCTCCAGCGTCTGCCGGCAGCGCTCCAGCGGGCTGCTGACCGCCCGCACCAGCGGGATGCCGGCCAGTCGGCCGGCCAGCGCGGCGGCCTGGTCCCGGCCGGTGTCGTCGAGGTCCACGCCGGGGGTCCAACCGGCCAGGATTCCGGCGGTGTTCGCGGTGGAGCGGCCGTGACGGACGAGCAGCAGGGTGGGCATGGGGTCAGCCTACGGCCTCCGGGCCCGGCCGTGGAGACCGGATTTCCCGCCCGTCCGGCCCGCGGCGGCCGGGTCCGCCACCGCCCCGGCCGCCGGGGGCCGGTGGACCGGAATCCCCCGGATCCGTGCCGGACGGCCCCGCTCGGGTGACAATGGCCCGCATGATCGTCCACTGCGCCGCCTACCACGACGGCCGCCGCATCGAGGCCCCCGAGGACCTGGCCGGCGCGCTCGCCGCCGCCCGCGCGGCCGGTCCGGACGGCTTCGTCTGGATAGGCCTGTTCGAGCCCACCGCCGAGGAACTCGACCGCGTCGGCCAGGAGTTCGCGCTGCACCCGCTGGCCGTCGAGGACGCCGTCAGCGCCCACCAGCGCCCCAAGGTGGAGGCGTACAAGGGCTCGCTGTTCGTCGCGCTGAAGACCCTCGGCTACCACCCCGGCGGGCACGTCGTCACGGTCGGCGAGGTGATGGTCTTCCTCGGCCCGGACTTCGTGATGACCGTCCGGCACGGCGAGGACAGCCCGCTCGGCGGACTGCGGGCCGCCCTGGAGCAGGACCCCGAACAGCTGCGGTACGGGCCCAGCTCGGTGCTGCACTCGGTCTGCGACACGATCGTCGACGGCTACATGGACGTGGCCGCGGGGCTCCAGACCGACCTGGACGAACTGGAGGCGGACATCTTCTCCCCCTCCCGGGTCGACCGCGACACCGCCGGACGGATCTACGGCTACAAGCGCCAGGTGATGTCCGTGCGCCGGGCCACCGGCCCGCTGCTGGAGCCGATGCTGGCCCTGGAGCGCGGCGCCCGCTTCGTCCGCCCCGAGGCCGCGCCCTACCTGCGGGACGTCGCCGACCACGTGGCCCGGGTGAACGACCAGGTGGACGGCATGGACCGGCTGCTGTCCGACATCCTGAACGCCAACCTGGCGCAGGTCAGCGTCCAGCAGAACAACGACATGCGGAAGATCTCGGCCTGGGCGGCGCTGGCCGCCGTACCGACCATGATCGCGGGCATCTACGGGATGAACTTCGAGCACATGCCGGAGCTGCACCAGATCTGGGGGTACCCGGCGGTGCTGGTGCTGATGACGGTGGTCTGCCTGGTGCTGCACCGGGTGTTCAAGCGGCACGACTGGCTGTAGCGCCGGTGGTCGGACCACAGGCGGTCGGGCCGCTCGGACACCCGGCCCCGGTCAGGCCAGTCCGGCGCGCTCCAGCGCCTCGACACCGGTGCGCAGCGCCAGGATCCGCTCGTCCAGGGTGAACCCGGCCGGGGCCAGGGTGAGCGTGGTGACGCCCGCCTCGGCGTAGGCCTGCATCCGGTCGGCGATCCGGGCGGTGTCGCCGATCAGCGAGGTGGCGTCGATCAGGTCGTGCGGGACGGCGGCCGCGGCGCCCGCGTGGTCCCGGGCGAGGTACTTCTCCTGGACCTCGTCGGCGGCCTGCTCGTAGCCCATCCGCCGGGCGAGCTGGTTGTAGAAGTTCTTCTCCTTGCTGCCCATGCCGCCGATGTAGAGCGCGGCGTACGAGCGCAGGGCGTCGACCCCGGCCTTGATGTCCTCGCCGACCGCGAGGTTCACGGTCGGGCAGAGGTCGAAGCCCTCCAGCGTCCTCCCGGCCTTGGCCCGGCCGGCCGTCAGCGGGTCGAGGGAGAGCGCGGCGTGCTCGGGCGAGAAGAAGATGCCGAGCCAGCCGTCGGCGATCTCGCCGGTCAGCTCCAGGTTCCTGGGCCCGATCGCGGCGATGTACAGCGGGATGTGCTCGCGCACCGGGTGCACGGTGAGCTTGATCGGCTTGCCGGGGCCGCCGGGCAGCGGCAGCGTCCAGTGCTCGCCCTCGTGCACCAGGCGCTCGCGGGACATCGCCTTGCGGATGATCTCCACGTACTCGCGGGTGCGGGCGAGCGGCTTGTCGAACTTCACCCCGTACCAGCCCTCGGACACCTGCGGGCCGGAGACGCCGAGGCCGAGCCGGAACCGGCCGCCGGACAGGGTGTCCAGGGTCGCGGCGGTCATCGCGGTCATCGCCGGGGTGCGCGCCGGGATCTGGAAGATGGCCGAGCCGACGTCGATCCGCTCGGTCTTCGCGGCGACGAAGCTGAGCACCGTCGCGGCGTCCGAGCCGTACGCCTCCGCCGCCCAGCAGACGGAGTAGCCGAGGCGGTCCGCCTCCTGGGCCACGGCGATGTTGTCGGCGTCCATGCCGAGTCCCCAGTAGCCGAGGTTGATCCCGAGTCGCATCTGCCGCACCTTCCAGTGGGTTGGGGTTGGTCGCGAGGGTAACCGTGCCCGCACCGAACACGCTACTGACGGGTAGGGGTGGATCCGGTCACACCGGTGCTGTTGATCGTTCTGCGGGTCTGCACCTCTCTCCGCGCACCGGCCGCTACGCTCAGCCGACGTGGGGAGCGCTCTCCCCACCTGCGCGTTCACAGGGCCGCCGGGGCTCCCGGGGCCACCGGCCAGTGGAAGGCCCGTCCGATGGAAAAGCGTCACCTCGGCCGTACCGGCCTCCAGGTCTCCCGACTCGGCCTCGGCACCATGACCTGGGGCCGCGACACCGACGAGCAGGAGGCCGCCGAACAGCTCAAGGAGTTCGTCGACGCCGGCGGCAACCTGGTCGACACCGCCGACGTGTACGCGGACGGCGGCGCCGAGTACCTGATCTCCCGGCTCACCGACAGCCTGGTCCCCCGCTCCGAGCTCGTCATCGCCACCAAGGCCGGCAGCGTCCCCGAGTCCGCCCGCCGCTTCGACGGCTCGCGCGGCCACCTGCTCGCCGCCCTGGACGCCTCGCTGCGCCGGCTCGGCACCGACTACGTCGACCTGTGGCAGGTGCACTCCTTCGATCCGGTGACCCCGGTCGAGGAGACGCTCAGCGCCCTCGACATCGCCGTCTCCTCCGGGCGCGCCCGCTACGTCGGGGTCTGCGACTTCAGCGGCTGGCAGCTCGCCAAGTCCGCCGCCTGGCAGCACGCCCACCACGGGCGGGTGCCGCTGGCCGGGGCGCAGCTGGAGTACTCGCTGCTCCAGCGCGGCATCGAGCGGGAGGCGCTGCCCGCCGCACTGGACGCCGGGGTCGGGGTGCTGGCCGGCTCGCCGCTCGGGCGCGGGGTGCTCACCGGCAAGTACCGGCACGGCGTCCCGCAGGACTCGCGCGGCGCCTCGCCGTACCTGTCCGGATTCGTCCAGCCGTACCTCGGAGAGCGCTCGCGGCGGATCGTGGACGCCCTCGCCACCGCCGCCGACGGGCTCGCCAGCACCCCGCTGGCGGTCGCGCTGGCCTGGGTCCGGGACCGGCCCGGGGTGGCGAGCGCCCTGGTCGGGGCCCGGACGGTGGCCCAGCTGCAGTCGGCGCTGTCGGTGGAGGCGCTTACGCTTCCGGATGAGATCCGTGGTGCGCTGGACGACATCTCGTCGCCGGTGCACCACTACCCGGACCAGGGGTGGACGGAGCTGTGACCACCGGCCCGGGTCGTCGAGCAGAACCTGCAGTGGAGTGACCTTTGGAGCGGACGACGATGACTGACACGGGGAACGGCGCTCCGGAGGTGACCGCCGGGGCCAAGCTGACCCCGGAGGCGAAGGCCGCGAAGTTCGCGGAGCTGGCCCAGCGGATCCGCGGCATGCAGCCGGAGGACGCCGCGGACCGTGCCGCACGGGCGGGTGCCGCCCGTGCGGAGGCCTCGATGGCGGAAGCCCCGGCTGAGGAGGATCCGACGGAGGAGGCCCCGGAGCCCGGAGGGTCGGAGCCCGGCGAGCCGGAGCCGGCCGCCGCGGCCCCGGTCCCGGCCGCCCCCGTTCCGGCCACCCCGGTCGCGGCCGCCCCCGCTCCGGCCCGGGTTCCCGCCCCGGCCGCCCCCGCCCCGGTGGTGTCCGACCGGCGGCGCGAAGAGGTGCTCCGCGCCACCGTCGAGGTGCTGACCGCCGGCGGCGCCCCGGCCGACCTGGCGGCCGCCGCCGTGGCCGCGCTCGGCGAGGAGGCGCCCGCACGGCTGCGCGAGGACCCGTGGACGGTGCTGGGCCTGCCCGGCGTCCGGCCCGAGCACGCGGACGGCTTCGCCCGGGAGCTGCTCGGCGCCGGCGCCGGCCCGGGCGACGAGCGCCGCGCCCGGGCGCTGGTGCCGTGGCTGCTGGAGCAGGCGGCGCTGCGCGGGCACTCCGCCCTGGAGCTGGCCGAGGTGGCGGTCGGGCTCGACCGGCTCCGGATGCCCGAGCCGGCCACCGCGATCCAGGCCTCCGTCGAGGACGGGCGGGTGCTGTCCTTCCAGGAGGAGCTGACCGGCCCCGAGGCGCACGCGGCGGGGGGCGACGAGGAGGACGAGGCGCCGACCCGGACGCTGCTCGCCCTGGCGGGGCTGGCGATGGCCGAGGACAGCCTCGCCGAGAAGCTGCTCCAGCTGATGGCCACCTTCGTGCCGGGCGAGGACGCCGAGGAGACCGGGGACGCCGACGATTCCGAGGACGCGGAGGCCGGGGCGGAGGCCGCCGAGGGCTCCGCCCAGCAGCCCCCCGCCGCCCCCGGCCCGGCCGCTTGGGCGGCCGCCGCCGAGGCCGCGTCGTCCTCCTCCGCGACCGCCCTGATCAAGGCCGTCGCCGAGCACGCCCTGGTGCTGCACACCGGCGGCGAGGCGGCCCGCGCCGAGCCGGCCGCGCTGGTCGCCGCCGCCCGCGGCCTCGGGCTGCGGGCCTGGGCCGCCACCTGGACGGACCAGGGGCGGGACTCCCTCGCCGCGCTCGCCGAGGCGGGCGCCGGGGCCCCCGTGGTCACCCTCGCCGAGCTGCTCTCCGGCGCCGCCGGCCCCGGCCGCGCCCCGGACGGCACGCTCGCCCTGGACCTGCTCGTCGTGCTGGACGCCCCGCTGCTGGACGTCGACCTGGCCGCCGTCGTCCTGGAGTCGCTGGCCGACGGCACCCGGCTGGTGCTCAGCGGGGACCCGGGGCAGCTCTGGTCGGCCGGCCCCGGGCGGGTCTTCGCCGACCTGCTGGCCGCCAAGGCCTGCCCGGCGGTCGCCTCCCGCACCCCGGACTTCGGCCCGATCGGCGAGCTGGTCTCCGGTGTCGGCATCGGCGAGCTCCAGCCCGTCGAGGCGCCGGACAAGGAGGTGGTCATCCTGACCGCCAAGGACGCCGGCGAGGCCGTCCACCGCGCCGTCCAGCTGCTCACCGACTCCATCCCGCGCGCGCTGGGCATCCCGGCCGAGCAGGTGGTGCTGCTCACCCCGGGCCACGGCGGCCCGGCCGGCACCCGCGCGCTGAACGCCGCCGCCAAGGCCCGGCTCAACCCCGGCCCCGGCCGGTTCGGCGGCTTCGACCCGGGCGACCGGGTGGTCGACTCCCCCACCCCCGGCGTCACCCGCCCGGCCCGGGTGCTGGACGGCGACGCCACCGGTCTGCACCTGGAGTACGCGGACGGCTCGCACCGGACCGTCCCGCCGGCCGAGGCCGCCCGGCTGCGGCACGGCTGGGCACTGACCGTCCACCAGGCGGTCGGCCGGCGCTGGCCGGGCGCGGTCGTGGTCGTCCCGGAGGACGCCGCCCAGGCGCTCACCCGGCAGTGGGTCTACACCGCCTTCGGCCGCGGCGAGCGGCACCTGTCCGTGGTGCACGCGGCGGGCCCGGCGCTCGTCCAGGCCGTCGCCGAGCGCCAGGCGCAGTCGCGCACCACCCGGCTGCGGGCGGTCCTCGCCGAGAACGCCGCCTCGGCGTACTGACCGGCGTTCCGGCCGGCCCCGCTCCGACGGGCCGCCGGCCGGAACGCACGACGGGCGGGCCCCGGTGTTCCCGGGCCCGCCCGTCGGCCGTCCTGCACGGCGTCGGTCGTCCTGTCCGCGTCAGTCGTCCGGGTCCTCGTCGTCGTAGACCTCGCTCACGTCGAACCGGCAGATCAGCAGCTGCGGGTCGGCGTGCTCGAAGGGCTCGGGCAGCCACTCGCCCGGCTCGGTCGGCTCGGTGGCCGCGACCCAGAGCGTCGAGTCGGCCTCCTCCAGGCCGAACTCCTCACTGCGGGCGGCGATCTCGTCGGGCTCGTACTCGCCGAACAGCACGCCGATCGCGGCGTTCACCCCGCCCGCGCCGGCGCCGCCCGGGGTCAGCGACTCGTCCAGCCGCTCGGCCTGGGCACGCAGCCGCTCGGGGTCGACGACGTGGTAGTCACGGCGGATCAACACGCTGATCGCCTCGGGCTGTTCGGGGCCGTGGTACCCGCCGGGGCCCTCGTCCCCGGGGATCTCGAAGGGCGTGACCTCGTCGTAGGCCTCGTACAGGAGCTGGTCGTAGGCGATGGCCGCCGTCGCGAGCTGCTCGTAGGCGGCGGTGACGGCGGGATCATCGGCTGCGTTGGGGCTTGACACCGCTTCCAGATGACGGTCGATGGCGGCCTTGACCGCCTCAGCGGCGGCGCGTACCTCGGCAATGGTGGGCTGCGCGGCATCAGACATGGTGCAGACGCTATCTCCCCGCGGTGTCGCCACGCACAGCGGTTGTCACCTACACCCGCGATTTCACCGCAACTTCCCCCCTGATGTCCGATCCGTCCCGCTTCGTCCCCACGCGCCACCGGCGCGAAGCGGGCGCGGAGGGCGCACGCCGGGCCCGCCGAGGCCGTCCGGCTGCCGCTTCGCGCGCCGGGATCGGGGTATCCCCTCCACAGTGGCAACAGGACTGATGCACTGTCAGTCGGCGGCCGGGGCCGCACCCGTTCCGACCGTCGCCCGCGCACGGGAGGACGGCCGGAAATACCCGGGCCGACTGTCCGGGGCAGGCCGTAGGCTTGCCTGAAGGTGATCCCCAGGAGGAGCGTTTTGACCCCACGGAAGCCGGTCCGGCAGCCGGAGTACGAGTACCAGTCCCTGCGCATGCCGCGCGGCACCACGCGCAACGCGGCGCGCCAACTGCTCACCGAGCACGCCGAGTACGGGCACTGGGAGCTCGACCGGCTGCGGTTGTTCCCCGACGGCAGCCGGACGGTCCGGCTGAAGCGGCGGATCATCCGGCAGGTCCGGAACTGGTGACGGGCGGGGCACCGCGGCCCCGGGCGGCAGCGAGCCCTCACGCGTCCGCGGCCGCCCGTTCGCTCGGCGGCCGCGGATGCGTCGTTCCTCAGGTACGCCCGGGGGCGGGCGCGCACCGGTCCCGCTCAGTGCGCGCCCTGGTTCCCCGCCCGCCGTGTCAGCGGGCGCCGGCCCGGGCCCGGCGGTAGAGCACGCCGCCGCCGAGCAGCATCGCGAGGCCGGCGGCCCCGAGCAGCTCGACGTTGCCGGCACCGGTGGTGGCCAGCTGGGCGGACGGCGCCGGCTTGGCGGCGGGCGCCACGGCGGCGGACGCGGAGGTGGCCGGAGCCACGCCGGTGCGCGCGACGCTCGTCACCTCCTCGGAGGAGGTCTGCGGCGGGGTCGGGCAGGTCTCCACGCAGCCCTCGGCCGGCGGCGTCGGGGTGACCTTCTCGACCTTCTCCACATTGGCGCAGTCGTTGCCGAAGGCCGGGTTGCCGACGCCGGCCACGTTCACCGAGTTGCCGCAGGCGTTGACCGGAACGTCCACCGGCGCCTGGACGCTGTTGCCCGAGAGCACGCCCGCCGAGTTGGCGGCGACACCGGAGGCGCCGGCCCCCGGGACGTCGACACCCGTGCCATCGGCACCCGGAACCTTGGTGGCCGGACCCGCGGCGTCCGGGACGGCACTCGCCGGGAGGGTACTGGCCGGCAGAGTGCTGGCCGGGAGGGTGCTGGCCGGAGCCGTGGCACCCTGGCTCCCACTGGCACTGGAGCTGTCGGTACGGCCGGCGCCGGTGGCGCCGGACTGGCCGCCATGGGCGGGCTTGGACGCCTGATGGCCGCCGCCGCTGACGTTGGCACAGCGGTTGCCGAAGGACGGGTTCAGCAAGCCGATCACATCGATCGTGTTGCCGCAGGCATTGATCGGCACCTCGATCGGCACCTGGACCGAGTTGCCCGAGACGACACCGGGTGAACCGGTGGCCACCCCCTGCGCGTCGGCGCCCCCCGCGTAGGCGTAGCCGGCGGTCGAGGCCAGCACACTGCCGGTGGCCACGGCCGTGAGGATCCCCTTCTTGGCTACTTTCCTCATGTTTTCCCCTGACATTTCGAGACGACGTGTCGACCTTGGCATGAACCTTGCAAAAAAGTCGGAATTTCCGTATATCCGTAAATCACGCAAGGGCTTCGGCTGCACACGGGTTAACGAGAGGCCAACGGGGAGGTTGAGCAACGAAACCCCGCTTCACTCGATCGAGTGATCGTGTCGGATCCCGTGTATCCGGTATCCCGGCGCGGACGCGAACGCCCCCGGCGCGGACGCGAACGCCCCCGGCGCGGCGCGTCCGCCGCCCGGGGGCTCGCGTGAGTCGGCTCAACAGGCCCCGACGGCCCGGAGGTCGACTCAGAAGTTGGCGCAGTGGTTGGCGAACGCCGGGTTCAGCACGCCCACGACGCTCACGGTGTTGCCGCAGAGGTTGACCGGGATGTGCACCGGAACCTGGATCTGGTTGCCCGAGACGACACCCGGGGAACCGGCGGCCACACCCTCGGCGGCGGCGCCGCCCTGAGCGGACGCGACACCGGCGGCGGCGAGCACCAGGCCACCGGTGGCGGCGGCGACAGCGGCGATCTTCTTGACCTTCATCATTCCTCCTGTATGGACAACGCAACCCGTTCGGCGGGCTGCACAGGGATGAACGACGCTGCGGCAAACGGGGTACGGAGTGGATCTCCCATTCACCCGCAACGGTGAGATCTCGCACACATGATCGGCCTGGAATTCCGAGCAGAATCGCTTCTGTCGATCTCTTTCTTCCTGTCCCACAATCATCAGCTCGGACAATGCGGTCGGCCCGCCCCCGGAGCCCCGGGAGCGGGCCGACCCAGTCACCTGATCAGCGCGGGCACCGCCGCGCGGAACGGCTCAGCAGGCGTCGATGAAGCGGTCCAGCACCCGGGCGCCGAACTTCAGCCCGTCCACCGGCACCCGCTCGTCCACGCCGTGGAACATCCCGGCGAAGTCCAGCTCCGGCGGCAGCTGGAGCGGCGCGAAGCCGAAGCAGCGGATGCCCAGGTCCTGGAAGGACTTGGCGTCCGTCCCGCCCGACAGGCAGTACGGCACCGCGCGGGCGATCGGGTCCTCGGCCCGCAGCGCGGTCTGCATCGCCTCGACCAGGGCCCCGTCGAAGCCGGTCTCGATCGCCTTGTCCGAGTGCAGGCTCTCGCGCTTCACGCGCGGGCCGAGCACACTGTCCAGCTCGGCCAGGAACTCCTCCTCGTAGCCGGGCAGGAAGCGGCCGTCCACGTGCGCGGTGGCCTGACCGGGGATCACGTTGACCTTGTAGCCGGCGCCGAGCATGGTCGGCTGGGCGGTGTTCCGCAGCGTGGTGCCGATCATCTTGGCGATGCCGCCGAGCACGCGCAGCGTCTCGTCCATGTTCTCCGGGTCCAGCTCGACCCCGAGCGCGTCCGACAGCTCGTCCAGGAAGGCCCGGACGGTCTTGGTGATCCGCAGCGGGAACTGGTGCCGGCCGAGCCGGGCGACCGCCTCGCACAGCTCGGTGATCGCGTTGTCGTCGTTCTCCATCGAGCCGTGGCCGGCCCGGCCCTCGACCGTCAGGCGCATCCAGTGCATGCCCTTCTCGGCCGTCTCCACCAGGTAGAGGCGGACCTGGTCGTTGACCGTGAAGGAGAAGCCGCCGACCTCGCCGATCGCCTCGGTCACGCCCTCGAACAGCCCCGGGTGCTTGTCCACCAGGAAGCGCGCCCCGTAGGTGCCGCCGGCCTCCTCGTCGGCGAGGAAGGCCAGCACGATGTCGCGCGGGGGCTTGCGCCCGGTGCGCAGCCGGTCGCGGATGACCGCCAGGGTCATCGCGTCCATGTCCTTCATGTCCACCGCGCCACGCCCCCAGACGCAGCCGTCCGCGATCTCACCGCCGAACGGGTCGTGGGTCCAGTCCGCCGCGTTGGCCGGCACCACGTCGGTGTGGCCGTGGATCAGCAGGCCCGGACGGGAACGGTCCTCGCCCTCGATCCGGACCACGGTCGAGGCCCGCCCCTTGGCCGACTCGAAGATCTTCGGCTCCAGCCCGAACTCGGCGAGCTGCTCGGCCACGTACTCGGCCGCCTTCCGCTCCCCCGGGCCGGATCCGTCCCCGTAGTTGCTGGTGTCGATCCGGATCAGATCGCGACAGATCTCGGCGACCTCCGACTCAGCCGTCACCTTCGGCGCCGCCGACTCGCTCCGCTCGCTCACGGTCACTCCTCGCGTCTTGGGCCCGCACCGACGCACCAGCGCGCCACCCCCAGGACCTGCACCCGGGCCGTACGAGCACGTCCGCCCATCCTCCCCCAGCCCCCGATCCCGATCCAGCCCCCGCACGTTCCCGAAACCCGCTGGTCACGCCCCCGCCACACGCCGCCCCTTGCCCCCGCCACCCGTCGGACCCGCCCGCCGGGAGCCCGCCGGAAACCGTTTTGGGACCCCAAGCCGATCTTTGCTACAGTTACATCTGTCAGCGCGACGGACGAGAGATCGGAAGCCGCGAGGACGACACCTAGTCCGGGTGGCGGAATGGCAGACGCGCTAGCTTGAGGTGCTAGTGCCCTTTATCGGGCGTGGGGGTTCAAGTCCCCCCTCGGACACCGAAAGAAAGGCCCCAGTTGATCTGGGGCCTTTCTGCTTTTCCGGTGCGGACCGCCCCTGTGGCGCGGGTCACCGCTGTGGTGCGACCGCCACGGGCGGATGCCCGGCCGGTGGGAACCGGCCGGGCATCCGGGTGGGCCTGGCCCGACGGGACGGTGCGGGTCACGCCCGAGGTGGCAGGGCTCGGTCAGCCCTCGTTGGCAGCGGCCGGAGCGGCAGCCTCGGCCGGGGCGGCAGCGGGGGCGGCAGCCTCGACCGGAGCCGCGGCAGGAGCCGCAGCCGGGGCGGCGGCAGGCGCGGCGACCGCGGCGGCCGGGGCGTCGGCGGGGGCCGCGGCCGGGTCGACGAAGGTGGCGCCGGAGCCCGTGAAGGAACCGGAGACGCCGCTGTCGTCCGCCCAGATCCAGAAGTCCTCGTGCGAGACACCGTCGGGGCCGACGTGGGATTCGACGGCCGCGAGGCCGGCGCCGTTCTGGTTGGCGGTAAAGAAGCCCTGGCCGAAGTTCGCGTCGATGCCTCCAGTGCCGGCCGAGGCGAGGCCGGCGCAGCCGAGGACCAGCGGAACGGTGAGGGCGCCGACAGCCACGACTCGCTTGAGAGCACGCATGAAAATCTCCTCCACGGAGTTTCTGGATCGAGTGGCGGCGCCGGTCGGCCCCGCCGCGATTCAGACAGCCACGGCCCGCACCCCGCCGCAACCGGCGCCGCGACCCGTCCGGCCTCACGCCCCGTCAGAATCGCCGATCCCACCAGCGGAAATACAGTTCGTATGCCTATCTCGCAGGATCAGTCGGCTGGAGCACTCCCCCGTCACCCCTCGTCCCGATCGGCCCCCCGCCACGGACCGCCGCCGCACCGCCCGTCCCGCCCCGTCCCTCGGCAGCGTCATTCGAACGGGCCGATACGCGGCTCCGGCGTACGGGAACGGTTGGCTGGCGACTCGGGCGGCCGACGCACTCTCGCGGATCGCACGTCCGGCTCCCATCGAAGTCCCGCCCTCGGCGGGCGAGTTGACGGACCACCCCCTTGACAGGCGCGCCGCACAATGCAGAATGACTTCATTATGAAGCAGGTACATACATCGGAGGAAGCGGCGGCCGGCCCGCTGGGGCGGGATGCCGAGGGCCGGCTGTACGACAGCAGGGTGCGGACGGCCATGGGCGTGTTCACCAAGGGCGGGGACACCCTGGCGCTGGAGGCGGCGGCCGCCGCACGCTCGGCGTTCCACGCGGTGGAGAAGCTGCGGGCGCACGGATCACGAGGACGGGGGCTGAGCGCGGGGGCGCTGGACGTGCTGGTGCGGCTCGGTGCGGCGAGCAGGACGGGTGGAGCGGACGGAGGAGGTGAACCGGGCCTGACGGTGGGCGAGTTGGCCCGGGCCGGCGGGGTGAGCCCGCGCAATGCGACCGGCCTGGTGGACACCCTGGAGCGGGAGGGTCTGGCCCGCCGCTCCCCCGACCCGAACGACCGCCGGGCGGTGCTGGTCACCGCGACGGACGAGGGGCTGGCCTGGCTGGAGGAGTTCCGGGCGCCCACGGAGCGCGCGATGGCCGCCGTCTTCCGCGGCTTCAGCGCCGAGGAGCTGGCCCAACTGCGGCACCTGTGCCTGCGGTTGGTGGAGAACCAGCAGCAGATCGAGCAGTACCTGACCGCGGTCCCGGACGGCCCGGGTTCGGAGGTCAGCTGACCCCGGATTCCTCCGTGCGGCCGGCCGGGGCGGCCTCCCGCTTCGGCCGGCCGCGCAGCGCCTCCGCGGTGATGAAGGCCGCCACCGTGGCCACGATCAGCAGCGGCATCGAGTTCGCCGCCTCGCCGCCGAGCAGGGCCGCCGCCAGGACGGTACTGGTGACGGGCAGGCCGGTGACGGCGGCACCGGAGGCCGCGAGGCCGACGGCCAGGGCGGGCGCGGCACCGAAGCCCGGCAGAGGCGCGCAGGCCGTACCGAGCGCCGCGCCGAGCAGGATCGCCGGGAAGATCGGGCCGCCGCGCAGGCTGCCGAGGGCGATCGACCAGCCCAGCCCCTTGCAGAGCACCAGGGCGAGCAGCGCGCCGACCGGCCAGGCGGCCGGGTCGGCGGCGAGCGTGCCCAGGGTGGCCTGCCCGGAGAGCGCGGCCTCCTCCGGGGAGCGGCCGGTGAGCAGGGCGTACGCGGCGAGGCAGCCGCCGACGGCGACCGCGCACAGCACGGTGCGCAGAGCCGTCTGCCGGGCGGTGCCGGTCGTGGCGAGGACCTTCACCCGGCGGCCGACGGTCTGCCCGGCCACGCAGACCACGGCGATCGCGACGGCCAGCGGGACGCCCCAGAGGAAGTCACCCGCGTCCGGGACCCCGCTCTTCGGCACCTGCGGCAGCGAGAGCGCGCCGATCGCCAGGCCGGTCCAGTGGCCGAAGCCGGTGAAGACCAGCGCGCCGACCCCGCCGGCCAGCAGGCTGGGCAGGATCAGCGCGATCAGCTGCGGGCCGCCCAGCCCGGCCGCCTCGATCAGCATCACGGCGGCGACCAGCGGGCTGCCGAAGATGGTGGAGATCGCGGCCGCCGCCCCCGCCGTCCCCAACACCGCCACCAGCTGCGGCTGTTCGGCACGTCGGGCGGACCGGACGGCGAGCAGGGCGAGGCCGCCGCCGAGCGCCATCAGCGGTGCCTCCGGGCCGAGCACCACGCCCAGCGGCAGACCGGCGAGCGCGGCCAGCACCACGCCGGGGACGGCGACCGGCGGCGTGGGCGGGCCGCCCAGCCCGTCCACCGGGACGTGGCCGCCGCGCCCGGGCAGCCGGGTCACGACCGGGGCGAGCAGCAGGCCGGCCAGCAGCAGCGCGGGCAGCGGCCACCACCAGGGGGCGCGCCCGTAGCCGACCGCGGCCGGCAGGCTCTCCCAGACCCAGTGCTGGAGTTCGTGCTCCAGGCCGACGAAGCCGAAGGCCGCCAGCGAGACCGGGATGCCGACCAGTGCCGAGATCAGCAGCAGGCGCGGGTAGCCCTTGTGCAGCAGCACCTCGTGCAGGGTCGGGCCGCTGCCCGGCTGCCGGGACGTCGTCGGCATCGCCGCTCCCTCGCGCTCCCGGGCCGCCCGCCGCCCGGGAGGCCCCGTCCTGCGACCGAGTCTCGCCCGGCGCCGGGAGCCGCGCACGGCGCACGGGCCGTCAGCCGGGGCCGCTGCGGGCGCGGCTGCGCCGTCCGGGTGACGGTCGGGGGCGGGCGTACCGGGGCGGGGGTTCCTTGCCGGGCCCGTACGACGGGCCTCAGCGGGCGTCGGTGCCCAGCGCGCTCTCGATGCTCTGGACCATCCGCCACAGCGGCGCCCGGCGGCTGGCGACCAGCACCACGACGTCGTCGGACTCGACCTCGGCGGCGGCCTCGGCCGGGCGGTCGCCCCAGGTGCCGGTGACGAAGGCCATCGCCGCGTCCACCTCGGCCACCCAGTCGCTCTTCCCGCCCGAGCGCAGCCAGGTGCGCAGGGCGTGGTTGTGCGCGGAGACGACGGCGGCGGCGATCACGTCCGCGCGCAGGGGGCCGTCCGGGCGGTCGGCGAAGCGGCCGCGCAGGTAGGCGGCGAGGGTGTGCTCGTAGCGCCAGACCACGGACAGCTCGTACGCCCGCAGGCCGGGCACCTTGCGGGTCAGCCGGTAGCGCTGGACGGAGAAGGAGGGCTGCTCGGCGTACATCCGCAGGACCAGGCGGGCGGCGTCGCAGGCGTGCTTGACCGGGTCCTCCTCGCCGGTGCCGGACTCCAGGAACTCCGTCATCTCGGCGAGGCTGCGCTCGTGGTCGGGGAAGACCACGTCCTCCTTGGCCGGGAAGTAGCGGAAGAAGGAGCGCCGGCCGACGCCGGCCAGCGAGACGATGTCGTCGACGGTGGTCTGTTCGAAGCCGCGCTCCAGGAAGAGCTCGAAGGCCGCGGCCACCAGCGCCTCGCGCATCGCCGGCTTCGAGGGCCCGTCATTCATGGGCTGGTCCTGCTCTTCCTTCTCGCTCATCCACCGGAACCTAACATCCGTGCGCGGGGTCGGCGCCGACGGCCGGGCCGCTCCCGGGACCGGCCGTCGGTGCGTGTGTGTGCGCGTTACGGGAGGTTGCGGGCCATCACGATCCGCTGGACCTGGTTGGTCCCCTCGTAGATCTGCGTGATCTTCGCGTCC